>JAFDGR010000270.1 GCA_019309145.1 Deltaproteobacteria bacterium | reverse complement strand
TCTTTATGGTGCCCCCGAAACCGGATAGCTCGTGACCCTTGAAGTGAGCAAGGCTGATGAGGGCGTCCGCATCAACAATTTCTCTTCCTATGTATGCGGTCCGGATATGTTTTTGCTTCACGGGAACCGACGCGTACGCAGCCCCGCGCAAGCCGTCGGCAATAATAACCGGGGCATTCACCACCGGGTAGGCGAACCCGTTTTCAATGGCTGTTTTTAAATGGGAAACACTATTGCCCCTTGTCCCGGCATACAGGGTATTCGCGTCTGTCAGGAAAGGAAAGGCACCGAGGGACTGAAGACGGCCCACGATGTGCCTGATGAATACCGGACGGATAAAAGCGGTATTTCCTTTTTCACCGAAATGGAGTTTCAAGGCGACCAAATCCCTGGGAGAAACAATATCTTCAAGCCCTGCCTTATCCAACAGCTCGCCCAGTTTCGCCAGAAGATTTCTTTTCATTGAGGATCTGAGGTCGGAAAAGTAAACCTCGCTGACTGTCATGGTATTCCTCCTGTGTTTCATGCGTCTCTTTTCTGGGAACAGGAGCCCGTTCCCGGCAGAGAGCAACACGCCCACCGGGCTACCCAGGCGAGTCCGTGTCGATGATTTTCAAAGGCTCTACCGCTGAGAGACCAGAAAAGGGTAGGTTTTCTTGTGATTTCTGTCAAGAAGGATTTCCCGGCGGAAAGGCGCACGAGGCTGTGAGATTTCGGATTGAAGGATGTTTTTCGTTGACAAGCCCCCGCTGCTGCATTAAAAAATCAGAAAGCTCAAGACACACTCGCAGACAGGATGAGTTTTGAAAAAATGCTCAGAACACCCATGGGCACTTTTTTCGATCTTATCAGATTTGGACCAGGGAGATGCAGGCAATCTTGAAAGAAAAAAACCTCATGAGTTGGATCTCTGATTGGAAAAGGGGGCTGCCGCTTCTGGCCGTGCTTCTCTTTTCCCTTGTTTCTGCAGTGCCTGCCCAGGCCCAGGCACCGGGCATAAAAAAGATACTGAGCATCGAGGCCCTGGACATGCTCAACACCGTGCCCGATACCTACCTTCTGGACGTGCGCACGCGAGCTGAATACCAGTTTGTCGGCCATCCGGTCGGAGCATATCTTTTCCCCTACTTTTTTTATTCCGGCACGCTTCTGAGAAAGGGCGGTGAATGCAGCTACAGTTTTGGGGAAAAGAATAAGCATTTCGTGGAAGAAATTGCAAAGCTCTTCAAGAAGACGGACAACCTTCTTCTCATTTCCCGCGATGGCACGCGGAGCGCCCTGGCCGCAAAGGACCTGGTGGAAGCAGGTTTCAAGAATGTGTACGATGTGGAAGATGGATTTGAAGGGCCGCCGTTTCCCACGTTTAAGAACAGCAATCGTGACAAGTTCTACCGGCAACTCGCGAGGCGAAACAAGGTGATCGGTTTTGGCCTCAGGCGTCACTACGGGTGGCAATGGTGGGGGCTTCCGTGGACCTACCAAATGGACCCAAAATATATCTATCCACCGGACCTGGCGCCGAAGAAGAAATAAAGGGGAGGAGAAGAATGGAATCAGCAGATCTTATCCAATTGATGGATCAGATAGAGGAAAAAAAGATTGGCTGGGATGTGGTAGAAGAGAAGGTCAAGGTCTCACACGACATCTTGAAGCTCTATGCGCAGTCCGGGCCGGTCCCGGTTACCCTTATCAACAATCTGAAGAAACTCGTCGAGGAGGGGGCTGAATAGAGGCCCCGCTGTTGAAGGGAAAGGAGTAAAAGCATGGCTGATGTTTTGGAAGTAACGGATGACACTTTTGACAAAGAAATCATGCAGTCAGATATCCCTGCCATCGTTGATTTCTGGGCTGAATGGTGTGCCCCCTGTAAAATGGTCGGGCCGGCTGTAGCCGAGTTAGCCAGTGAATATAAGGGAAAGGTCAAAGTGGCGAAGATGGACGTTGATCAGAACAGGGGCACACCGGCACGTTTCGGCATCAGAAACATCCCGACATTGATTCTATTTAAGAATGGAGAGGTGGCCCAGACCATCATTGGGGCCTACCCCAAGAGTCACATAGAAGCGGAACTGAAAAAGCTTCTCTAATATATCCGGGGGTGCAGCTTTTTTTTGCGCAGGAGGCGAAATCTGAAGTAAACCGGGCCCCGTTGTTGGAAGAAGGCGGGGCTTTTCTGTTCTCCTGGGCAGCCGGCAGGAAGTGTATGGGCATATTCAAACACAAAAGATTTGTTCGTTCCTCTCACCGGGGATTCCTCTGCCTTTTGGCCGGTGTACTCCTTCTGGGGAGTTGTGCTCCGCTGGAATGGCTGCTTGGGAAGGAAGAGGAAAAGCCCCCTTCCGAGCTCATGGCGCAGGCCATGGATGATCTTGACCGGGGATACTATAAGGCGGCGACCGAGGCGTTTCAAAAGATCAAGGACAGGTACCCCTACAGCAAGTTCGCGATCATGGCAGAGATGAAAATGGCCGACACTCTCTTTATGCAGTCTTCTTACGATGAAGCATATGATGCGTATAAGGAATTTGAGAAGCTGCATCCGAAGAATCCAAGCATTCCCTATGTGATCTACCGTGAGGGCATGTGCCATTACAAACAGATGAAGAGTATAGATCGAGACCAGACCCATTCCATGAGGGCAAAAGAAGATTTCGGTCGCCTGGTCAAGCGGTTTCCAAAAAGTGTCTATGCCGCCCGGGCTCGCATGAAGATTCGCAGGTGTTACATGGACTTAGCCCAGCATGAGCTCTATGTGGGACGGTTCTATTTCAAGAAGAAAAAGTATCGTGCGGCTGAAGGCCGTTTTCGTTATGCCATCGAACATTATCCCGATGTGGGCCAATACTATGAGGCCTTGGAGTATCTCGGGAGATGTGAAGCAAAACTCGCCAAGAAATAACCCCCCAAGAAAAACAATTCTCTCGCTTCAATACGCCACCACAAAGTGGTGCCTTCAATCGACGTGGTGAAGGGGCCCCAAAATTTTATGGGAATCATGAGGAGGCTGAAGAAATGAGATCATAGAACCTGGAAAAGGCTTGTTGCAGATTCTCGGGGTTATTTCCCCCGCCCTGGGCCATGTCCGGACGACCGCCCCCTTTTCCGCCCACAACGGCCGACAATTCCCGGATAATATCACCTGCCTTGAAACGGCCCACAAGATCTTTCGTCACCATGCAGGTGAGCATTGCCTTGCCTTCCCGGCTGGCCCCCAGCAGCACAATCCCCGATCCGAGCTTGTCCTTTATTCTGTCCGCGGCATCCCGGAGTTCAGCAGGCGAGGTTGCCTCGAGTTCCTGTGCCAGGACCTTTATCCCCGCAACTTCTTTGACTCCGGCCAGAAATTCCTCAGATTTCCGGGTGAGGAGCCTGGCCTTGAGTTGCTCAATTTGCCGTTCCCTGTCTTTCAGGTCCTGAAGGAGGTGTTTCAGTCTTTCAGGTACCTGATGGGGGTTGGCCTTCAGCAGGGATGCGGACGATTTCAGGATTTTCTCCTGTTCCTGGTCATTGCGGAGGGCAGCCTCTCCGGTCAGGGCCTCAATACGGCGTACATTTGCGGCAACGCCGGCCTCGCTCACAACACGGAAAAGCCCGATGTCTCCTGTCCGCTGGATATGAGTTCCGCCGCAGAGTTCCCGGCTGATCCCGTCTCCCATGGAGACCACCCGGACATTGTCTCCATACCTTTCTTCGAAAATAGCCATGGCCCCTGTTTGCATGGCCTCTTCCCTGGACATCACCTGCGTCTGCACCGGCACGTTTTCCCGGATGTGGCGATTTACTCGTAACTCAATTGCTTCGAGATCTTCCTGGCGAACCGGTTTGAAATGACTGAAATCAAATCGAAGCCGCTCATGGGAAACAAGAGATCCGGCTTGTTTTACATGATCTCCCAGGATTTCCCTGAGCGCGGCATGGAGGAGGTGTGTTGCGGAATGGTTGCGGGCTGTTGCCAGGCGTTTTTTTTCATCCACCTGGGCTTCCACCTCCTGGCCGGCAATCAAATCACCCGA
>JAFDGR010000269.1 GCA_019309145.1 Deltaproteobacteria bacterium | reverse complement strand
ATTTACTCACCTGAGCATTACGATAAACTGGCGATGACCTTCCTCCAGGAGTATAAGAGACCAAAGGTCAGGACCCCTCTGGATTTTCAACGTCTGCTGGCAGTCTTGCGTTCAAGTGTCCGCCTGGGTATTTTCGGCAAGGAACGATTCCAATATTGGAAAATCATATTCTGGACTCTTTTTCGCCGACCTAAAATGCTCCCGCTGAATATTACGCTTGCCATTTATGGCCATCATTTCCGCAAAATATGCGAATTGAGGATCGCTCAGTAAGCCGGTAAGCCACCCAGGTCGAAGGCATTGCGGAAACGAGGAGCATCCAGGAAATGATCTTCAAACGGGAAAAACGGCCGAGTGCCGGCCAGGGCCGATGAGGTGATCCAATTCATGAGTCGAAAGGTCATCCTAGGCAAAAATATCACAACATAATTTAAGGAGGTATGATCAATGAAACCAGAAACTGCAGGGAAAATGAAGTTTGGAGTTTTGGGTCTTGTTTGTGGGGCAGTCGTCGCAATGATCATCGGTTTTGCGTGGGGGGGGTGGACAACCTCCGGCACGACCAAAACGATGACCGAAGAAGCGGTTTTGGCGAGTCAGGCGGCGATCTGCGTCGCCCAATTTATGAAGCAGCCCAATCATGAGGAGAAACTCAAGGAATTAGGGGAAATAGATTCATGGAACAGGGCTGAATTCATTGAAAAAGAGGGCTGGGATAAAATGCCCGGGCAGAAAAAGGCTGATGATGGCGTGAGCCAAGCATGCGCCGAGGAGCTTGGACTTCTTATCAAAAAATGAGCTGTTAAAGGGGACTCATATGTGGGTTCCCTTATAAAAAAAGACTGGTGCTTTACTCGATGCACCTCCGTCATATTCTGCCGGGAATGGCAATTTTAATCATCTTTGGGAGAATCATAGACGGGAAAAAACTTTGCTGGCAAGGAGCTCACAACGAACATATGGGGACGTGTGGCCACATGATGAACTATGGCTGATTATGAGATAAAAAGTTTTTTGAAAATAAAAGGGAATGAAATGGGCGACAAGGGAAAAAGAGATAAAGACAGACGAGAAGAACAGAAAAAAGGTAAGCGAACACCAAAGGAGAAGCGGAAGCAAAAAAAAGACAAAAGGAAATCGATGTGGAAAAACGAAAAATGAACGCAAAACAAGTAAGGTAGCGGTTATGTCATCTCTTGTTCAGTATTATGAAGGAATCGACGCGGTTGCCGTAATCGGCAATTATCTGCCCCGCCGATGCGGGATCGCGACCTTCACCACGGACCTGGTTGAAGCCTTGTCAGCGGAAGCCCCCGATATTTCCTGCTGGGCGGCTGCCATGAATGATAAACCCGAGGGATATCCATATCCGGAAAAAGTGCGTTTTGAAATCAACCAGAACAAATTGAGTGATTACAGCATGGCAGCTCAATTCCTCAATATCAGCAAGACGGATATTGTCTGCGTTCAGCATGAATACGGCCTTTTCGGCGGTCCGGCCGGCAGCCACCTCCTGAAACTATTGGGTGATCTGCGTATGCCGGTCGTGACAACGTTGCATACGATTCTGAAAGATCCGGCCCCGGAAAACCGTGCCGTTATGAGCAAGCTATCCGATCTGTCCGATAAACTGGTGGTGATGAGCCGTAAGGCCTCTGACTTTCTTAAAGATATCTATGCGGTTCCCGAGGAGAAAATTGCCTTTATCCATCACGGTATTCCGGATACGCCGTTTATCGACCCCAGTTTCTACAAAGACAAGTTCGGCGTGGAAGGGAAGAAGGTGCTGCTGACGTTCGGCTTGCTTTCCCCAAATAAGGGCATTGAAAATGTATTGCAGGCCCTTCCGGCGGTCATCAAAAAACACCCTGATGTGACTTATATTATCCTGGGTGCAACACATCCGAATATCCTGAAATTTCATGGGGATGCGTACCGTATAATGCTGCAGCAGCTCGTGCGCAAACTCAATATCAGCGAGCATGTCATTTTTCAAAATCGTTTTGTTGAACTTAAAGAGTTATGTGAGTTTCTCGGCCTCGCCGATATCTACGTAACCCCTTATCTTGAAGAAGCCCAGGTTACCTCCGGGACCCTCGCCTATGCCATGGGCGCAGGCAAAGCCATCATTTCGACCCCGTACTGGTATGCTGCCGAGATGCTTGCCGAAGGCCGGGGCCGAATTGTGCCCTTCCATAATCCAGATGCCATGGCGGAACAAATCATCGACCTTCTGGGCAGCGATGTCGACCGGCACGCCATGCGTAAAAAAGCCTATATGTTCAGCCGCAATGCGGTTTGGAAGGAGGTGTCCCGAAAGTACCTCCAGGTTTTCAGGGAAGTTCAACTGAGCAGGACCCGGTACCCCCGTCCCCGGTATTCTTATGTTGAGAACATCAAGGCCATCACGAATTTCGAGCTCCCGGAGATCAAGCTGGATCACCTGAAAGCCTTTACCGATGATACCGGAATGTTGCAGCATGCCAACTATACCATTCCCGATCGCACCCATGGCTATTGCACCGATGATAACGCCAGGGCGCTGCTGGTTGCCGCCATGGGTCAAAAATACCTGCCGACAAACGGCTTGGGGCTTGATTTCCTCAGCAGTCATTATCTCGGATTCCTTTTGTATGCCTTCAATGAAAAAAAAGGTCGTTTTCGGAACTTCATGAGCTATTCGAGGCAGTGGACGGAGGAGATCGGATCAGAAGATGCACATGGCAGGGCGATCTGGAGCCTCGGCAAGGCGGTGTCGTTTCTTCAAAATCCCGGGCATCTCGCAATGAGCACGACCCTTTTTAACAAGGCACTGCAAGCTGTCGAGAATTTTCATTCACCTCGCGCCGTGGCTTTTTGTCTGGTGGGCATACATGCCTACCTGGACAAGTTTTCCGGCGACAGTGATGTGCGCAGGATCCGGGAGATCCTTGCCAACAGGCTTTTTGATCAGTTTGAAAACAATGGAACAGACGACTGGCCCTGGCTTGAAAACGCCTTGAACTATGCCAACGGCAAGTTGCCCCATGCCCTCCTCCTATCCGGTCAATGGATACAGCGGAGCGATATGCTCGATATGGGACTCAGATCCCTCAAGTGGCTGCTCACCATCCAAACCGAAGACGGTCACTTTGTCCCAATCGGCAACAACGGATGGTATGAACAAGGCGGCCCCAAGGCTCGCTTCGACCAGCAGCCCGTCGAGGCCAATGCCATGATCGAAGCCTGCGTCGAAGCCTTTAACGTCACCCGGGATAAATCATGGCTCGACAATGCGGTGATGTGCTTTAACTGGTTTCTCGGGCACAATGACCTGAATATGTCGCTCTATGATCCCAAGACCGGCGGCTGCCGGGATGGGTTGATGGCGGACGGCATCAACCAAAATGAGGGCGCCGAATCGTCCCTTGCCTGGCTGCTTTCGTTGATGACATTGCAAAAGCTTTATACCGACGAGATCTTAAACCAGCCGTCGTCACAAGAAACTGATTAACGAAAGGATCGGTCATGCACGTTGCCATGCTCTCGCCCATTGCCTGGTGCACCCCGCCACGTCACTACGGGCCCTGGGAAAATATAGCATCTCTCTTAACCGAGGGGCTGGTGGCGCGCGGTCATGATGTCACCTTGTTTGCAACCGCGGATTCGCAGACCAGCGGCACACTGCATGCGATTTGCCCGCAGGGCTATGAAGAAAACCGCTCGCTTATACCAAAGGTCTGGGAGTGCCTGCACATTTCTGAACTCTTTGAACATGCCGATGGGTACGACATGATCCACAACCACTTTGACTATCTGCCTCTGACCTATACCGGCCTTATCAGCACCCCGCTGGTGACCACCATTCACGGCTTTTCATCGCCCGGTATCCTGCCGGTTTACAAAAAATACAACAACAGGGTATTCTATGTTTCCATCAGCGATGCCGACCGCTCGCCGGATCTTGATTATATCAAGACCATCCATCACGGCATTGACATCAAGCAGTTTGATTTTCAGCCTGCTCCAGACGATTCCCTGCTGTTTTTCGGGCGCATTCATCATGAC
>JAFDGR010000268.1 GCA_019309145.1 Deltaproteobacteria bacterium | reverse complement strand
GGAGTCATTGAAGTAGACCTCTTTTCCGAGAAGGTGAACAGCAACACCCATCCGGACGCGGCCCGGTTCAGAAAGGCCCTGGAATCAGTGGCAGACGAATATCACTGCCGTCTCACCTCCTTTGAGGTCAAGGAAGGGACCGTTTCATTCTCCTTTGACAGCGACACACTCATGGCTGACATCCTGAAAATTCTCCAGGCCCCGCCGGATCCCCCGGATTCAGGCGAATAACCGCCACATTTTGCGTGCATGAAAGCAAAAATAAATCTCTCCCATATCGGGATCATTCTGGTCGAACCACAAATTCCCGAAAACATCGGCTCGGTGGCCAGGGCCATGGCCAATATGGGCCTGCAGCGGCTTATTCTTGTTCGACCGAAAAACTGCGATCTCTCCAGGGTCTTGAAAACCGCAACCGGCCCTTCCTGGGACGTGGTAGAGGCACTTGAGGTCTTTGACGACCTCAAAACCGCCCTTGCCCCGTTTCATTACCTGGCAGGGACTACCGCAAGGCTCGGCTCCCTGCGGCCTGCGCTGACCAGTCCGCGCCTCCTGGCCAAGGACCTCATCTCCCTTTCACAGGAAAATGAAGTGGGCCTCCTCTTCGGACCCGAGGACCGGGGGCTTTCCAACGAAGAACTACGCCACTGCCACACCATCGTAAACATTCCCACTTCAGGATTTTCTTCTCTCAACCTCGCCCACGCGGTCATGATCCTCTGCTATGAAATCTCCATTGCATCCACCGGAGAACCGGTACAGCCCATTCCCCGGCTTGCGAACGACTTTGAACTGGAAGGCATGTACGATCATATGCAGCAGGTGCTCATGAAAATTGGTTTTCTGCAGCCCGAAAACCCTGAGCACTGGATGCTCAACATCCGGAGATACCTTTCACGGCTTCCCCTTCGAGCGAGGGAAGTAAGAATTATTCGCGGTATCTGCCGCCAGATCGATTGGTATACAAGCCAAATTGAAAAAAATGATCCCGGGAAAAAACGGTCGTGAAAAGGCAGATTTATTTGAAACAGGAGGAATGGAGTGACAAGCGACGCAATACGCAATGAAATCAGGCACCGTGTGGATCGGCTCCAGGGAATGCTCAGGGAGCATAACCTCGATGGTGCACTCTTCGTGCAAAAGGTTGATGTATACTACCTCTCGCGCACGGATCAGGCCGCCCATCTCTGGGTTCCCGCGCGAGGGGCCCCTCTCCTCATGGTACGGAAAAGCATTGAAAGGGCAAAAGCAGACGCGGCCATTGACCAGATCATCAGCCTTCCCGGTTTTTCAGATCTCCCTCGCTTCATAGAGGAAAATAATGGGTTTTTTCCCGGACGCATTGGTTTGGAAATGGATGTCCTGCCGGTCAACCAGTACCGCATCTACCGGGAACTCTTCCCGGAAACTGAAATGGTGGACGTCTCCATGATCATCAGAAGCCTGCGCATGATCAAGTCCCCCTCCGAAATTTCCGCGGTCAGCAGGGCGGCGGAAATGGGGGACCGCATGTTCCAGCAGGTCCCTTCGATTCTCAGACATGCGGAAACGGAAACCGATCTTGCCCTCCAACTGGAGGCTTTCTCCCGAAGCCAGGGCCATCCCGGTATCGTGCGGACAAGGGCTTTCAACATGGAATGTTTCTACGGACATGTGCTGGCAGGAAAAAACGCAGCTGCCCCCCGTACCTCTTCAGGCCCTACCGGCGGCACCGGAACGGGTCCCTTTTCCCTGCAGGGGGCCGGCTTCGGGAAAATCCTCCCGCACGAACCCATCCTGGTAGACTACACTTCCAGTGTCGATGGCTATGTATCCGGCCAGGCACGCATTTTTTCCCTTGGAGAACTGCCGGAACATTTCATTCGCGCCCACCAGGTGATGATCGAGGTCCAGGATATGATCACCAGGAACGCCCGGCCGGGTGTCAGGGCGGGTGATCTCTATGCGCGTGCACTGGAAGTGGTAAAAGGCCACAGGCTGGAAAAAGGATTCATGGGATACCCCGATCCTGCCCCTTTTGTGGGGCACGGAATCGGTCTCGAACTGGATGAATGGCCGATCATCGGACAAAACAGCACCGCGATCCTCCAGGAAGGGATGATCTTTGCCCTGGAACCAAAAATGATTTTCCCCGGCGAAGGGGTCACGGGAATCGAAAATGTCTTTGTGGTCACGTCAGACGGCCTCAAGAAGCTCAATCAATTTCCTGACCCTGTGTGCGTCTGCTGAGAGATGCCTTTCGAGAAGCGACCTTGTCTCTTTGCGTAATGGCTCCTCTCCGGTTTTTATCCTCCCGTCAAGGGAGGTCTATGCAGTGTCGAAGGTCTTCCCGTGAGACCATTCCCTCACGCAGAATACGCAGGGGTTCCCGGGAAACATCCAGAACCGTGGAAGCCCTTTTTCCTCCTGTAATCCCACCATCAAGAATCATATCCACCTGGTCTCCCAGTTGTCGAAATACTTCCTGAGCAGACCGGCACGGCGGCTTCCCGGACAGATTGGCGCTGGTACCGGTGAGAACCCCTCCCACCGCCCGCACCAGCGACGCGGCAACCGGATGGCTGGAGATGCGGAGTCCGATCTTTCCGGTCCCCGCTGTTATGGCCGGCGGAATTTCGTCCGACGCCTTGAAGACAAGCGTCAGCCCCCCGGGCCAGAAGGCATCCATCAAATCGCGTGCCGCGGGCGGCACATCCCTCACAAGATGATCGAGTGCTCCACTGGAGGTGATCAAAAGCAGAATGGCACGCTCCTTCTGCCGCCCCTTGACCCTGAACAGACGATCCACCGCCTTTTCCCTTCCAGGATCCACCCCTAATCCATAAAATGATTCGGTAGGATACGCCACCACTCCGCCCTGCCTGATGAGCAGGGCCGCTTCCTGGATTTCCTTTTCATCAGGATTTTCCGCGTCCACTTTCCTGAAAGGAGGGTTTCTTTTCGCTTCACTGTCCGACACTGCACCCTTCCCTATTTACCGGCCTCAAAATCCTCTCCCTTCCGGAGGGTTTCCTTTGTGATCTTTTCACGATAAGCAGCCACCTTTTGGGCAATAACAGGATACTTCAAAGCCAGAATCTCGGCTGCCAGTATGGCCGCGTTTTTCGCACCGCCCTTTCCCACCGCCATGGTGGCGACCGGGATTCCCGGCGGCATCTGCACCGTGGCCAGAAGTGCATCCATACCGTGCAGAGGAGATGAATCAATGGGGACCCCTATGACGGGGAGCGTGGTGTATGCGGCTGCAACCCCGGCAAGATGGGCCGCCCACCCTGCCGCGGCGATAAGCACTTCTATCCCTTTGGCAGCGGATGACACCACATATTCACGTGTCTGGTCAGGGGTCCTGTGGGCGGAAAGGACCTTTATCTCGTAGGGGATGCCCAGGGCCTCAAGCAGGTCTCTGCATCCCTGCATCACGTCGGCATCGGAAGTACTTCCCATCAACACCGCGACTTTTGGTTTCTCCATAGTCGTCTCGCCTTTCTCATTGCCTCCATCCGCACATCACCAATCCCGGATGGGCTGATTTCCTTGCTTCATTCCACTGAAACATATCTTGGACTGAGACTTTTTGACAGCACAAGATAGGATGTCTTTTTTCGATTACGAGTCTCCCGGGCTGGTATTTTTTGTGACTTATCCACGGGGGAGTTTTGCCCCCTCCGCATTCCAGTCCTCAGGAAAAAGCGCCCTGAGGACCTGGCTGCGGTTTCCCCCATAGATAAGTCACGAAAATACGAAGCCCTCCCGCCGGTAACGAAAAAAGACATCCTATCTTGTGCTTGTTTCTATCAATGTTCACTTAACACATATGCCGTAAACGGACGAACCTCATTTTGGTGTTCCGCCGGCCATGCCCATGATGGGATAAATAATCATGCCCGCCAGCCAGGCGATGTCTTCCGCGGAGAGAATTTCAGAGATGCTCCGGTCAAACAGGAGGTTCCCCTCAGGAGGAAATTCATCATCTCCTTCCCACAGAATCAGGGCCACCGGGACCAGGGGGAAGGCCTGCACCACCACTGCATGGTCTCCCTGCTCAAAGGGTTTTGCCCCGTAAACCTCCCGGGTGA
>JAFDGR010000267.1 GCA_019309145.1 Deltaproteobacteria bacterium | reverse complement strand
CAAATCTGCCAGTCCTTCATGGGCAGGCCCAAGATCCATCGCACAAAGGATCCCGGAGCCCACCTGGGCCCCATGTTCAGGCAGGTGGTGGGCACCATGTTTTCCATGATGAAAGAATTCGAAACTTTCTGGAAAAAGGTCAAATACAGTCGGCCCACCGCTATTTACGGCTTTGGGCTCGGTGAGGTGGAAATGCCTCCCAAGGTGGAGGTAAACACCAAAAACCTCATGGAACAATTCCACAATGGATTTGAAGAATACGGCGACCAGTGGAAGGAAATCCTGACGCATGAAGTCTACAAAAAGCTTCACGAGATCGGAGAGATGGGCGAGGCGGTGTTTACCTTTCCCACGGATCTGTGGGCCCGGGTGCTCTTTGACATGGCCGTCGCCTACCGGGATTCGGTGCTTGATCGGGACTTGATGATGGATTCCCTGATCCCGCTTTACTTTGGAAGGACTCTTTCCTTCGTGAAAAAGACCAAGCGCATGTCCATCAAGCAGGCTGAAGAGGCCATTGAGGAAGACTGCGCCGCGTTCGAAATGGCCAAGCCCTACCTCCTGAAGCGCTGGAACGAAGGGTAATACCCCCTTTTCTGCCGCAATCGCCATTTTCAATATGACAAAATCGATGCTTTGTGCACCGCGCGACCAAATATGCACAAGAGAGGGGCAGGGGGTGCGCGGCGCATGGGTGCATCACTTCACCAGGAGCAAACGCACGTCCATGACATTGGTATTGGTGGGGCCGGTCATGAGCAGGTCACCGGTCTTCTGCAGGAAGTGGTAGGCGTCATTGTTGTCCAGGAAATCCAGCGCCTTCATACCCGCTTTTTCCGCGCGCCGCACGGTAAGGGGATCCACGATCCCTCCGGCTGCGTCCGTGGGACCGTCGTTTCCATCCGTTCCCCCGCTCAAAATCACCACCCGCGGGGCCACCCCGTCCAGGTCCATTGCCGCGGCAAGACAGAATTCCTGATTGCGTCCCCCGAGGCCGTTTCCCCTGATGGTAACGGTCGTCTCTCCCCCGGATATAATGCACGCCGGGGGTGCAACAGGATGCCCTGTCCTGAGGAGCTCCCGGGCAACAGCCGTATGGACCCGCGCCACTTCCCTGGTCTCCCCTTCCACCATGGAGGAAAGGATCAAGGTCTTGTATCCCAGAGCCTCGGCCCTTTGCCCGGCGGCCTGGAGGGCTATCATGTTGCTTCCCACAATCCTGTTGTGCACCCGCTCAAATACCGGATCTCCCTCCTTCGGGGTCTCGCTCAGCCTTCCCTCAAGACCGGCATGCAGGTGTTTTTCCACGGCAGGAGGAATATCCGTAAGGTTATATTTCTCCAGGACGTCCTGGACCTCCCTGTACGTGGAGGTGTCAGGGACAAAAGGCCCGGACGCGATCACATCCATCCGGTCTCCCACCACGTCCGAGAGCATCAGGTTCACCGTGGTCGCAGGAAAGGCGGCACGGGCCATCTGCCCCCCCTTGGAAGAAGAAATATGCTTCCTCAGGGCATTGATCTCATCAATACTCGCACCGCATTCAATCAGCATCCGGGTCACGTCCTGCTTTTCCGCAAGAGTGATCTCTCCTGTGGGCTGGGCGAGCAACGCCGATCCTCCCCCTGATATGAGGGAAAAGATGAGGTCCTTTTCCCCGCATTCCTGCAAGAGCCCGAGAATCTTCTTTGTCCCCAACACCCCGTTTTCATCGGGGATGGGGTGGCCCGCCTCCCTGATTTCTATGCGCGAGAGGGACGTGGTGAAGCCATATTTTACATTGATCATCCCCCCCTGGAGCCTCGGGCCGAGGATATCTTCGACGGCCTTTGCCATGGGCGCTGTTGCCTTTCCGCCTCCCACAACCAGTATCCGCTCAAAAGGGCGCAGGTCAATCTCCTGGGTTTCCTGTCCTTCGTGGCCCAAACGAAGGACATTCCCATCCAGGGCCACAAATCGCTTCACCGCGTTGTACGGATCCACGGCCGCCACGGAACTCCTGAATATCTCTTCCGCATGGGTACGCAATCTTTCGAGCATTTTTATCCCCGTTTTATTGATTCATGATCGTGTCAAAGCAGTGCCACTGCTTGATCCGCATATTACTTTTTCATGCTCATGTTGTCCAATAAGAAACACCTTGCACCCTTTTTCCACTATATATTGTATTTTTCCTTGACCTTTATCGCAATACGTTGTATGGAGCCTCTTAACATGGAGGAAACACACCGGGGACAAAAAACACAAAGAGCGTATGATCGAAGGGCCTTCCTGGCAAAAAGCCTTACCTTTCTGGTTGGTACTTTCGTGGGTCTTGACTTTTTTCGACCGGCGGAAGCCAGTGAAAGGGCTGCTTTTCCAAAAATAGCCCTGATCATCGATGACATCGGCTCCAGTGTTTCCCGTGCGAGAGCGTTTGCGGCCCTGAGTATCCCTCTCACCTTTTCCATCCTTCCCCAGCTTAGATATTCCAGGTTGCTGGCCCAGGAAATGGACGGCTTGGGACATGAAATCATGCTCCATCAGCCCATGGAACCTTATCGCCACGAACTCGACCCGGGGCCCGGTGCTGTTTACATCTCTTATGGAGATCGTGAAATTGAAGAGATCGTGAGAGAAAACCTTGCACAAATCCCCGAAGCAACCGGGGTCAATAATCACATGGGATCCCGCTTTACTTCGTGTCCGAGGAAGGTCATCCAGGCGCTCAAGGTCATCAAGGAAAGCAATCTCTTTTTTGTGGACAGTCTGACGAGCTCCCACTCCAAGGCCTATAAGATGGCCCGGCGCCTTCACATGAGGGCCGCACCCAGGAACATCTTCCTGGATCACGAGCCTGACCTCGCCACAATTCGGTTTCAGCTCAGGAGGTTGAAGGCCCATGCATTGACTTACGGCGCCGCCATAGGAATAGGTCATCCCCACATCCCCACCCTGGCAGCCCTCCATGCATTCAAATGGGAACTGGAGGACCAGGGAAATCCTCTGGAACTTGTTCCCGTATCCCGCTTGCTTTAGCCTCCGCCCCCTGATACAATTCTCCTCCCGGAATAAGCGATTTTGAACCTGAATAGCACCGCAACTCAATCAGGAGAAACAACCATGACCATCATACACGGGTTTTACCTTTTGAAGGAACAGGAAATCCCCGAACTGAATACCCTTGCCCGGCTCTTTACGCATGAGAAAACAGGCGCGGAACTCCTCTCCCTTTCCAATGACGACGAAAACAAGGTCTTCGGGATTACCTTCAAAACACCCCCCTCCGATTCAACGGGAGTGGCTCACATCCTTGAGCATTCCGTGCTCTGCGGTTCCCGAAAATATCCGGTAAAAGAACCTTTTGTTGAACTACTCAAAGGATCCCTCCAGACCTTTCTGAACGCCTTTACCTATCCCGACAGGACCTGCTACCCGGTTGCCAGCCAGAATGTGAAGGATTTCTATAATCTCATTGATGTGTACCTGGACGCGGTTTTTTACCCCCGCCTCACCCGCCATATCTTTGCACAGGAAGGTTGGCACTACGAACTGCAGAGTCCCGATGACACGCTCTCTTACAAGGGCGTGGTCTTCAACGAAATGAAAGGTGCCTATTCTTCTCCTGAGCAAGTCCTCTCCAGGTATGCCCTGCAATCCATTTTCCCGGACAACCCTTATGGGCTGGATTCCGGTGGCGATCCCAAGGAAATTCCCAAACTCACCTTTGAGCAGTTCAAGGCCTTTCATGCCCGGTATTACCATCCTTCCAATGCCCGGATTTACTTTTACGGAAATGACGACATTACGCAAAGGCTCAGGGTCATCGACGGTTATCTCGGTGCATTCGAGCGTGCAGAGGTTCCGTCTCCCATACCCCTGCAACCTCCATTTCAGGCCCCGCGGCGCCTGCGACGCCCGTTCATGGCACCGGAGCAAGGACCTGAGAAAACCAAGGGCATGCTCACCGTGAACTGGGCCATGGGGGAGACCAGTGATGTTGCGACCAATTTTTCCCTCCGGATCCTCGAATATATCCTGCTCGGAATGCCCGCCTCACCCTTACGCAAGGCCCTGATGGACTCGGGCCTCGGGGAAGACCTGGCCGGCGAGGGTCT
>JAFDGR010000266.1 GCA_019309145.1 Deltaproteobacteria bacterium | reverse complement strand
GGCAACAAAAGGTTCTTGCGAAAGTGCATACCAAAAAAACGACCCGCTTCAAGCAAAAAGAGGTCTTCGCCCGAGTCTGAGCACGTCACAAAGTTTTCATTTTAACACCCTTTATTTGCTTCGGTGTTAAGTTATTTTTTTCGAAAACTCAAGTATTATCTTGAGGGCTATAGATACCCGTAAGCGGTCCACCCTCCATCAACCGTCAGGATTGAACCCGTGACGAAAGAGGCTTCCTCGCTGGCCAAAAATACCGCGGCCCCCAAGACATCTTCAACTTCTCCTATGCGGCCCTGGGGGGTCCGTCTTTCAATGGCATCTACAGGTAACATCCCCTTATCAATGACTCCTTGAACCAGCTCTGTCCTGATATATCCGGGGGCAATCGCATTGACCCTGATTTTCTTCGCTGCCCATTCGCTGGCCAGGAGCTTTGTCAGCATATTCCCTGCTGCCTTGCTGGCGCAGTAGGCAGCTCGCATGGGTGCTGCCACAAGGCCGTATATAGAGGTGATATTGATGATACAGCCACCCCCTTGATGTATCATTTGCCTCCCCGCAGATTGACAACCGTAAAAAACGCCGAAGAGATCAGTTTCAACGGCCCGGGTCCAGTCCTCCGGAGAAAGGTCTTCTGACGGGCGGGCCATCGAGATTCCGGCATTATTGACCATAATGTCAAGCCGTCCAAATTTTTCAACGGCCTTGTCGACAACCCCCTGGATGCTTTCACTTTGTCTCACGTCTACTTTCAACGCAAGTGCCTGTCCGCCTTCGCTGTTTATCTCATCAGCAATCGCTGAAAGGAGATCCATTGAACGGCTCGCGACTATAACCGCAGCGCCTTCATGTGCGTACCGTATGCCTATCCCCTTGCCAATCCCTTTGCTGGCGCCTGTTATGATGGCAACCTTGTTATTAAGTTTCATAAATCCTCTCCACCTTATGGCCCATCACGGGTTACCTGGAATTTTCTTGTGCACTTAGCCCAAAAGGACTCTCCTTTACCCTTTAGGTGGCGAGACAAGTGCTTGTCCCTCTATAACCACCTTGTTCTCTTGATTCTTGCATACGGTCTTTAAGATTACGCGGTTATTTGTGGCATCAACCTCAAGGACTTCTGCAGATGCCGTTATGGTATCACCAATATAGACCGGAGCGGCAAAGTTCAGCTCCTGTTTGATGTAAATCGTTCCAGGGCCTGGCAGCCTGGTTGCAATAACCGTCGATATAAAACCCGCCGACAGGAGGCCGTGTGCGATACGGGTTTTAAAGAAGGTCTTTTCTGCATAGTCCTGATTAATATGAGCCGGATTGAAATCTCCTGTGATTCCTGCGTATAGATAGATATCGCTTTCAGAAATCGTCTTTTAAAACTCTGCCTGATCACCTGTGTGTATTTCATTTACCATCTTTCCCGACATGTCTGCTCCTTCTGAATGACCGATTCATAAGCGAACGGGTACCATGAATGGCTATCCGTGTTCTTTCCTTAGTGCGCTTTTGAGGATCTTGCCGGTCCCCCCCCTGGGCATT
The DNA here is from genome assembly GCA_019309145.1 of Deltaproteobacteria bacterium. Classification (GTDB taxonomy): domain Bacteria; phylum Desulfobacterota; class DSM-4660; order Desulfatiglandales; family Desulfatiglandaceae; genus B46-G9. Next base: position 2,578 of record JAFDGR010000266.1, on the reverse strand, counting down.
TCATCAATAATCTCCGCTTCCCGCAGGGCCTTGAAATGCGCCAGCTTTTCGCGGCTGAAGGCGATCACTTCCTCGGCACTCAAGGTAGCTCCCGGTTTGGGTACGACAATCGCTTTCGGGATCTCCCCCCATTTAAGATCCTGTTTCCCGATGACGGCACATTCCAATATGTCCGGATGTGCGTAGAGCACCTGTTCTATTTCGAGCGATGATATGTTTTCGCCACCGCTGATAATAATGTCCTTCATCCTGTCACGAATATACAGCGAGCCATCGGGACCCATGGATGCCAGATCTCCGCTATGATACCACCCGCCTTCCATGGCCCTATGGGTCGCCTCCTCTTTATTTAAGTACCCTTTCATGACCATGTCGCCACGAACAAGAAGTTCACCGATCGACTGTCCATCCCAGGGAAGTTCGTTTCCAGTTTCATCAATAATCTTGAATTCAACGCCTATCATGGGGAAGCCCCAGGTTTCGTGGGCGCGGTGACGAAACGTATCAGGATTAAGGTCAGGCGGAAGTTCCGGAAAGGCGATAAGGGGGCACGTCTCGCTCATGCCGAATGCGCCATGCACAGTGCATCCGAATATTTCTTCGGCCTTGGCGCACATTCCGGTCGGCGGCGGCGCACCCCCTATGAGAACGTCTTTCAGACTGGATAAATCATAGGATGTTAGGTCAGGGACCTCCATGATGGCACTGACCATGGTGGGAATGATAAAGAACTTGCTCACCTTTTCGGTCTGAACCAGTTCAAGTACCTGAACCGGGTCAAATTTCTTGAGCATAATATGGGTGCCGCCTTTGGCTGTAAGATAGTGAGGCGTTCCCCAACCGTTGACATGAAAAAGTGGGATCAGGTGAAGCTGGATGTCTGTCTCCTGAACGGGGTAAGTGGCCATGGCGGAAAGGGCATGGAGGTAAAGGTTGCGGTGCGTTAGCATGACGCCTTTGGGGGGGCCTGTGGTACCACTCGTGTAAAAGAGTTCGGCCATATCATCTTCGGCAAAGGGGTAATCACTGGGCAAACGCCTCGGCGCGCCGGGAGACCCTTCGAGGAGCTTATCATATTCGCCATCGATCCAGTCAGGGGCATTCTCCATTTCCCCCAAAACGTAAAAATGCTTCACCGATGGGATATCTTTTAAAATAGGCTCCACCTTTTCGAGGAAATCCGGATCTATGAGAACCACCACGGGCTCTGCGTCCCCGATTATGTATTGAAAATCTTGTGAAGCAAGTCTGATATTCAAAGGGAGCAGAACACCTCCCATTTTTATGATGCCGTAATAACATTCCAGTAAACGATGGCAATTATAGCCCAAATAGGCCACCCTCTCACTGTGTTGAACGCCCAGATCCTCCAGTGCGTTGGCCAAGCGCTCCACCCGTTCCCCGAATTGCGCATAGGTCCATTTTTGCCCCTCACAGATCACGGCTGTTTTTTGGCTAAAAAGCTTAACAGCCCTTTCCAGAAAACGAACTTGTGTCAATGTAATGTTCATGGCTTTCGTCCACCAAAATGATGACTATCTTTTATACTCGTACCACCCGCGGCCTGTTTTTCGCCCTAAATGATTGGCATTGACTTTTTGCTTCAAAATGGGCCTGGGCCCGAATCGTTCACCATACGACTCGTAAAGGATCTGTTGCACCTGAAGGTTCAGATCATTGCTGGTCAGATCCATGAGCGCGTATGGCCCAATCGGATGTCCTAATCCCAGCTTACATGCGGTGTCGATATCTTCAGGTGAAGCCACGCCCTCCTCCAGCAGTCGGTTGGCTTCGATCCACATGGCATGAAGGATCCTGTTGACCGCAAACCCTGATGAATGTGATGAATGCGGGACGCCCTTAACTTTTTAACTTAAATTCGGGGTAGGAAGTGGCCTTTGGCGGCCACCCCCTCCCGATCCCGCCGCGGCGGGACTCGTACCGGCCAGGTAAGCCGCTCCTCGATTAGCGACTGAACATCGATAGTTCAAGAAACCGGTTGGTGAAATCATTCAAGAAAACCAAGCCCTGCTGTCTGAACCACTTAAGGTTCATGACGAAGCGGACTGCCCTGCGGTCTATTCCAGCTGCACCGGCGTTCTTCTTGACCTGCTGCCACGCCGTGCGCAGTCGTCCTGGGTTATAGACCCTTTCTATTACATTCTCATGTTTCACTCTTGATCTCCGTGACTTATTTCTACAAATAGGATTACCGGTTTGCAGGTGGCCAAATGACCGGAACCGGACCCCTCATGGCCTTCGAGACTCTCAATCTGGTCGGCATCGCATATGGAATTCGGGTATCCCCTTTCGGCTTTCTGGTTCCATCTTTTCCCTGCAACTCTGTCTCGGCTCCTCATCGTTGTCACCATCACCTGTCGTCCACGACTTCCCATACCCCCACGACGCTATCAGGGCATCCAGGCATCCTTTCCTGGTCGTCAGGATTTTATCCTCCACTCCGTTACCGGGCTTCATCGGTCCTGAGTCTTCAGTACTACCCGTGAATCTGCCACCCTCTGGCACCTACCCGCTTCGGGGTCTCCTAATCGGGATCGGTTTTCTAAAATCTATTGCA
>JAFDGR010000265.1 GCA_019309145.1 Deltaproteobacteria bacterium | reverse complement strand
CGTTCTCCTGGTGGAAGATGATCAGGCGCTCCTGAACCTGGCAGAACAGATGCTTGGTGAATACGGTTACTGCGTCCTGCTTGCCCGTGATGGTGAGGAGGCCCTGAAGGTGGAAAATGAATACTCGGATGCAATCCATCTGCTCCTCACCGATGTGGTGATGCCGGGGATGGATGGGAGGAATCTTGCAGAAAAAATGCAATCAAAACGGCCTGACATGAAGGTCCTCTTCATGTCGGGGTACACGGATAACGCCATTGCCCACCACGGGGTCCTGGACACGGGCCTCAGTTTCATCCAGAAACCCTTTACAGCCCCCTCCCTCGCCCGCAAGGTCCGGGAAGTTTTGGACCAATATCACCACGACTGATCCCTTTTCTGTGTTTCTCTTTTCTGTTGTCACCCATTTCTTCCAAGTGTACTATGTTTCACATGCACCGGTGTGAACCCAGCAAAGGCGCCGAAATCAGGAGAAACTTGGGGTGAAGTGGATAATCGTATATGCATGTCTCGCGCTTTTTGGCTGGAGCGGGCCAGCTGGTGCACGGACATTCAAGGTGGCAACGTACAATGTCCAGAATCTCTTTGATCTCGTGCGGGACGGCACTGAATATGAAGAATATGTTCCAAACACCCGCATGGGATGGAACAAGGAAAACGCCGCGGTAAAATACCGGAATATTGCACGGGTTATCAAGGACCTGGCAGCCGATATCGTGGCGCTTCAGGAAGTGGAATCCAGAAAGGCATTGATCTCACTCAATGATGCCGTCGCCCGGAAAGGCCGTTCCTACCCCTATCTCGCCATTGCCGATGCAAAGCCCTCAGCGGTCAAGTGTGCGCTCCTCTCAAGGTTCCCCATTCTTTCCAAGCGGGAAATACCCGTCAGGGAAAAGCCGTCGAGAAATATCCTCGCGGTGACCGTACAGGTGGACGGCACCCCCTTGTTGCTGTTCGTCAATCACTGGAAATCAAAGCGAGGGCCCGAAAGCATGCGTCTTCCCTACGCGAGGGCCCTGCGAAAAGCGATCAACACCTTGTCCGCAGGAACCGACTTCATCGTGCTCGGGGATCTCAATTCCAATTATGATGAATGGATTACCTTTCGCGCCAAGGCGAAGTTGAACGACACCCGCGGGCGCACCGGCATCAACCACATTCTCGGGACCATCCAGGGATCCAGCATGGTAACGGAAGAAATGCTTCTGGGGCAAAAAAAGAGGAGACTGCTTTACAATCTGTGGCTGGAATTGAAGCCCGCGAGGAGGTGGTCTTACAACTTCTTCGGTCTGAAAGGAAGCCCGGATAACATCATCGTGCCCCGGGCCCTGTATGATAATAAGGGGATATCGTACGTGGACAATTCATTCGAAAGGTTTACCCGCCGATATCTCTTTAAAAAACGAGCGGTGTTTCAGTGGCGGCGGGCAGAGCATGGAAAGGGCAGGCACATCGGGATGGGCTTTTCCGATCACCTCCCCATCTTCGCCCTCTTTTCCACAGCTTCCTCCCGTGGCCGTTAGCCCTTGGTTGGTCCCAGATTCTCTTTGCGGAGGACGGTCTTGATTTCATTAATGAGGGTATCGTAATCTTCTTCGCCTTCGCCTTCGCCCAGGAGGATTTCTCCCCGGTCATCCTTCTTCACCCGGGTGATCCCGGGGTATTTCTTTTCAATCTCCTCGATGAACGAAGACTGCCGCTGGGCCAACCGCAAAAGCTCCCGGCTCTTCTTCATGAGTTCCTTCTGCTGGAGGGCTTTCCGGATAGTGATGGCAAGGTCATAGATCCGGCACGGCTTGGTAAAAAAGTGATAGATTTGCCCTTCGTTTATGGCCCTGATCGCGCTCTCAATGGAGGCATGGCCGGTGAGGATCATCCGGATCGTGTCCGGGTATTTCTGTCGCACCAGGGCAAGGAACTCCGAGCCTGGCATCCCCGGCATCATTTCATCCGAGATCACTACGTCCACCGGCTCTTTTTTGAAAATCTCCAGAGCCTTTTCCGCTGAATCGGCAATCAGCAATTGGTAGGGCTCTATCCCAAGAGCCTCTTTCATCAGCTTTCTCGTGGACTGCTCATCGTCCACAATAAGGACCTTGTGTTTCATACCCTCTCCTCCAGGGATTCCAGAGGATTCGCTTCATCCGTCACCAGCCACCGCGGAATGGGTTGGTCAAAACGTTGGAGAATACGTACAGCCTCAGTCTTGGGGATTTTTATGTTCTGCCCGATCCGGTAGGCCTTTATCTGCCCGTTCAAGAACCAGTTCCGCACGGTCTGTCTCGTCACCCCAAGAAGGCCCCCCAGTTCCGCGGTGGAAAGAAATTTCTTTTCCTTCTTGCTCATCCGCAGCTCCCTTGCAAAAATGCTTTTTCCGCCTTGAATTTGCAATAAAGGTGCCAACGGATAAGTACTGAAAACAGGCCAAAAATCTGCAAAAAAAGACAAAACGCCAATATCTTGACGATTACCGCTCAAAGCCCAAAAACTCAAAAGGAAAACTACCGGATGAACCTGACCTTCTCCTGCACATCCTTTCTCGGAGGCATGGGCGATGATGTAACCGGCTTCCCCAGGCAAATGAGCGCAAGCGGGATTTTTTCGTCCGGAATGCCGAGAATCTTTCTGATCACCTGCCGGTCAAAGAGGGTAAACCAGAGCGTTCCCAACCCGAGCGCGTGTGCGGCCAGGTGCATGTTCTGAATGGCTGCCGCACAACCGTGCTGGTATCCAACGCCCCCTTCTTCCAGGAAGCTGTCAAGGCCTGTCTTTTTAGGGTCTCCAATAACGGCAATGATGACCGGTGCTGATTTCAGAAAATCCACCCGGTACCCTCCCAGCCATTTCCATCCGCTCACTTCCTGGCCCCACTTCCGTCGCTCCTCAGCCTCGTCGAACAGTGCCTCCTTTACTGCATCACTGGTTACGACGACGAATTCCCAGGGCTGGGCATTCATCGGAGACGGTGCCCAGGTTCCCGCCCGCAGAATCTTGAGAATCGTATCTTCATCCACGGGATCTGGAAGAAACGCCCTGCAGCTCCGTCTTCCTTCCATTGCGTCAAACAGATCCATCGCTATCCTCCTTTTCGTTTCTCCGGATTCCGGCTCTTCGGCCGGAATGACAAATTACCGCGAGCCGTGGCGTTCACTGTTGGGGAAATCCCGGCAGCGGCAGTGAAGGGATCTGTCCGCCGCCGGATTGATCCGGGAGTTCCTGCGGGGTTGACGGCATTCCCCCTCCGCCCCCCGACGGAAGCAGCCCCTTTACCATGTCCTGGAGTATCTTGTTTTCCTGCCCCTCTTCTGCAAGTTGAACCACCCTTTTCGCCCGTTTGTTTTCAGGTTCCACATCCAGTACCTGCTGGGCAATGAGTTTTGCCCGCGTGTACCGTTTCGCCTCAAGGGCCGCTTCCGCGCGTTGAAGGGCCATTTCAATCCGTTGTCTTCTTTCCAGTACCCTCCTGGCGAGTTCTTCCAGTTTTCCCTTCAGTGCCAGGGCCCGGGGATCCTTCGGGTACATCTTCAGAACGGCCCTGGTCTCTTTTACGGCGAGCCGATATTTTTTTGCCGCAAAATGGGCCTCCGCCTGTGCAATCTTGCGATCCGCTCTTATCCTTCGTTTCTTCTCTTTTGCCTGTGCATAGATGTCCTTGGCTTCGGCGTTGTCAGGATCACGTTCCAGGACCTTGAGCGCGGTGTCCTGGGCCTTAGTGTATTCTTTCAGGCCGAGAAATGCGCTCGCCTGCCTGAGCATCCGGCCGATTTCTTTCTGCTCCTTTTGTTTCTGCGCCTGTTCCCGCGCGGCCTGCTGGGCCTGTTTTTCTTCTTCAGCCGTTTCCTTTTGTTTTTCCACTTTCTTCTCGCCTGCAGGAGGGGGCGTTTTTTCCTGGGCCACCTGGGTTTCTGCGGGGACGGAACTCTCTGCCTGGTTTTCCTCGGTGCTCCCTGGCCCGGCAGATGCAACCGGACCCTTTTTTTCTCCTTCTGTCACGGGCGGGGCAGGAGGAGCAGGCCGGTGCCGCAGGAAGAAAAAAATACCCGCCCCGGCCAATGCCGCCACCAGCACCAGGATACCCAGGAGAGCTGCCCAATTTTTCTTTTTCGGCAGTTCCGGTTCGGGTTGGATCAGTG
>JAFDGR010000264.1 GCA_019309145.1 Deltaproteobacteria bacterium | reverse complement strand
TTGAACGTCGCACCCTCAAGAGTCAGGGTGTTATCCTTTGGATTGAAATTCCATGTCGCACCAAGCCTCTGCATGGCACGCTCGAATATCGCCTTCCATTTCTGTTCACTTTCAATGCCGGGTAGTTGGCCCCACTCTTTATTAGCCTTAACTATTGTCACCTGCCCGGGTACAGCACCCTGTTCTTGTTCAATCCTATGGAACTTATCGTAAGCGTGCTGACCAAAGTAAGTATCTGGTTTATTTGGATTAAGGTACTCATTGATAAACTTACTGAGCATTATCTCCCGCATCACTTCTTTTTCAATGTCAGGAGCCATGGACTCACCTGTAGCGATCCGCGCGAGGTAGTCCCAGACACCCTGATCTTGAACGTTCACATGAACCAGAATAGTAGGATCATCCTCATCACCAAGCACCTCAACACCCGGTACCTCTGAGAACCTCTGCGTGAAATCACGGAGGTTAGCTACCCGTGTGACTTTGTTGACACCAGCCCTTTGCTTCATGAGATCATCAAGATTGACTTTTCGACCATCAAGCACATCGGAATACTCCACCATACGCTCTTCAGCTTCCGGCGGGATGAAAACCTCAGAAGTAAACTCAACTACGCTTTGCTTCACCTCGGGGCTTTTGTTGGCAACAGACGCTTGAATCGCATCAAGCTGTTCACTGACAGGACCGAAGTGGACCATGTGGGCTGCAGCGGACTCTTCCGAGAGGCCATCATCTGCAAGAGTCCAGAGGGTGGCTCCATCGGATTCAAGCTCCAGCACGTAGATGCCAGTGTACGGAAGATCGTCCTGAACGAGACGACCGTCCTCGAACATATTCAAAGCCAGCTTGCGGAGAGCTTCGTCAGAAATCCATTTGGGGACTTCTTTCATGCCGCCCGCTTCGGCCTTTGCCACGGCCAGCGCGGGGTCACCAACAACGCCCTTCTTCTGCATACGCGGCTCGTACTTCATAACCAGAATGAAGCCACGGTTGTCATTCTGTCCCATGTAAGAATCCCAGTGCTTCTTGTTACGAATGCACCAGTGACCTTCACGACGCGAGTGCGGCCTGTCCATGTATGGAACGTAGTCAGTAGGACCTTCAAACCTTCGACCCCAAGTAGGCCGGGACAGCATAGGCTCGGCTTCATCGTATGTGTCGAAGTGATACGCGATAAACTCTTTGCCATCAGGCGGGGTGTCTTCCTTCTCCGCAGAAAAATGGAACTCGCCTGACAAACGTTCAAGGTACATATCAACCAGTTCGAGCAGGCTGTAGAAGGTTGGGTACCTTTTCGCGTTAAGCACCACATGCTCGTCAGGAAGATATGCGTTGTCCTTCAATTCGTGGAAGGCTCGCATTACTTCTTTGATGCGGTCGGCATCCTTGGTGGGGTCAATGTCCCCCTTCATCCACATCTTGATGAGCCAGTCGCCGTAGGAAGATCGACCGGAAGGGTCTATCGAGGCGAGAGCATCCTTGATCTGCTTGGGCCTGAGACCAAACTGCTTTGCCGCCTTGGTGATCTGGCCTTTCTGGGCCTTAGCTTCGAGAACCTGATCCACCATGGTCTCGAAGTCCAGCGGATTCTGTTTGCTCATGCCCGGTTCCCCTAACAGGCGGGTGAGGGGTACTACTTCTTGTCGGTTGCATTCTTCTTGGCACGCTTGGCCTTCGCCGCCTTGTTGTCCAGCTTCGACTTGAACTGGGGTGGAACCTTGCACTTCTCCAACATCTCCGCAGCCTCTGCAGCAGAGATGTCCCCATCCATCAGGGCCTCCATGACGCCCTCTTCGCTCGTGTCCTTGATCTGCATCGACTCCTCCTTGTCACCCACCGCGCTGGCAGTCTTGCCGCCCGGCTTGACAGTGTTCATATAGAAAGAGGCCATTCCACGCACGGAGGCGTCGTCCGAATCCATGGCCTTCTTGGCACATGCCACACTGGCACCGCCCTCGAAGCCGTTCCTGCGGCACCACTCAGTGAAGCGGCCCTTCTTCACCTTCTTGGGCCAACCGTCACCCCCGGATGCCTTGGTGTCCCGCTCACTCTTCTCGCCAAGGAGGAACACATCGGCGCGAACGCGGGTGATCTTCGATTCCTTCATCTGCTTGGCACAGTCAGAGCAGATGTTCTCCATCTGCTCAGTCGTGATCCAAGCGTCCTTGAAGACTTCCTTCTGTGATTCTCCAATCGGTAGACCCAACTGCAGGCTGCGAGGACGACGAGGACGCCGGTACCGTGGCATCTCACGTCGCTGCGCGACCGGAAGCTCAGGAGCCTCCACATCCTGATAGAAGCGCAAACCTCCCATGTCCATGCCCATGCTAGGCATAGCGAAATGCTCACCCTCAGGATGCTCGAACTCAGCCGTCTCTGTTTCGATCCCAGCCATGTGGAGCGCATTATTCACAATCTCGATGTGGCTGGTGGTCGTCATGGAGTATCGGTACCCACTTGGCCTCGTGCCGGAGTGAACACGAGCTACATTGTTCTCCCTATCGATCTGCGCGATAGGGAGACCGTAGGAATACGCACGGTTGTCAGTGAACGCAAGTGCAGCCCTTCTCCGGTCGCCAACCAACCGACCCGGTGGAAGTCTGCCACCCTGCGCCCATGTCTCTGCAGCCGTGCTGTTCGACATCTCAAGGAGCGTGTCCTCCACGAGATTTTCAAAAGACTCCTTTGATTCCTTGACAGGAACGAGTCTGATGCGGCGAGGAACTTCTAATTCGAAAGGCTCTTCTTCTTCTACTTCCTCGCCGGAGATAATATCGCCTAGTTCGTCACCCGCGCCAAAGAGGTCCTCTTCGTCACCAAGGTCGTCGCTAAACTCGTCATCAAGGTCGTCGCTGAACTCGTCACCAAGACCCGGCTCCTCCCCCATCGTATCGAGCACACCACCCGGCATTGGCTCAGGAAACTCGTCCGTACCCGGAAGCCCTGCCTCTTCAGGAGGTGGTGGCATACTGGGATCGAACGGCTCCATTGGCGGAGGTGCTTCGCCACCGCCTTGAGGGCCACCGGCAAGAGCCGGGTCCTCAGGAAGATCGGGCGTACCACCAACATCAGGAGGTCCAGCCATTTCCCCACCGGGCATCTCAGGACCCATTGCTTCACCGGCACCGGTAGAGTCATCGATGTAGGCTCCTGCGGAGTCCTTGCTGTTGAAGTAGCGATTGATCGCCTTGCCGTGTCTGCGACGGTCAAGAGCGTTCTTCCTGCGAGCCTCGTCAACGGTGATCCAGCCCTGATCGTCAACCATCCCGTCTATGACCCGGACCATGTAGACACGAGAAGACTGGTCGATGGGAACGTCAGCTATGATCTCATCGAACCGACGCTTGCCCTCGATGAGGACATCGACCTCTGGGCTATCCACGTGATCTTTCATGTCTTCTCCCCTGTATCAAATAAATACTAATTGATACAGAATTAGTAGTTGACTACTCGTCCTCGACTTCCGACATCTCGTCTTCGGTGAGAGTCACGCTGAACTCTTCTTCGCCCCCATCCATGTCCTCAGAGATGATAGTGAACTCCTCGTCATCAAGGAGGGCCTCGGCCATCTCTTCGAGTTCCTCCTCGGAAAGCGCACCCTCCTCTTCACCGTCTTCGTCTTCGGTGACAGGAGCCTTCTCATCCTTCTTCGACTCTTCGAGCTTGGTCTCCTCTTCCTCGGTCTCCTCAGCATCTTCTTCGAGACCCTTGAGAGGAGCCTTGAACTCATCAGCCTTCTCAATGAGCACCTCGATGAGTTCGCTCTCAGGGAACTTGCCACCGTGGACAAGGTGCTCCACAGCGGTGTCAAGCCGCCTGCGCTGCTCGCTCTCGCGCTGGATCGACTCCAGCCCCTTCTTGCCTCCCCATTCCTTTGTGGACATCTGAGGGGCCTTATCGCCACCCACCTTCGCCTGCTCACCACCGGCCTTCTTCTTGCCAGCGACGTTGTTAAGCTTGCTCGGCTCGATGAACTCTTCATGCCCGTCATCCCAGACCACGCGGACCTTGCCCTTGAACTTCACATTGGGCTTGATCTTACCGGTCTTGGTGCGGGTTCCCGCCTTCATCTGAACACGCTGCCATGAGTCAGGATGACCACCGTGGTCCTTCTGAGGGATGACCGAACCGGCACCGGACT
>JAFDGR010000263.1 GCA_019309145.1 Deltaproteobacteria bacterium | reverse complement strand
GTGGTGCAAGCCCGATGTTTTCGTCCACAACCACGGATCCTGCCGGGCGCCGTTCCCTTGGCAAGCTTGAAATGAAAAAAGATCTTCCCAGCATTATCGCGGCCCATGGCGTGCCGTATGTGGCGACGGCATCTCCCGCCTATCTTAAGGACCTGAAGAAGAAGGTGAAAAAGGCCATGAGCTACCATGGCCCCCGCTATATTCAAATCGATACGCCGTGCCCGACCGTATGGGGATTTCCCCCTGATCACACCCTGGAAGTGGGCCGACTTGGGGTAAAAAGTGGACTTGTGCCGCTCTATGAAATGGAAGATGGAAAGATCAGCTCTGTGCGGAAGATCAAGAAGAGGATACCGGTGGAAAAATACTTGAAGGCGCAGAAACGGTTCAGGCATCTTTTTTCTTCTGAAGAAGGACTCCGGGCCGTTGAAAGCATACAGACTTATGCAGACAGAAATATAGAGAAATTCGGGCTCCTGCAACAGGTGCGCAACAAGAAACAAGAAGGCCCGGGCCAATAATTTGTTTTTGGCAGAAGGGGGAGGGAAGGCGATGACAATGATGACGGGAAAAGAATATATAGCGTCTTTGCGGGATCTGCATCCGGAAGTATATTTTTTCGGCAAGAAAATTGAGAGTGTCGTTGATGAACCCATGTTTCAGCCGCACATTCATACGGCTGCCATGACCTATGAGCTCGCTCATAGTCCGGAATATGAGGAGGTCATGACCGCCCTGTCTCATTTAACCGGCGAGAAGATCAATCGTTTTACCCATATCCATCAAGGCACGGATGATCTGGTCAAAAAGGTCAGGATGATGCGTTTGCTGGGCCAGAAGACCGGGACCTGTTTTCAGCGGTGCGTGGGCCTGGACGGGCTCAATGCTCTTTATGTCACCACGTATGACATGGATCAGAAACACGGGACTACCTACCATGAAAGATTCAAGAAGTGGTTGCTTGAAGTTCAGAAAAATGACCTCATGCCTTCAGGCGCCATGACAGATGCACGGGGAGATCGAAGCCTCCGGCCCCACCAGCAGAAAAATAAAGATACATACCTCCATATCAAGGAGCGGCTGGATGACGGCATTATTGTCTCCGGGGTGAAGGCCCATATTACCGGTGCCATAAACAGCCACGAGATCCTGACCATGCCCACCAGGACAATGGGCGAGGAGGACAGGGATTTTGCCCTCTCCTTTGCTCTTCCTTCCGACGCCAGGGGAGTGACCTTTGTATTCAGTCGTCAGACAAACGATACCAGGAGGTTGGACAGTCCTCTGGATGCGGGTAATCCGAAATACGGGATCGTGGGCGGGGAGGCCATTATCCTCTTTAAGGATGTCTTTGTTCCCTGGGAACGGGTCTTCATGGCGGGTGAATATGATTTTACAAACGAACTGGTAGAGACCTTTGCCGGGTATCACCGGAGCAATTACGGAGGGTGCAAGGTAGGGCTGGCTGATGTGGTTATTGGCGGGTCCTACTGGACAGCGGATGCCCACGGGATCAGCAAGGCTTCTCACATCATAGACAAACTGACCGAAATGATTGCTATGGCAGAGACCTGCTGGTCATGTACTTTGGCCTGTTCTTATGAAGGCCACAAAACCTCTTCCGGCGCCTATCTTATTCATCCTTTGCTGGCAAATGTGGTGAAGCTCAATATTACCAGGATGGTCTACGAATGGATGCGTGTAGCACAGGACATTGCGGGCGGGAAGATTATTACGCTTCCTTCAGAAAAGGATCTTGAAAATCCTGAGATTGGAAAGGCTATCGAAGAATGTTTTGTGGGAAAAGAAGGTTTTTCCACATCGGATATCATCAAGATGCTGCGGCTGATAGAAAACATGTCTGTCGGAGCAGGCCTCCCGGAGGCCATGCATGGTGCAGGATCCCCAGCCGCCCAGAAAATCATGATTGCGAGGAGAGGCAATATTGAGAGAAAGGTCGAGCTTGCCAAGAGCGTGGCAGGGATAAAAAAAGACAAGGAGTTTGAAAAAATCATCGGGAAAGATGAAGAGGCTTACTGGAAAGAGGTAAAGGAGACAATCAGAAAGAGAACGAAGCTTCGTCGTTGAATATATATGTCTGTTCGGACATCAGATCATGGATTGGAGAAAAGGAGGAGTAGCGATGGGTGAAACGAAGGTATCCATAGTCAAGACAACACAGAATCCCGGGTACGCGGAGATTTACGAGGCGGTGAAAAAGGCTCTGGATATGATTGGGGGAATTGGGGATATTATAAGGACGGGAGATCTGGTCCTTATCAACCCGAGCTGGGTAGCACCTCCCGTCGAAAGGGAGGCCGGTTGCATCACGATTCCTGAAGTTCCGCGAGCCATTGCGGATTTGGTGAAGGATCTGGGAGCTCGGCCGGTTATTGCGGAGTCTTCGGCCGTGGGAGTGAATACGGAAAAAGTCATCGAGGCATCAGGATACAGGGATCTCAGGGAAATGGGCTATGAGGTGATCAACCTGAAAAAGACGCCCTACGTGAATATGCCTACTGAAAACGGAAAAATATTTGACACGGTTGAATGCTGGGAACTTGTGCAGCAGGCGGACGTGATTATCAGTGTCCCGAAACTCAAGACTCATGACCAGACCGAGATGACCTGTGCGATAAAAAACCTCAAAGGTCTCTTGACGGATAAATGGAAACGGCTGGAACATCAGGAGGGTTTGTTCGAGTCGGTCATAGACCTGCTCACTGCCCTGAAACCAAAACTTGCGGTGGTGGATGCTATTGTCTGCCAGGAGGGCATAGGACCGGTTTTCGGCAGGCCTGTGGAAATGGATCTTATTTTGGCCGGGAAGGATTTGGTTGCGGTGGATTCCACCTGTGCGCAGCTCATTGGATACGATCCAAGCGAAACGTTACTGACCGTGAATGCAGCAGCCCGGGGGCTCGGTGTCATTAATCCGGAAGAGATTGAGATTATCGGGGAACCCCTGGACAGCGTGAAGCGCCGTTTCCTGCGGGCTATCGAGGATGATCCCGTTCAGGTGGAAGATTTTCATTTGATTCACGGGGAGGTCACCTGCACCGGTTGCCGGAACACGGTGATGAGTGCTCTCATTGATATGCGAAATGCGGACCAGTTGGAGTTTCTTTCCGGCGTTTGGGTTCTGACAGGAGGGGCCCTCCTTCCTGATGGAGTATCACGTGAAAATGTTGTAACTGTTGGAAAATGCATGCCAAAAGAGAGCCGTACCGAGCGGCATGTCAAGGGTTGTCCACCCAACAACGCCTATGTGGTAAAGGCAATCATAGGGGACAGGGCAGCGGTGAAGCGCATGTATGCTGATGATACATTGGATAAGACCGAGTCATGATATCATGAAGAAGAGGAGGAAGACGTAATGGATTCGATTTTTGAATACATGGAACAGTATGACTATGAAAATGTCCTGCTCTGTCAGGACAGAGATTTGGATTTTAAGGCCATTATTGCTGTTCATGATACAACGCTGGGTCCGGCCACGGGCGGTTGCCGTATGTGGCAGTATGAAAACGAGATGGATGCCATAGAAGATGCGCTTCGCCTGGCCAGGGGTATGACGTACAAGTATGCTGCTGCGGGAGTGAACCTGGGGGGCGGCAAGGCGGTCATTATCGGAGATCCTGGGCGGAGGGATCGGGAGCCGGTTTTCAGGCTCCTGGGCAAATTTATCAATCGTCTTGGAGGCAAATATATCACGGGCGAAGATGTGGGAACCACCTTGCAGGATATGGAGTATATTCATATGGAGACGGAACATGTGGTCACGCTTCCTTCCTACCTGGGCGGCGCGGGAGATATTGCCCCCATGACCGCCTTTGGGGTGATCCGGGCCATGCAGGCCTGCTGTAAGCGGGTTTATGGGGATGAGAATCTGGAAGGAAAAGTGGTGGCAATCCAGGGATTGGGCGCGGTCGGGCATAACGCCGTGGAACAACTTCATGCCCTCGGTGCCAAGCTGGTTGTGAGTGATATCGACCTGGAAAAGGTCAATGCAATGGTGGACAAATACGGGGTTGAGGCGACCGATCCCAATGCGATCTATGATGCGGACTGCGATATCTTCTGCCCGTGTGCACTGGGTGGAATCCTGAATGATGAGACCCTGGGTCGATTGAAATGCAGGATTATCTG
>JAFDGR010000262.1 GCA_019309145.1 Deltaproteobacteria bacterium | reverse complement strand
TTATAGAGCTGAAGCAGGGAATCAAGGAACCCGTCAGGAATAGACGTTGCAAGATCCGGCCGCACCTTGGTGAAAAACTTTGTCAGGGCGGACATATCGATTAACCTATCTTTGCCTGCTGAAGAATAGAATTCGTTAAAAATCTTCAGGGAATCCCGCCCCGAGAAACCTTCCTGTCCTTCTGTCTCCGCTTCAGCCAGGATTTTCCGACGCCTCTTCGCAGTGAAGCGTCTCCGGTCCTCATCGGAAAGCCATGCGGGGATATTGCCGGTATAGATTTCCATCTTGAGAAGCTGGAAATTTTTGTCACAATAAAGGCTGTATCTTCCAGGATCTTCAATCCATTCCAGCAGTGCTTCCGATTTCGTATGCAACCTGGAAGAAATAATGACCCGTGCAAAATTCTCCAGCACCATGGGGAGGAAACTCTCTTCAATGTGCCTCCCGAAAATGCTCTTGTAAATCTTCACTTCCGTTTCCAGGTCCAGCACATAGGGAATATTGATATATTCGATCCGATCAAGGAACGACTGATAGTCCTGGATATTTTTTTTGTCTTCGGGGTTCATGACCGCCAGGAAAAGAGAGTTTACGTTCTCTTCCATATCTTCCACTTTATGAACCCCTTCGCTGACGATGTTGTGGAGTTCAATGAGGCGCTCCTTGTTGTGTGATTTTATGTCCATCAAGGCATAGACGCCATTATTTGTTTTTGCATACCGGGAAAACAGGTATTGCACCCGCTTACTCGCCTTGAAAAGAGAATCGATCTTTCTCTGGAGGACGGGGTTGGAAAGGACGTCCTGGCGCATGGGTTTATCGCCCGGGTTGAAGATGCTGATTCCCTGCCCCAGGCGCCTGCTGAACCGGTACGGTCGCGCATAGACCATGGCCAATACCTTCTCCGGGTTATGCAGTCTATCGAGCAGGGCTTCATAAAGACAGCTGCAAATGGTGCACGGCGTATCCCTGAAGACCCATCCGTATTCTTTGGCGGTCATCAATTCGTTTGCGAACCCGTTGTTTCCCAAGAGTTCCTTGAAAAAGGACTCCCGGTGCTCCTTTGGCACCAGCAGAATGGGGTTGTCGTGACTGGGGCAGGGGATCTCAACATAGTCTCCAGGAGATTCGGGCAGGATTTGATCAGGGGTTCCAGCAGGCTCGCGCCCGGCGTCGTATCCCTCATATCCATGATGCATCCCATGCTCCAATAACTCCGACAATTTTTCCAGCACGGGCAGGTTTTCCGACATCCTCCGCCCACCCAGGATCTTCCGATCAAGACGCCACACGATCTCAAATCGCTTTCCTTCCCGGGTGTTGGCATATTCCTCGAATTTTCTGAGCAGGTTGTTCAGGAATGTGCTTTTTCCGCACCCGGGGGGGCCGTCAAAAACATAAATCTTGTTCTGCTGGGCACCGCGCTTCAGTGCCTCGACAAGATTGACCAGGCGGTTCGCGAAAAGACGGTCCGCAAAAAATGGGCGGTCCGCCCCCTCAACGAACAGATGGCTGCAATCATAATAGACAAAACCGACATTTTCAGGATCCTCGGGGTATTCATTCACCCCCTCCCCCACCGAACTCCGCACCATATCATGAAAGATCTGAAATACGTTTCTGAGGATTGCCTTGGGATCGGAAACCAGCGTTTCCAGGAACGCTTCAAAAGGGATTATGGTGCCCTGTTCCTGCTCACGCATATTATGAGCCAGGTGCGCGATTGCCGACTTGATGCTCTCCATATCCGCTTCTCACCCCTCTATTACCTTTCTGGTGAGCTTCCGGTTCTCCATGGTATAAAGCACGCGCTCCCACTTGATCTCCTCTTCCTCGACGATTTCCTCCCGCGGCTGGGGAAAAAGAGATGCAAGGGTATTCTGCGCCTTTTTCGCGGATGGCACGATTTCACTGGTCTCCAACTGAACCGTCCTCCCCCAGAGGTACTCGATACCCAGCATGGTATTTGTTATGAATTCCTTCACCAAGGGTTTCCCTTCAAAATGGTGCACGAGATACAGGATGCCGTTGCCTCCCGCCTTCTCCAGATCAACGGTAATGTGTGGGGGATGATACAGGGAATCGAGAAGCATCTCCCGGTAGTCCTTGAGTTTTCTGCTTTTCACATAATACTGCCACACCATCCGCGTTTGATCGAGCCTCCTCCCTGCCACAAAGAGCTTGTGACGGTTCATGAAGTCCTGGTCAACAAAACGGTTGATGAACATGAAGTCGCAGAAATTTTCCCTGATTTTGAAAATGAAGCTCCTTCCCTCTCCGGTGTGCTTATCGTACTTCTCCCGTTTCTCCGCATCAAGGAGCCGTTCAAACAAGTAATCAATCTTCCCTTTATCCGCAAGCTCTTGGATATAGTAAAACAACCGCATTCCCAGGGCATAGGGATTGAGTCCCACGCGAGGCATGGAGGTTACCCCGGCATTGACCCGCGCGAAATCGACCTCATGCCCCTGTATGCGGTCATCCTGCAGAAAAAGGGTTTCGTGCCAGTAACTCGCCCATCCTTCGTTCATGATCTTGGTACGGATCTGCGGCTGGAAAAAGAGCGATGTCTTGCGAATCACCTGGATGATGGTCTTCATCCATTTGTTCTCATCCTTGTTCAGGAAGGCGGAATTGTTCAACAGGAACTGGAGCAGGTCCACCCGGTGTTCCACTTTTTTCTCCAGGCTTTTTTTGAATAGGGCCTCGAATTCGGGATGTTCCTTTTCCACCATGGTAAAAAAAATCTCCTCGGCCTGATCACCGAACTTTTTGACCGTTTCGTTATACTTTTCTATCTCCTTCAGATAATCGCTGATCTTCGTCCTCTTGCGCCGCTGCAGGAACACATCAAAATAGAAATTCAAACGCTTTGATTCCAGCACCAGGGGCGAGGTATTCAATTGAGCCAATTCCCCATAATAGCCAACCAGGTTATCGATACCCCGTGCAAACTCGATGATGTAGTCCACCCACCTGCCCTTTTCGCTCCGCAGCCTCGCGAACAGTCGTTTGTCCGCCAGGGCCTGCCCGCAAAAGTCATAGTCCCACGTGTGGCGAAAGAAGAGATTGTTCTGGAAGAAATCAATATGCGCCAGTACATGGTAGAAGATCATCACATTGAGCCAGTCCGGGTTATTGTCGTTGTAATAGGAGATGGCGGGACTGGTGTTGATGACGGTTTCATAAGGGTTGCTGGGATACAATTCATACCGGCCCTTTTCCCGTAGCACCTCCACATCATGGACCCAGTAATCATAAAGAGTGGGAATCATCATTTTGGGTGACAGGTCCAGGAGGTCCCGGTTCGTCACGATGTACTCGAGGGTCTCATCGTGAAAGCGCAAGCCCGCTGCACGCGCTCGTTCCTTGCACCCTTCCATGATCTCTTTGGTATGCTGATCAATAAGTTCCATGTCTGTTTCTCAAGAAATGAGTCTCTTGATTCCTGCAATGAGCCGGGGCTCATCCGCGTCCTGCCCCATGGTATCAAGCCGGATCAGATCCGGTTTTTCCGCCGGCAAACCGGATTTTTTCAGGTATTTTTCCACCTCTGTTTTGGTCCCGATCGCGTGCTGCACTATGGAAATGCCCACCCTGTTCGCGTAGGCGAGCATCTTCTTGATTTCAGGAACGGCTTCCTTTCCACCCGTATCCCAGTCGTCACCGTCCGTTCCGTGAAACACATAGATATTATAGTCCCTCGCCAGGTTTTCCTTGTCCACGATCTCATTCACCAACCGAAAGGCCGACGCCACCTTGGTGCCGCCTGCCACCTGTGAATTGTAGTACGTGTAAAAATCCTGCACCTCAGTCGCTTCGGTATCGTGCAGGATAAACCGGGATTCCACCTGTTTTTCATACTGGTACAGGAGCCAGCTGTAGATCAGCACGTGCTGGGTCACCACCAGTTGGGTGGCGTTCCCGGCCATGGAACCGGAGTAATCCCTGAGAAAAAATACCATGGCCTGGGATTCATAGTCTTTTTCCTTTGAAAGGATTCGATACACTTTATCGTATGGGGAAATGATGAACCCGGCTGTGTCGATATCGTCCAGGTCAGGGATATTCCCGAGATTGATATTTGTTTCCACGATCTTTCTCAGGGTTGCTTTCTTGTCCAGAATCTGGCCGAATCCCCGGTGTTTGTCGGTCAGATCATAA
>JAFDGR010000261.1 GCA_019309145.1 Deltaproteobacteria bacterium | reverse complement strand
ACCTTGTTGAGATATTCCAGGACGTTTTGCCTCGTGAGGATGACCGCCGGCCTCTTGCCTGCCTTCCCGCCTAACTCTATCAGCCAGATATCTCCACGATTCATCAATCACTCCATTCCTGTGCGTCTGCCCATACGTCCGCATCCTTGGAATCATCAGGGTTTTTCTTGATGCTCTGTATCCACTGTTCCTCGAATTCTTTTATCTCCCTTTCCTGAATCCAGCGTTTCAGGGCTTCCCGTATGAGGGCCGAGCGGGATATCTTCGCTGATGCGGCGAAGCGATCCACGGCATCAAGGAGATTCTCATCAAAACTTATTTGCACGTTTTTCATCAGATGCACCTTCCATATAGGGATAGATATCATTTATGATATATTAACTTATATGTTTTTTGCAACTATATGTCCAGTTTTTTCTGGCAGAGTGGAAGTATTCCGGCAAATGAGGAGCATCAGGACCCAGAGGATAGAGATGTCACATGGAATAACGCAAGACGGGAGGTCATCACCAATACGGGTTAGTCATATTTTGGGGTCTTTTCTGGTTTCGTAGGCATAGGTCCACGCTGTTTCGGTCAATTCCGCGGATTCCTCGATGACACGCATTCCCTTCCACTTGCCCTGGCGATAGCGGAGCATAAAGGCCAGTCCAAGGGCGCAGACATACAGCGTGGCGATCGTCCAGATCACATAGATCCCCGCATGAAAGACCTCCACAGCCAGGTAGGTCGGCAAAATCATCAATCCGATGCTCATGGCAGCAATGGTCCACATGATGAACCGGGTATCCCCCGCCCCCTTGATGGCCCCGGAGAAGACCAGGTTCAGGGAGTCAAAGAGGCAGAAGACGGCCACAAACCGCAGGAGGATCACCCCCAGGTCCATTATTTCTCCGTATTGCGCGGCTGTGTGGCCTTCCATTTTGAACAGGTGGAGGAGAGGTTCGGGAAAGAAAAGAAACAGGGCGGCAATGAGGGCCATATACATCATGGTAATCTTGAAGGCGCTGCCGGTGGCCACCATGCCCTCATGCGGTGTGCCGTTCCCAATGGCCTGTCCCACGAGGGTGGCGTTGCCGATATGGAATCCGATCATGGGCATGAACGAGAGTGATTCAATGGACAGCACGATATTGGAAGCCGCGAGCTGGATATCGCCCAGCCTCCCCAGCATCTGGATGAAGAAGGTAAATCCTGATATTTCAAGGAAGAACTGGATCCCGCTCGGCGCACCGTAGCGCATCAGGCGAGCGAAAAGTTCCCGGTCAAAGGCCCTTGCGCTCCAGGTCCTGAAAAGGGTCCTGTTTTTCCTGCTGAATATGAGCAGGAAAAAGATGGTCACGATCACGCCGTAAGCGGTGACCGTGGCAATGCCCGCGCCCACGATTCCGAGCCTTGGGAACGGGCCGATGCCGTTAATGAGGCAGTAGTCCAGAGGGATATTGACGGCGGCCCCGGAGAGGTGGACCAGCATCACGGTCCAGGTAAGCCCCCTGCCGGTGTAAAAGCAGGCCAATGCCGATCCCATGACCACCAGGCCGGCCCCGAGGGTGAGAATGTTGAAGTAACGTACCTCAAGGGTCCTGACGGGGCGGGAATGTCCGATCAGATCAAAGATCGGGGTAGAGGCAAAATAGAGCAGGGCGAGAAGGACCGCGGCGAACAGGGAAAAGTAAATGCCCTGCCAGAGAGCGGCCCCCACTCGATTGAATGCCCCCGCACCGGTATACTGGGCCACGAACGCGTTGACATAGTTGGCCACCCCCATGAAAAAGGAGATGGCCGTAAACGAGGCGATGCCCGCAGGGAGTGCCGCGCTGATGGCCTCCATGGAATAGCCGGCCAGGAATATCCGGTCCGTGAACTGCATCAGGGTAATGGAGCCCATGGAGGCCACCAGGGGCAGGCTGATGGCCAGGACATCCCGGTAACCGTTTTTTCTTTTCCAGCTATTGGCCATGGTTCCTGCAAAAAACCCCAAAGTCCTTTGATGGCTTTGGGGCAATGGAGTGTAATGCCATTCTGCGAATAAAATCAGCATACCCGGGGGAAAAACAGTTGTCAAATTCTTTCCGGGAAAGTAGCCTGCAGTAAAGAGACCGAACAATGGTTGTTAGCGGTCAATCAATAGGAGAGAACAGCAATGGAGATCGCAGTAATGGGAGTCGGAGGTGTGGGTGGATACTACGGGGGGAAGCTCGCGCTCCACTATGGCGGGGATCCCGATATCAGGGTCATCTTTATCGCGAGAGGTGAACATTTCCGGAGGATTCAGGAAAAGGGGCTCGAGGTTCGCGCGGTGTCGGAAACATTTACCGCAAGGCCACACCTGGCAACGGATCAACCCGCTGCATTGGGGCCTTTTGATCTTGTGCTCTTTTGCGTCAAGGCCTATGACCTGGAAGAGAGCGCCGCAAAGCTTCAGAAAAATGTGAGCGATCAGACAGTGATCATCACGCTGCTGAACGGGGTGGATAACGCAGAGCGCTTAAGGGATTTTTTCCCGCAGGCGAATATCCTGAACGGGTGCGTATACATCAGCGCCTTTATTGAAGAGCCCGGTCTGATCCGGCAGGCGGGAGGGTCCTGCAAGCTCTTTTTCGGGGCTGAAAAGGGAGACCACAACCGGTATAAAGGCATTGAAAAGATTTTCACTGATGCGGGCATTGACGCGGAATACAGCGAGGATATAAGAACGGTCGTGTGGGAAAAATATATTTTTGTTTCTCCTCTGGCCAGCGCCACCACTTACCTGGAAAAAACATTCGGCGAAATCATGGAAGATGAAGTGAGCAAGTCGTACCTGCGCGGTTTGATGAGAGAGGTGGAAGTCGTTGCCCGGTCACAGGGGATCCAACTCCCTGAGAAGGTGTCCAATGTCGCCCTTGAGAAGGTATCGTTGTTCCCTCATGGAACCAGGACTTCCCTGCAGATGGATTTTGAGAAGGAAAAAAAGAAGACAGAATTGGACACCTTCACGGGATATATCGTACAATACGGCGAAAAACACGGTATTCCGGTACCGTATCACCGGGAAGTCTATGAATCCTTGTCAAGGAGGGTATAAGGTCTCATAAATGGCCCTTTTCCACCGCAGACATCTTCAATGGATCAGATACTGGGTGCCGAGGATATTTGTGATTCTTTTCATAGTATCCTTTCTGCTCCCTGCCCCTGATTTTATCAGCAGCATGGGTGATGACGAGTTGACCGTGTTTTTGTGTCGCTTCATCTGGGTTGTTGGGCTTCCCCTTTTCGCATGCCTTCTCATTACCCTTGGCGCGCTGTTTCGGTCTGACCGGGACAGGCCCACGACAAAAGCTCAAGACCGTCAAGTCCGTACTGGCGAAAGTGGGAAAATCGAGCCTTTTGAACGATCTTGAGGTGAAACTCAACCGGGCTGCCGAAGCGGCGACTCCCAAGGCGAAAAAGTTGTTCTGGCAGGCCATCTCCGAGATGACCTTTGAGGATGTCAAGGCGATTTACAAAGGCCCTGATGACGCGGCTACCAGCTATTTCAGGAAAAAGATGTCCCCTACCCTTGCCGAAGAGATGCGGCCGGTCATCAGGGAGAGTATGTCCAAGGCGGGTGCTGTCCAGGCTTATGACAGGGTCATGGGGAAGTATAAATCGCTCCCGTTTGTGCCTGATTTGAAAGCAAATCTGACGGACTATGTGGTTGAAAAAGGCATGGATGGCATCTTCTATTACCTGGCCCGCGAGGAGGCCGCCATTCGAAAGAACCCGGCCAAGAGAACAACGGATTTGTTGAAACGCGTCTTTGGAAATGAGTGAGGCAAATGCGTTCCTGCGGGATCAATCATTTTTGAAAGACTGATGATCGTGTCCTCGCATCAAAGAGTTCCTATGCAAGACACTGCGATAAGAGAAGGGTATGTGCCCGGAGTTATCGGGAGAATTACTGAACTGCACGCCCGTTACTACCACGAGCACTGGGGATTCGGACTTCCCTTTGAGACAAAAGTGGCTACTGAGCTTGCAGCGTTTCTGAAGCGATATGACAAGAAGCGTGACCGGCTGCATCGTGTCGGACAGGTTGCAGGGAAAAGGGTTCGGCAGTGAACTCATGAAACTGGCCGTTGATTTTTGCAAGAGGAACGGGTACCGGTGCATCTACCTTTGGACATTCGAGGGTCTCAGTTCGGCAAGGCACCTGTACGAAAAGAACGGGTTCAAACTCATGGAAGAACACTTCGGCACCCAGTGGGGAAAAGAGGTTAAAGAGCAGCGATTTGAGCTCCGCTTGTAAGTAAGTTGACAGACCGGTCCCGCTCGCTTATACTCGCGTGGAACATGGAAAGGGATGGCAATTTTCGGCCGTTCCTTCTTTTTTCAG
>JAFDGR010000260.1 GCA_019309145.1 Deltaproteobacteria bacterium | reverse complement strand
TCATGCCGGTCAGGCCGCACAGATTGTTCAGGTTGGCATAGCGGCCGGGATCCAGATCCCTTCCCTGCAGACCGGGATAATCAGGGCCGAAACGATAGCAGCGGAAGACGGAGTTAGCTTGCCCCATATCTATCGAGGCAGTACGATAGGTGTAGAAGAATGGGCTCACAAACTCCCAGACAACTTCTCCTTCCGGAGTCACCTCGAAGAAATGCCCTCTGGCTCCGGAGCAGATCAGGGTGTTGCCGTTGGGCAGTCTCTGATTGCCTCCAATATAGGTGTTATGGAAGTACGTGGGGTTTTCCGCCCGGAACTGCCACTCGATCTCATCGGTCTTCGGGTTGACCTCAAGAACTCTTGTGCCGTCGGGTGGCATCCAGGAGGTGGGAAACCTCTGGTTGTCATGAACCAGGATGTTTCCGTTATCGAGCTCCGTGGGATCATGGGGAAAGGCCAGGATACCGTCGCCCCAGCGCCACTTCACATCCCCGGTTTTCCTGTCCCAGATGTAGATATTGTTCATGTTATAGGAGGTGGTCACCAGGTCCCCGTTGGACATCTCCTCCAGGGAGTTAGTGCCGGGCCAGACTCCCCGGGTGCCGTAAGGGGGAATAACATCCACCTTGGGATCCAGTTTCTTAAACAACTCGAACTCATCAACGACCTTTCCTTCGCGGTCGATCTCCTGTAGGATGAAGCCGTGCATCTTCCCAAAACCGTAATCGTTTTCACTGCCCGGAATGCCGCCCTTGACCTCCTTTTCTAAAACTTTGGGCATGTCGGCATGTTTCATGATCATGATGTTGCCGTTGGCAAGAGGGGCACGGTCGTGGAGGTCCATTTCGGGGTCTTCATACCTCCACACCACGTTGCCGTCCCAGTCCATTTCGAACAACTCCCCGCCGAGAAAAATCATCACGGCAATGGGTTTTTCGGGATAATAGCGGCCACCGAAGATATTCCCATTGGGCAGGAGTTCCATATGGTATCGGACCCACCCGCCAAGGTTCCACACATGGACGATCCGACCTTCCATGTCAATCAGATAGGTCTTGTCACCACCACCCGGACTGGCCGGAGTAAACAAGGTGTAACCGTTGTAGGCCTTGGTCCGATCATAATAAATGAGACCAAGCTGTTTATTTCTAATAGTCATCTCTTGTCCTCCTTCATGTGAATTTTTAAATATTTTTCATAACATTTACATGTACCCCAGCATCCTCAAGCGCTCCATGGTATGCTCCTTGTCCTGGCGACGGCCTGCTCGCTCCTCGGTACCTGCCAGGTCCTGCTCCCAGGCCGGATCGTCGCCGGACTTCTTGCTCGTGGTCTTGGCCCCCAGAGAGCGATAGCCCTGCTCGTAGAGCGAACAGTGGGGGATGCCGAAGGCGGAGTAAGTATCCCACAGGTCCTGCTCCGTGAAGTGCAGGATGGGGCGGATTCGGGTATGCTCCGGAATCAGGTGCTCCGCATCCTTATGCTCAAAGTACTCGTCGTCAAAACGGGCCGGATGCTCGTCCCAGCGCAGGCCCTGAAAGACCCCCCTGATGCCGTTGCGCTCCAGCCACTGGTTGAAGACCACCGTTTTCATCAGGTGATTCCCGGCATAGGACTCGGCCTCGAACGGGAACTCATCCTCTTCAAATTCGATACGCTCGATCTCTTCCCGGTTGCGCTCGTTGAGGTCCGCCACCTTGACGGGTGCGCCCAGGGTATGGTTGGCCGCCTTGAGCACGTCTTCGTTCCGGCAGACCTCCAGGGGCAAGTCCCACTCCTTCTTATATTTTTCCACGAACTCTTCGATCTCCTCGAACTCGTCCCCTTCACCGATGATCATGGTCCTGGGAATGGGGATGTTTCGCTCCACACAGACCGCCTTGATCAGCCAGAGGGTCAGGCCGCTGTCCTTTCCGCCGGTCCAGGTGATCCCTATCTCTTCATGCTTGAATTCGTCAAAGGTCTCCCGGATCACCTCCTTGGACAGCTCGCACAGCTTTGCGCACTGCCTCTTCCTCTTTTCAGGAATCTCTTTATCACTCGGCATCACTTACCTCCTTTCCACATCACGCCTATCGGCCAGGACGCCCTGTGCCTTGGCACAGGGAAGAATGGCATCCTTTGTAATTCCCGCGGGGGAATCCAGATAACCTCCCTACAAGCTTTGAACCTGGATGCACGCCTTCGCGGGCATGACGTGTTGTTGAAGCATCTTTCAATCAATAGATGTTTTTTCATAAGAATGTAGGAACAACCATTAACCAGAATCCTCGTGTCTCAACTCAGGGAGGATTTACTTCCGGGCGCCGAAAACCCTGCCGCGTCCCGGCCTACGGGGTCGTCCCCCGCCTCCACCCGGCCTATCGGTTGACCATCTCCGGGCCCTGGGCTTCAAGATGGCCTTCATCTCTTCAGCCCTGGGATGGGAATCCACGATATTGTTCTGCTCGGAGGGGTCTACCTGGAGATCGTACATCTCCCAGCGATTCTCGATGGGGCGGTAGATAATTTTCAGGTCTTCCTCACGGTAAAAGTAGATGTCCCGGTCCATGTCGCCGCCCTTTTTGCTCTTCTGGTCAATCGCCTCGCCGAAACAGCCTTTAGGGGAGCTCTGATCAAGAGGCAGAAAGGAGCGGCCTTCCCAGTTCGGGGCCGGGTCGGCGCCGAAAAGATGCGTAATGGTCGGGGATATGTCCACATTGCTCACCAAAGCATCGCATTCTCCGTTCCGGCCTGTCCCGTAAATGAACAAAGGCGTGTCGATCAGCTCGGAATACATCTTGTCCCGGTGGGAAAGGCCACCGTGTTCGTTAAACTCATCCCCGTGGTCTGAGGTGATAATGACGACCGAATCCTTGAGCACGCCCTTATCCTCCAGGGCCTTAAATAAGGTCTCCACATAGGTGTCCGCTTCCCTCACGTGGATTTCATAGAGTTGCTTCAGAAGCTGAACCTTTTCCGGGTTGGAAACGTTCTGCTTTATAATGTAGTTCTTGAACAGATCGAACATGGCATCCTTATTCATACTGATCTCCGGATAGACCATGTCCACGAATTCCCTCTCAGGGACGTAAGGCTCGTGTACGTCCATGTAGTGGACCCAGAGGAAGAAAGGTTTGTAGTCGCCCTCGACATAGGAGTTGAGCCATTTGATCGTCTTTTCATTGATCTTTTCGCCCCGGATGTAGGGCAGCATCGGTTCGACATCGTCCTGCATGGAGTCATAGAAGACGTCCCATCCGCGGTTCCAGCCCGCGGCCTCGCTCAAATAGGGGTTGGAGTGGAAGCCGACGGTAGTGATCCCACCTTTTTTCAGCACTTCCGAAACGATCGTCCTCTTGGTCGAGAGCCTTGTAGGTTTGCCGTACTCGAGATAATATGAAGAGGTCAGGATGCCCGGAAAGGAGGCCTGGGTGTACGGACCGGTGGCCTGCATCCGGGTGAATAGTGTGCTTTTTTCGGCTAAGGAATCGATGAAAGGGGTTAATCCCTTGTCGTTCCCGTAACAGCCAAGCATGTCTTTACGCAGCACGTCTATGGTTATAAGAATCACGTTTTTCCTTTGAACAACCATTGCTCTCCTCCATAATTTGCCTTAATAAATCGACATAGACCTTTCCGTCAAAGGGGCTTGTCCTCCATCTTTAAGGCGGGGTAGGGGGAGTTGAGAGGTCACTGAATGTTCCAAAGATCTATTCACCTGGCTATACTCCTGTTCTTCTTTGGTTGTTCCCTTCCATATCGAAATACTCCCGGGCCGTTTTAATCAGCTCCATGCCGGCGCTGTTTGAAATCGTACTGAAACTAACTCCGGGGGGTTCACTGGACATGTCCATTACGGCAAGGATGTTGCGGTAGAGGTCGGAGCAGATGTGTTTAAAGAGATTCTCCCTGTTTCGCCATACTTCCTCATAGGCAATGATATGCTTATTTTCCAAGTCCTGATACATGCGGCAACTGATGCATCCGGGTGTTCCCTCGGTCGGTCCCTTTACGGAAAACAGGATTTCCAATATCTCGTCTTTGTTATCGGGTTCTGCTAAAATCCTTATCAGCGAGATAATCATCGTCTACTCCGTGGGGGCTTTGTTTTTGGATCGGTTACTCATTCCTTTTACGATATCACGCCCGCTGCCCCGACCTTTGGTCGGTGAGTTTCGCTCTTTAATAATTGGTAAAAGCAAAATCTGTGCCAGTACATGAAATCAGTCTGAAAACTGCGCTAACTGTTTGCAAATAGGGGATTTGTGGTTAGATTGGGATCTCCGA
>JAFDGR010000259.1 GCA_019309145.1 Deltaproteobacteria bacterium | reverse complement strand
TTCCCCTTTGCCACATCTCAGAATATCCGGGTGGATAAGGTCCCGGTCCAGGCAAATCGGCTCAATTTTGTCGGGGAACTGGGCTGGGAATTGTTTCATCCCATTGAGCGGCAGATTAACCTTTACGAGAAACTCATGGAGGCCGGTGAGAAATACGGCCTCGGCATGTTCGGGATCAGGGCCATGGATTCCATGCGGCTCGAAAAGGGTTACTGCACATGGAAGGGAGAATTGAATATCCATCATACCCCGTGGGAGGCAGGACTCGGCTGGCAGGTGAAACTGGAGAAAGGCGATTTCATCGGCAGGGAAGCCCTGATCAAACAAAAAGAAGAAGGGGTGCCGGCCAGGCTCGTGCTCATGAGTGTAGAGGCAAAGGATGCCGATGCCTATGGCTATAACGGGATATACCAAAACGGTGAATATGTCGGCATGACCTCTTCCGGGGGCTACGGGCACCGGGTGGGCGAGAGCCTGGCCATGGGCTACGTGAAACCGGAACTGGCCGAGCCCGGGACCGAACTGGAAGTGGAAATCCTTGACGAGCGATTTCCCGCCAGGGTGGTTCCCATGCCGTACTACGATCCAAAGAACGAGCGGATGAAATCCTGAAGTGTACACGGACAACCAGGAATGGCGGAGGATTGCATGAACGAAGATGCCGCACTTTACCATCGAGAGGGGCGGGTGGGGATCATCACGCTGAACCGTCCCCATCGGTTGAATGCTATTAACGTCCACTTGCTCCGGGCATTCATGTCCCACCTGGAAACGGCCCGGGAAGACAAGGATGCCTCCGTGATTATTATGACCGGGGCAGGCAGGTCCTTCTGCGCTGGCGAGGATCTCAAGGAAACGGCCGCGGGAAAGGATACGACTACCTGGCTGGAGGAAACGGACCGGCTCCAGGAGGTCCAGCGACTGATCATGAAGCTGGGCAAACCGCTTATCGCTGCGGTCAAGGGCTATGCCCTGGGCGGTGGATGCGAATTTGCCATGAGTTGCGATATCAGGATCGCGGGGGAAAGCGCTACCTTCGGGTTCCCGGAAACCGGGGTGGGCCTGACCGTGACTACTGCCGGGACCAAACTGCTGACCCAGCTCGTGGGATTGGGAAAGGCCAAGGAGCTCATTTTTACCGGGGAATTCATTGACGCAAAAGAAGCGGAGCGGATAGGGCTTGCCAACAAGATCGTACCGGATGAGAAATTAATGGAGGAGTCCATTACCATGGCTGAGAAGATCGCCGAGCGTTCACCCCTGGCCCTCAGGCTGTCCCGCATTGCAATCGACCAGGGCCTTGATGCCAGTTTCGAGCAGATCCTTGAGATCGAGGCCAACCACCTTCTCATCTGTACCCAGGCACAGAACCAGGCCGAGTACGTAGCCCGCCGTCTTGCCCAGATGAAGAAAAACAGGGAGTAGTATGGAGCGCAAATACTGGAATCCGGAAATGGAGACCCTGCCCCCGGGCGAACAGCGGCGATTGGAGCAGGAAAAGCTCCTCAGGCAGCTCGAGTATGTGGCTGCGAAAAGCGAGATGTACCGGAGGAAGTGGAGTGAGGCAGGCACTGGCCTGAATGACATAAATGGAGTGCAGGATCTTGCCAAGATGCCTTTTACCACAAAGGCGGAATTGCGGGAATCCCAGGAACGCCGCCCGCCATTCGGGGACTTCCTGGCCTGCGCCCCGGAAGATATTTCCCGGGTTCACCGGACCTCCGGCGCTACCGGGCGCTTCATTTATACTGCCCTGACCAAAGCGGATCTGGACCTGACCCATGACTGTGGGGCCAGGTCATTCTGGTCGGCCGGGCTTCGACCACACCACCGGGTTATCCATTGCCTCAACTACCAGCTCTGGATGGGTGGCGTGACGGATCATGTCAACCTGGAAACAACCGGGGCCACGGTCTTTCCCTTCGGCGTTGGGAATTCACGTCAACTGGTCCGCGTTATCCGGGAGGCCGGCATAAACGCCATTTCCTCCACCCCTTCCTACCCCAAATATTTGGAGCAGGTGGTTCGCGATGAGCTGGGCATAGAGCCGCGGGAACTGGGGCTGGCCCTCGGGCTGTTCGGCGGGGAGCCGGGGCTTGATAACCCGGTGTACCGGAAAAGGATCGAGGATACCTGGGGCATGACAGCCCAGAATGCCAACTATGGCGTCTCGGACGTATTGTGCAACTTCGCCGCGGTGTGCGAAGACAACTACCAGCTCCATTTTCTGGGAACAGGCGCTCTTTTGTTTCAGCTCATTGATCCGGAGAGCGGCGAAGATCTCCCCATGGAGGAGGGAGTCATGGGGGAGATGGTCCTGACCCATCTGGCCAAGGAAGCCCAGCCCCTGGTCCGGTACCGGACCTCCGATCTCCTGGAAGTTCTGGGCGTGGGACCTTGCGCCTGCGGTCGGACAGGACCCCGGTTCAGGGTCATCGGCCGGGCCGATAACATGTTGCACGTCAAGGGCATCAATGTCTTCCCGAATGGCGTGGCCCGTGTGCTGGAATCCATGGTCCCTGACGTGACGGGTGAGTTCCAGATCGTGTTGTCCCACCCTTCCCCGTATACCCACCTGGATATCACTGTGGAGCAAGGGGAAAAGATCAGGCCTGAGGAGACGGAAGGCTTGAAAAGGAAGGTCATCGCGCGGCTCAAGGAGGAGCTGAATTTCAAGGCGTCTGTGACCCTGGTTCCGCCCGGCTCGATTGAGCGGACCGAGATGGGTAAGGCCATCCGGGTGCTCCGCACCTATTCTTCGTGAACTTCATTCACCGCCACCCTTCCGGTTGCCCGCACTGTGAGTATGGTGCAGAGATAAAGCTCGCCTCCAGGGATGGGGACGGATCGTTTTTCCATGGAAATGTCCATTCCCGGATTTTTCACATTATTTGCATGCATACGTGAGGTTGCCAGGGACTCCAGTATTTCCCGTCCAGCCCGGATCGCTTCATCAAGACTCTCGAACTCCATCTTGCCGGTGGGAGCAAAGAGAATATGACGGTCTCTGGGGGTAGGCCTGATTTCCGCGGTTAACGTAAAACCGACGGTCCCTACAGCCGCCCCAACGGCGGTTCCCACCATGAAGTGGTCAGGCATGATGCACGAAGTTTGGAGATGCTCAAAAGAGCGAGGGAGCCAGGCTCTGGCAGGGGCCCCGATGCCCAGCACCGGAGCGGTCAATTTCACCGACACCTTCATGGCCTGTTCTGTCCTGTCCTGTGCTTTGCCGCCTGGGAACCAGTGATGCATGAGGGAAAGCAGCGGAGAAGCATCCTTGTGAAAAGAGAGGTTGACCGCTTCCACGCATAATCGTCTGGCTATTTCCTTTTCAAGGGCCTGGTAGAGCGCTGATTCGTTCACCCCAAGCGCTTTTGCCAGGAGCGAAATACCGGCGCGGGCGGTCTCCCTGGAGCCAAGTTCATAGGTGCCCCTTGCCACACAGAAGTCAGTGGGGGTCAGGGACGTGCGGGTGATGATCCCATGGTTTTCCAGCCTCTTGAGTTCCCATTTATCTACGGCATGGGAGGGGTTGGATAACAATTCGTATTCATTTACCGGCCCGGCTGCAAAGACCCCGGGGATCCCGTCTGAAGCAGAAGACACTGTTCCTTTCCCGAGATAAAAGGTACAGGGGTCATAGAGCAGTAACGGGATCCTCGTGTTTAAGTCCTTTAACTTTTTCAATACATGCAGCATCTCCGGGAAACGTTCAGCCATGGTACACAGGGGTTCCACTCTCTGCGGACCAACCCGGAGGCCGTTGATGGTTCCATCTTCAGTCCGGACAATGCTGTCACCGCCCAGGCCCGTTGTCCTGATCCGTGCCGCCTCCACCTGGGTTTTCCATTCGCCGACCTGTGCTCCTTTTGGATCTATCTCTACCCTGCCATGCCGCAGGATGGCTATATCCGTCGTGGTCCCGCCCATATCCACCACAAGACCGTCATCCCTGCCGGTCAGATACCGTGCCCCCAAGATGCTGGCTGCCGGACCCGAGAGGATGGTTTCCACCGGGCGCCGTTGAGCTTCGCGAACTGACATCAGCGTTCCGTCTCCCCTGACCACGAGGAGGGGCACGTCTATCTGAAACTCTTCCAGGACCTTCCGGGTGTCTTCTATCAGGAGGTTGATAAGCGGAATAAGCCGCGCGTTCCACCAGGCGGTGGTGGCACGTTTGGGCGCGTCCAGGCGGGAGGAAAGGTGATGGCCGCATACTACCGGAAGATCGCAGTGCTCTTTGATATATTGGGCAACACGATTTTCATGCTC
>JAFDGR010000258.1 GCA_019309145.1 Deltaproteobacteria bacterium | reverse complement strand
GCGTTCTTTAATGCTTAATGCACTAAAAGAGGTCTTAGGAATTTTGATTAGTTTCTTATTTTCAAGGTCAACTTTATACATGACTTCATCCTGTCTGTGTTATTTCAGGCCAACAGTTATTTTTATATTATTGCATTCAATATAATTTTAATATCAAATATTTAACCATTTGTCAATACAAAAAACATAAATATTATTGACATTATGAATGCTAATGCCGTATAAGTAATAAAATTTTTTTTATTAATGACTTATTGATAATATCGTAAAGCCTACCTTGGCGAGTCTCTGGGGGAAAGGATCAGCGCAGATAGGAAGCGACAATTTCTCCAGTATGCCGCCGGAAAATATGAGGACTGGCAGGTTACCCAGGCAGATCATGCCGTCAGGCTCTACAATTACTTCCTCTCACGCAAAGCCAAGACACAACGGCAGGAGCCGGGTGATAATCAAAGACAATGGGACATGGTAGAGCAGCAGACCAGAAAGGCCCTGCGCCTGAGGCACAGGTCCTTAAATACTGAAAAATCCTATATCAGGTGGCTCAGGCACTTTAGGGAATTTACCGGGGCCAGAAGGCCTGAAAATCTCAACGGCAATGACCTACAGGATTTCCTGAGCTACCTGGCAGTTGAAAAAAGGGTGTCATCTTCCACTCAGTCACAGGCGTTAAACGCCATCGTTTTTGTGTATCGTAACGTATTGCAGAAAAACATAGAGAATATGATAGATGCGGTAAGGGCCAGGCAAAGGCGCCGCCTCCCCGTGGTATTGAGCATTCAGGAGGTCGAGCGCATATTCGATGAAATGGCTGGTGTCTACAAGCTTATGGCGATGCTTATTTACGGGTGCGGACTACGCCTGTCCGAGTGTCTGAGCTTGCGGATAAAGGATGTTGACCTTGAACGGGGTGTTCTCATTATAAGGTCCGGCAAAGGAAACAAAGACAGGAGGACGGTTCTCCCGGAACGCCTAAAGGATGACCTTATTGAATACATCGATTCTGTTCGGACCATATACGAAAAAGACCGGAAACAGGGTCTCAACGGGGTATACCTGCCCGGCAGCCTGGACAAGAAATATCCCAATGCCGGCAAGGAATGGGCCTGGTTCTGGCTTTTTCCCTCTAAATCCCTTTCAGTTGATCCGAAAACCCTTGTCGTGAGGCGGCACCACCTGCACCCTGCCTCTCTTCAGCGCGCATTCAAGAAGGCCGTGGTTCAGGCCGGCATATCAAAACAGGTTTCGGTTCACACACTGAGGCACAGTTTCGCCACACACCTGCTTGAAAGCGGGTACGACATCAGGACAATCCAGGAACTGCTGGGGCACAAGAACCTCCAGACCACCATGATATACACACACGTGGCGACCAAGAATATATTGGGAGTGAAAAGCCCCCTTGACCGGTAAATGGCAGGGTACGCGCCTCACATTCAGGCAAAAGGCTTACTCTTAAAAATAATATCCTTCAAAATTTGTCATGCATAACCTGGGATAAATTGACGATATCGATTTTAATCCCATTTTTTCAAATACAGCTGAAAATGATTGATTATCTCATCAACGGTCTTTTGCATATCTATTAACAACGGCCTGACCATTGGAATGGCGCTTTCAACATTATTCGTCTTCTTGAAAATTGAGCGCAGTTTGGATGTCGCCATCCACATCTTTTCGTAGAGAATGTGGAGACGGAAAAGCCACTGCCATTCATCTATTTGCCCTGTCTCTTCCAGATACTCCGCGCCTATAAGGGCGACCCAGGCCTTATGGTACATGGCAAGGTCAATCCATGAAACAACACTGGCTGGTTGCATTCTTCGCTTCTGCAGCTTGAGGGCAAGAATTTTCCTGAATCTTTCAGGTTGTAAATCTTTCTTAAAGGCCTTCAAGCCATGGATGCCATGTATAAAATTTTTATCAAGCCTCTTCATGCCAAAAAAGGCACACCACATCTCCACAGAATTATATACAGAAGAATCCCCCTTTATCTTTTTGACAATACGCTTTTTGAGAAGTCTTCTTCTTTCCGCATCGCTTTTTGCCGGTCTATCGGACGGTTTAAAGGTGATAGTAATATACCTGTGCTGCCATGGTGTTCTCTCCACAGCCTTGCGAAGCATTTTCCCTGACGCGGACACATCCTTGCCCCATCCGTACCATCCAAGGACCGGGTCATGTAAATATATCTCGTCTTGACTGCGGTCTATACCGATTATCGTAAAGTAATGCATATCAGGTCTGTGTTTTTTCGAGAGGCCCTCCCACCAAAAGAGTCTGCCACCTATTTTAGATATTATCTTACCACCTTCCTCACTGGCTCCCATCCATCCCCTGCAAGTCTGAACGGCATTCCCAGCCTTCAGGGCCGTCTCTATGCGGTGCAAGTAATCATTCCATGCCTTGTCTGGATCAATATTTTTCGAGGGTACTATCCTTTCATACTTCAGGCCGAACAGGGAGGCCAGCCATTGGTTGGCTTCATCGTCCCAACTGGGCGGTTCAATCATTAAACCGTTCTCAAAGTAACCGAAACCATAGGGTTGTGCAGAGAAATAAACGGATTTTGTATAGGTGATGTCTTTATTGATGGAGCCAAGGACCATGGCCCTGGAGGAGATACTTCAATCAAGCCGCTCCTTTTGAACCACATAGGGCACATTATCCAGATGGACCTTATCCGTGGCAAAGGCCGGGGGGGAGAAGATCAATGAACAGAGTCCCACAAAGAAAAAAAGGGTCACTGCGGCATAAAAGTCCCTGAATTTCCGATCATGGTTTTGTCTTTTCATTGGCATCCTCCTTTCTGTCTTGTCCTGTCAGAATGTTGGTTTTGAAGATATCGTATACCATAAAAATCAGCACTCCGCCAATTAGGCCTTTAATAAGGGCCAACTCCTTCCCGCTAATACATCCGGAAACGCTTTGTTTACCCACGAGAAAAACGGAGGGCATTACTTCAACGACTGCGCTTAACAGGCGGGCTGGGGTGCTGACTGGATTGTGCGATAATGGGGCATAGCGAAACGGCCTCACAGTCCGGGAAACGTGGAAGACTTTCCGGATTGAAGGGCCTTGTTATGTTGCTTTTTGTTAATGCAATAATTCATGAGTAAATCTATCTCGCCCTTTCCAGTAGCTGCACTTTGGGCAATCTTCTCCTTCTGAATAATCAATGCCCTCTTCATGAGGACAACCTATAATTTTCTCAACCATGACCACGGATTTCACACCATTTTCTTCTATAAACTCCAGAACTTCTCCCAGTATTTTTTCTGATTTCCTTATATCACTTTCAGAGAACCATTTTTTCATTGGATCCGGTTCCAATCCATCTCCCTTTACTATTCCACAAACCAACTTCGTAGCAATTTTATTCGTTGGCCCGTAAAATGCCAAAGTAGCTATGGGGTAACCCTTATCACCTTTCCTGGCTTTTTTCTTGATTAGCTTTTTATTTCTACCTTGTGCCATATTCACACCAGACTGGTTTTTCAGCAATGGCCGAGCTGAGCGGAATTACGACGGCCAGAGGTTGCTTCCAGTTGCAAGCTATGGTCGGAGTAATTTCCGCTCCAGCGACTTGTCATGGTAGATGCTCTAAATCTTCCAGGTCCTTGTGCCTCGCTGATGCCTTCTTGTTCACCTTGAGATCTTCGAGACAAATAAAATTTACTTGGACACAGTCGATCTCTACCACTTCTCTACGCGAATAACATTCAGAGAAATTTACACCTGATGCACCAGTGATCAACTCGATTCGTACCGGAGGAACCCCCATCCGAATGACTTTGTCTCTTTGGAGAAAAAGGTCCTCTGTTATAAGCTCCTCGGGCATACCGAATTCACGGACGACGTTCGCAACTTTTTTTGCTGTCGATGGGTCAACGGCAATCCAAATATCCATATCTCCAGTGGCACGAGGATAACCATGTAGGCCTACTGCGTATCCACCAACAATCAGATACTCAACCCCGTGAGAGTTCAGAAGTTTCAAAAAATCTTTGAAGTCGGGATGAAACTCGATCTTTTCCATATACCATTCTCCGTTGTATCTCTATGGCCGCAAGTCTTTCTTGACGTCCCATACAATGCCAGTATCTATTTTCATCCTCAACGTCGTTTAGGGTGGCAACACTCAGGTATTTCTTGTTAATCTTCGGAAGGTCTTTCATAAAACCTCCATTATTCTCTGTTTGTTTTCTGCCATAACGCAGAATTGAGCGGCATGAAAACGCGCCAGCGTTTATCATGTCCGCTCCAATGACTTGTTAAGCCACTTTCCCTCCACTTTGAAGGATTGGCCCAAAGGTTGAAACTCTGAGGTTTCTTGGCGGTTTAACTTGTTTCTAATTTCTTCAAAATATCTTACCGTATCCTGGGAATAAAGTCGCTCTCCACAATGTAAACAAACTTCAGCTTGAACTTGAAGCATAGCCGTGTGTCTTCCTCCACGCAATAGCTTCTCCACTTCTTTTTTAACAAGTTCACCACCACAAATTGGGCACTTATCAAATGGTTTCATAACTATTTTCTCCTTTTTCGCCAGTCAATCC
>JAFDGR010000045.1 GCA_019309145.1 Deltaproteobacteria bacterium | reverse complement strand
GCATCCAGTCAGTCAGTTTCTCGTATTTTCCGCCCTTCAGGCATTTCACCAGGAACACCTCTTTCATGCCCTGGCGCGATTCATAGGGTTTGGACGGGTCAAAGGGTGCATAGCTGATCCTGCCGCCAGCCCCTTTGAAGTTCCTGATCCCTTCCATTTCTTTCACCAGACGCTCCCGGGTAAGGTTCCTGCCGCACCTCTTGATACCCTCAATCAGGGGCTCGGAAAAAATGATACCGGCATAATAAAACAGTCCCCATCGCTCACCCTTGGCTGCGAATTTCCCATACGCTTCTTTTTTATATTTTACCATCAAGGGGGCTTTTGAATCAGGCAGCTCACCGAATGTGGCGGCAATGACACCGCCCCACAGTCCCTTGCTGATCTTGTACATGAGTGGAAAGTCAGAGCAGGTGCTGGTACTCAACCACTGGGGTGCAAATCTCATGGCTCTGCCGGTTCCTACCAGCCGGACCGCATGAATAGGGGTCACCCACAAGAGCACCGCGTCGGCTTTGGACTGTTTCAGCTTCATGACGTGGGGCTTCATATCCGTGTCGGACTTTTCAACCGGGATCTGCGCCACAAGCTTTATCCCAAGCTTGGACAGTTCCTCTACCGCCCCTTTCACCCCGTTCTTGCCATAATCATCATTCTGGTACGCGATGGCGATTCGCTTCTTCTTAAGGTTCTTCACTGCATACCGGCACAGGGCCTTCGCCTCCATATAATAAAGGGGATAAACCGCAAAGAGATACTTGTGCGGCGGATGTATCCAGTGAAGCGACCCGGCTGACGGACCCACCCATGGTATTTTTCTGTCCATCAGGTAGTCTACCACCGACAACCCGCAGGCAGTTCCCACACCGCCAGTATAGGCGAACATGCCGATGCTCTCCTGAAGCTCCTTAACCCCTGCCTTGGTCTTTGCAGGATTATAAGCATCATCGAACATATGATATACCAGTTTGCGGCCGTGAATGCCGCCTTCAGCATTGATCATCTTGAAATAATCGCCCGTGCCGCGCGCTACCGATCCCCATGGGGCGGCAGGCCCGGTCTGGGGACCCCACTGGCCAATGTGAATTTCGGTATCAGTGACCCCCTGCTCTGCACCGGCGCCCAAACTGAGCCCAAGAACCATTCCTACGACAGCTAACACGAGCAAAATCTTTTTCATCTTCATGATTTTCTCCTTTCCCTGCATTGTATTCCGTTGATCATGGAAGCTCCACGGGGAAGACTTTCACCCCATAGGCTTCAATCCTCCGCTCCTAAACCTTCTTCACATAATGCCGTGCAAAGAGCCCGCTCGGCTTTATACACAGCACCACAACAATAATAGCAAAGGCAACCACCGACTTGAATTCAATAGAGATGTAGCTGCCGAACAGATTTTCTATGACGCCGATGATATAGGCACCGAATACAGATCCGGGAAGTGAGGTCATACCCCCCATGACCGCCGCGGCAAATCCTTTCAGCATCGGGTCCCACATCATGTAGGGCTGCATGGTGATCGGTGATATGAGCAGGCCGGCCAGGCACCCCACCACCGAGGAAATGCCCCAGGTAATCATCAGGATGCGGTTTGTCCGGATTCCCATGAGGCGCGCGGCCATGCTATTCTGCTGCGTGGCCTTCATGGCAACCCCCAGCTTGCTGTACCGGAGAAAGAGGAAAAGCACAGCCATAACCGTGAGTGCCACCACAAACGTCAGGACCTCCAGGGAACTCACAAAAACTTCTCCGATAGCCACGCTGTCATAAGGGGAAATGGGAAACGGCATTGTCTTGGGATCAGCGCCGAATTTCCAGGAGACAACACCCAGGAGAATCATCTCCAACCCGATGGTAATAATGATCATTCCCAGGACATTGGGCTCCTTGGCCCTCCTGAGCACGGCAAATTCGAGAAATCCACCCAAGAATGCGGCAAAGGCCACGGCTCCCGCAAAGGCTGCCACGAAAGAGAATCCATAAAACTCAAGGACCATGTACGTGAGAAAGCAGGAGATGAGCGCCATTTCTCCCTGGGCAAAGTTCACCACCTCGGATGTCTTATAGATGATCACCATGGCAAGACCCATCAGGGCATAAGAACTCCCCACGGCGATCCCGCTGGCTATGGCCTGTAGAAAATCAATCATTATTTCGCCCCAACGATGTGTTCCAGTTGCATGACCCGGCCTTCTCCCTAAAAAGGCCACGTCCTCCAGTATATCTTCGTGCGGATCCAGAATCCATAAATACCCAAAGGTTCAAAAAGCATAATCAGAACCATGATCAACCCGTAAACAATGAACTGGATGTTGGAAACACCAGTAATGGAAAAATAGCTTTTGGACAGGACTTCCAGCCATCCCCCAAGGTAGGGGATGCTGAGAATGTTCCTGAGCTCCAGGTCCAGCCAGCTCAGGAGACATGCTCCTGCTATGGAACCGAAAATGGACCCCAGCCCGCCCACAACCACCATGGCCAGGAAGATGATGGACATCATGAGGCTGAATATTTCAGGCTCAATGAAACGCAGGACGAACGCGTAAAGGCCTCCTGCCACTCCCGCATAAAAGGCGCTGACGGCAAAGGCGAGCGTCTTATAATAGGTGAGATTGACACCCATGGTTTCCGCGGCGATATCCGCGTCCCGAATAGCAATAAAAGCCCTTCCCACTTTTGTCTTCACCAGATTTCGGGCCGTCAGGATGAGAAAGACCAACACCATGACAACCAGATAATAGAAATCCCTGTCAGAGTCCAGATGCCAGGGGCCGATGCTCAGTTCGGGTGTATGGAGTCCCTGTCGCCCGCCGAAGAGGCTCATTCTTCCGATAACCTG
Source organism: Deltaproteobacteria bacterium (assembly GCA_019309145.1). Lineage (GTDB taxonomy): Bacteria > Desulfobacterota > DSM-4660 > Desulfatiglandales > Desulfatiglandaceae > B46-G9. Next base: position 16,989 of record JAFDGR010000045.1, on the reverse strand, counting down.
GGTTATGGTAAGGCCGAATCCAAGGGTGGCGATAGAGAGGTAGGGGCCTTCCAGACGAAGGGCCGGAAGCCCCAGAAGGAAACCGAAGAAAGCCGCCGCCAGGGCGGCAACGGGCAAGGCCAGGAGAAAAGGAAAATGGGCCTTGGCCATCAGCAAGACGGTTCCATAGGCACCGATGGCAAAAAAGCCCGCATGCCCCAATGAAATCTGCCCGGTATATCCTACCAGGATATTTAAACCCACGGCCACGATCACATTGATGGCCATGTAGTTGGCCATATAGATGTAATAATTCTTGACCATGAAGGGAAGCGCGGCTAAAGCGCAAAGAAGCGCCACGAACCAAAAAACGACTGCCCCGGAGGAAAAGAGCTGTACGTCTTCATAGTAGTCCCTTTTCATGTCCATGGATCATTTTCTCCCGAAGTGTAATCGATTCTGCTATAAACCATTTCACGGCAAAATTGTCAAACGATTTAGCACCGAAAAAACTTTTTCCCTCTAAGAACCATGATTCAGCGGACGAACAAAAAATAGTGCCGAACCTTCGGTTGCCTAGCTCACGCAGGACCCGCTGAAATTCTTTTGACATCTCCCTCGGAATCATGTTTCATTATTCAGTGCCAATAGAGCTGCCTCCTCATGGAGCCTCCAACATTGAACAGGGAGAAGACAATGGATGTATTGAAATGGAACGATGTGGATGAAATCAAGGTCAAGAAATTCCCGTACAAAGGAAAGATGTATGACGTAAAGGGCATCAGTGTGCGCTGGCTGTCCAAATGTGGAGAAGATGATTCCGGTCAGCCGGAATATGGTCTCAGGCATTTCACGGCCGCGCCCGGGGGTGAGATCCCCGTCCACAACCACTTCTATCACCAGACCATGTATATCCTGACCGGTCAGTTCGAATGCTGGCGTTTTGATCCGGAAACGGACCAGGTGGTGGAAAAATGGACGTGCGGCCCGGGTGAATCCATTTATGTGCCGAGCATGGAACCCCATGGCATGAAAAACCTGAGCGATACTGAACCCGCCACGTTTCTGTGCTGTATCTGTAACGTTTATGAAGATGACGTGATGTAGAGGAGAAAATCATGCGTGAAACTGAAAAGAACCTGCTGGACGCATTTGCCGGGGAATCCCAGGCAAACCGAAAATACCTCGCCTTTGCCAGGAGGGCCGAACAGGACGGCTACAAGCAGGTGGCCAAGCTTTTCCGGGCGGCAGCGGAGGCCGAAACAGTCCATGCTCATGCCCACCTGAGGACCCTTGGCGGGGTGAGGGGAACGGCTGAAAACCTCAAAGAGGCCATTGCCGGTGAGACGCACGAGTTCAAGGAAATGTACCCGGCAATGATCGAAAAGGCCAAAGAAGAGGGAGACAAGGCGGCCGAGCGCTCCTTCTCCTTCGCCAATGAAGTAGAAAAAATCCATGCCGGGCTCTATCAAAAGGCCCTGGACAACCTCGAAAATCTACCGGAAACAGACTACTACGTCTGCTCCGTGTGTGGGTACACCTGCGAAATGGAGCCCCCGGAAACGTGCCCGGTCTGCGGCGCCAAAGCCAAGGCCTTTTTCAAGGTGGACTAGGCAAGCACCCGGTGAAGTCACGGTTCTCAGGCACCTTTGCACCGGGAACCCAGGACTTCGTGCAAAAACTGAGCATTGAGAAGTTATGTGGAGGGAGAAATGCCCAGGCGCATGATCTTGCGCCGGAGGGTATTCTTATCAATGCCCAGTTCCCGTGCGGTGGCCAGCCGCCTCCCTTTGTTCCTCTGAAGCGCCTGCTCAATCGCGTGTTTTTCGATCTCTTTCAGAGTAAGCCCTTCAGCCGTGAAGATACCGTTTGTTTTGGGAACAAGATGCTCTGGGAGGTTCTCAAGATGGAGTACATCTCCATTGCAGAGGACAAAAGCATGCTCAATAGCGTTTTCAAGTTCGCGTACATTTCCCGGCCAGTCATAGAGCATCAACGCAGCCATGGCCCGTTGGGACATACCAACAATACTTCTTCCCCGTAATTCATTATAACAATGGACAAAATAGTCCACCAAAAGCGGAATGTCTTCTTTGCGCTCCAAAAGAGGCGGGAGCGTTAGTTTGATAACATTGATACGGAAATACAAATCCTCTCGAAATTTTCCTTCCTGAACAAGGTCTTCCAGGTTTCGATTACTTGCGGCAATCACCCGGGCATTTGTCACCATCGTCTTTGTCGACCCCAAGGGCTCATAGACTTTTTCCTCCAAAACGCGCAAGAGGCGTCCCTGCACAGATTTTGAAATGTCACAAATTTCATCTAGGAAAATCGTTCCGTTCTGTGCCAAAGCGAATCGACCTAATTTATCCTTCTTCGCGTCTGTAAAGGCACCTGCCTTGTATCCAAAAAGCTCTGATTCACACAGGGTTTCCGGAAGCGCGCCACAATTGACCGCGATGAATGGACCATTTCTTTTCGGGCTATGGTTATGAATGGCCCTGGCAAAAAGTTCTTTGCCGGTCCCGCTCGCGCCCTGTATCAGGACCGTACTACCGCTCTCGGCAATCTGCGGGAGGATGGAAAAAAGTTTCAGCATCTTTGGATTCTTACTGATGATATCCTCAAAGGAATGTTGTTTGAAAAGCTCTCTTTTCAAATTGTTGAGTGCTGATAAATCCCTGAATGTTTCGACCCCACCTATGAGGTCACCCTTTGAATCCTTGAGTATGTTCGTGCTCACATTAACGGGAAGACGCCTTTTATCTGCCCGCGTGATGTAGACCGGTACATTCACGACCGCTTCTTCGGTATCAAAGGTTTCACGCAGAATACAGTCAGTCTCACACACATTCGCCCGCAGGACCTCCGAACATCGTCTTCCGATTGCCTCGCTCCTTGGAATACCGGTAATTTTTTCCGCAGCCCGGTTGAATGACGTTATTCGCCAGTTGAGATCTACGGTAAAAACCCCATCTGCGATACTGTCCAGGATGATCTGGTAATTCTGCTCTATGGACTGTGTCATTTTCCCCTTGGAAGTATGGTCCTCAACACGCAGGCTCAAGAAGCCATGAGGCCAAAATGATTACCCGGATGTGGCAACCCGCCCATCTCTCGAAAAAGATCAAAGCCCGCTTCTATTGAAATGAATACTTCTATTTAAATCTATATCATTTAAGGATTGATAATGTCAATCATTGGAAAATTGTTTGTACTCATGTGGAGTCATTCGTCACTATGCTGGATACAAGAACACTTGGGTGCATGTTGTTCCCATCTACAGGCAAGAAAGATGCATATTGTTCCCTATTTTATCATTCAAGCCAGAGACCAAGGGTTGGATATGGAGTGGACTTCGTGATCATTCAGTGAGTTACGAACATTATCTTTCATTGAAGATATTTGGCATATAAATTGCCGTATCTGTGCTTCATATGGCAAAAAAGGAAATAGATTGAGCCCAAGTATCAAACAGGCAATGGAAAAAGCAAAATAAGGAGGAACAACATGAAGTTCACCAGGCTTCTCGTACCCATAGCCGCTGGTTTCGGTGTTTTGCTGTTCCCCTTTTTCACGGTCAACGCTGCGAATACCACGAAAAGGGAAAATCACTGCTTCACCTGTCATACAAGTGCTCGTAAACTGATACAAATCACAAGGGAAATCTCCAAATCCAATAAAAACAAACCTGGAGCCTCGCCCGAAACAAAAGGAGAAGGATGAGGTGGAGAGGTGGAGCCGTTGGCTCCGCACGAAAAGGTCTATGTCGACAGCTCCTTTGCAGAGGACGAAAATCATGGCCAGCTCGGCTGTGAGGAGTGCCATGGCGGCAATCCGGACGATTCGAACTGGAAAACCGCCCATAATGGTGTAGTTCGTGACCCATCCTACCCCGATCCCTCGGAAAGTTGCGGAGCGTGTCATGATGACATTGCCGAACACTACAAGAAAAGCCTGCATGTCAGCCTCTCCCCTTTCAAAAAAATGATTGATACGAGGGCCAATCCTGCCGGGGCGATTTATGAAAAGCTGAATACAGCCAGAAAATTCCATTGCAATGCCTGTCACAGTAGTTGCGGCCAGTGCCATATCAGCCGTCCGAATGCGGCTGGAGGCGGCTTTCTTGACGGGCATCTCTTTCAGAAAAGGCCACCCGTCCATACGGTCTGTACCGCGTGCCATGGCAGCCGAATTGAAAAAGAGTACTTTGGAAAAAACAAGGGGATTCCACCAGATATTCACCGGCAAAAATACTTTAAATGCAGCAAATGTCATAAGGCCGAGGAGATGCATGGAAACGGCAAAGATTATGCCAACCGTTATGAAGTAGAAAACGGCCCGAAGTGTGTGGATTGCCACAAAACAATCTATGAACCCAAGGCCAAGAATGCCAAAGAACACTGGATTCACAAAGACCAAGTCAGTTGCCAGGTCTGTCATTCCCTCCCCTACAAAAACTGTTCCGGGTGTCACGTTGGCAAGGACAAGAACGGCCTTAAATTCTACAAAACCGAGGGCTCATTCATGCATTTCAAGATAGGGCTTAACCCATTACGGTCAAAAAAAAGGCCGGAAAGGTTTGTGACACTCCGGCGTGTTCCTGTAGCACAGGGGACATTTGATTTTTATGTGAAAAATGGATTGACTCATTTTGACAAACTGCCCACCTGGAAACTGGCCACACCGCACAATATCAGGCGGCAGACACCTCAGAACAAGGATTGCAATGCATGCCATGGAAACCCAGAGCTGTTTCTCCTCGAGAAAGATATCAAAGCGCATTATGCGAATGCAAATAAGACCGTCATCGTGCCGCCGGAGCTCATCCCGAAAAAAAGAGCACCATAATCCAGGAGGTACACCGACATCACACAACAAAAAGGAGGGTATGTCATGAAAAAACGTATGATTGTCTTTCTGGCACTGGTTTTTCTTTTTCCTTTTTTCGTGGGCCAGGTTGTTGCAAAGGAAATGACGGCAAAAGATTTCGTAGATGTCGCGAAGAAGAGTATCCACGAAATTTCAGTGTCAGACGCCAAGGTGTTGCTTGAGAAAGGCGGTCATATCTTCCTGGACTGCCGTGAGCCCAGAGAATTCAAGATGGGCCATATCCCGGGTGCCATGAATATTCCGCGGGGCCTTGTAGAGTTCAAAGTCGGCAAAAAAATTCCCGACAAAAACGCCAGAATCATTACCTATTGTAAATTTGGAGGCCGCGGTTGCCTTACCTGCTGCACGCTCTGCAAGATGGGATATCATAATGTGGTAAACCTGGCAGGCGGTTGGGTGGCATGGGAAAAGGCAGGGTACCCCGTTGAATGATCACGATCAAAGAAAGAACGCGTTATCCTGTTTGATCCAAAAACTCCGGGGGTGATGCCTCAATTTTTTGGTCACCCCCGAGAGGGGAATGAAGCTCCCCGCATTTCCGCTTTCTTTTTTCTCCCAAAAGGAATGCCCAATTTCCTCATTCTCTTGCGCAGCGTTGAGGGGTTCACCTGAAGCAGATCGGCGGCACCTCCTTTTCCCCCGACCCTGCCGTTCGCCGTTTCAAGAACCTTGCGTATGTGTCTGGAAACAACAGCATCCAAAGCCAGCGTATCTCCGGGCGCTAAATGGGGGACATGAAGAACCCCCATGGCAGCACTCTGGTTCAAAGGGGCCTGGATGTCCTCAAAAGCGATGGGCTTTCCCCCACTCAATATGAGGCTCCTCTCAACCATGTTTTCCAGTTCTCTTACATTTCCGGGCCAGGAATAGGACATGAGTCTCTCCAGGGCGCCCGGTGCCAAGACCGGCATATCCTTTCTCCCCATCTCTCTCGCCTTTTTTTGCATAAAATAGTGAACGAGGGACGAAATATCTCCCTTTCTCTCTCTCAAGGGCGGTATTTCAATGGGAAAGACATTGAGTCGAAAGTACAGGTCTTCCCGAAAAGTGCCCTCTCTGATCATAGCCTTGAGATTGCGATGCGTCGCAGCAATAACCCTTATATCTACCTTTATGGGATCCGTCCCGCCAACCCTTTCGATCTCCTTTTCCTGAAGTACCCTCAGAAGCCTTACCTGGACCTCTGGTTGGAGCTCTCCCACCTCGTCCAGGAATATGGTACCACCATTGGCCCGCTCGAACCGCCCCCGCTTCCTTGCGAGTGCGCCGGTAAAAGCCCCTTTCTCATGACCGAACAACTCGCTGTCCACGAGGTTCTCGGGGATGGCCCCGCAGTTGACTGTGATGAATGGTCCCTCCCTTCTTCCGGAGAGGTTATGAATGGCGCCGGCTATGACTTCTTTTCCGGTTCCCGTCTCTCCCCAGAGGAGTACCGGGCTTGAAAGGGATGCTACCTGACGCACCATCTCCATGACGCCCCTGAGCCCAAAATCCGCCCCTATGATTTCCTCACCGGCCTTGTGTCGTAACTCACCGTGCAGGAAACGGTTGTCTTCGGCCAGGAGTTCCTTGAGTTCAAGTAATTCCTGATACCGCAGGCTGTTGGACAAGGCTATGGCAAAGGGTTCCCTGAGCAGGGAGGAAAGATGTGCGTGTTCCTGGTTGAAGGCATTGCCCTGTGCTGACACGAAGGTTACTCCTCCAACAATATCCTCATCCACGATCAGGCGAAGGACCAGGAGTGAGGAGTCCTTGTGCAGGAGACCTTTGGCTATCCATGGCCTGGCGGTAGGATGTGTCTCAGCCCTTTCCACGACCAGGGTCTCCTTACCGGGTCTCATCACAAAAGTGCGAATATCAGGGGGAATGGGGATGGCGAGGCGAAGCAACGAAGCGCCTTGGGCTGATGCCCTGGCAAGGACAACATGTTCTCCCCGCTCTGCACGATAGTGGGTTAAAAGTATGGTGTCAGCCGGTATGAATTGCCGGATGTACCTGAAGCTCTCGGAGAGAAACGTCTCTACATCAAGGCTTCCACAAATGCGAAGCGTTGCCTCCCGAAAAAATTTCCGCTCATCAACCTGCATACTCTTCCCCTTGTGCTCTCAACAGTCATTGTTCACCTGCCAATGTCCCTTTTCGACTTTCTTGCTGAAACCTTATAGCCGACGCTGCAAGATCCAAAGACCTTCTAAATACCCCATAGCACACTTTACAACAGAAATGTCCCATAGTCAACCTAATAAGTATCCCATAGGATATTTCTGAAAGGCATATAACCTTAACACCTTGTTTTTACAGGTCTCATTCATTTCGGCATGGTTCATGCTCAATGATACAACAAGACAGTTGACGGGAGGAAGCAGCTTGAGGTGGATAGAAACAATCAAGGTTCAGTCAGCAAACGGCAAAGGAAACGCCACGAAAAAGGAACTCATCTTTTTGGCGCGTGAGATTCAAGAAAATACCGACCCGCAAAAATTGGGTGCTGCGACGGTCTCAAGCCACACCTCGGTGCCCGGGTGCTTTGCCCTGAGGTTGTTCTGGAACACCAACGAACCCCGGATCAGAGGAACCGCACTGGGAATGAGTCTCGCACGGAGCCTGAAAATATTTGGTTTGGTAGATCATTCCGTATGGATCGAAACCAGCGAGACAGAAGGAGATCATGTCCATGAACATGGGATCAAGAAAGGAACAACATCATTCGAGTCTTGAAATATCGAACATTGCCTATTGGACGATTCGCCTGATGCATGACAATCCCCTCTTGCCACTGGTGAAAAATCCATACAGGCTTCTCAGGGCAGCGGGGCTGGACGAAATGCAAACGGAAGAATTTTCCGATTCAAGAAAAGGGAATTGTCATGAATACCATCATTACACGAAGGGTTTTTATCAAGTCATCGGTGACACTCGGCGCAACATTCGCTCTCGGAAAATATCTGAGCCCAAAGGCCGCAGGTCTTACAGACCTGGTGAAGCCGGCACGTGCGGCTCAAGGGGCGGCGACAAGGATTGGTCAGGTAGTCAGCGACGTGGACGCGCATTCCCAGTGCAAAATGAAAATACGCATGAAGGGAGGCAAAGTCCTTGCCATTGCTGGCGATACCGGAGATCCAGAGAGCAAGGGGCAACTCACCGTAAGGGACAAACACATGAGAGAGATACTCTATGCGCCTGATCGCCTGAAGTATCCCCTGAAGCGAATGGGTGCCCGGGGGGAAGGCAGGTGGAAAAGGATCTCCTGGGAGGAGGCCTTAACCACTATTGCCGGAAGGCTTCAAGAAATCAAGAAAAGCTATGGACCAGAGGCTATAGATTTCCATCATGGGCACTATCACAGCGGGGATATCCTCGGTGCCTATCTCTCGAGACTCGCGAATCTCATCGGGACTCCAAATATCACCAACCCAAGCCATGTGTGCCATCTCCCGCGGGTTTTCCTTGAATTCAACTATGACCTTGGAGCAGTTGTTCCACCCGATGTGGCGCACACCGGGTGCCTGGTCTTGTGGGGTGGGAATCCCGAGGCCACCAACAAGCCGCAGGAGATAGCCATCAGAGAGGCCCGACACCGGGGAATGAAGCTTATTGTGATCGATCCCCGGAAGACCTCGTACGCACAAAAGGCCGATATCCATGCCCAATTGCGGCCGGGGACGGATGGTGCCTTAGCCCTGGGCATGCTGCATGTCATAATCAAAGAAGGGCTCTATGATCACGAGTTTGTCGGGAAATGGACCACCGGATTTGACCAATTGGCACACCACATTGAGCAGTATCCCCCAGAGAAGGTCGAGGAGATCACCTGGGTCCCCGCGGACACGATCAGAAAAACAGCACGGATGTATGCCACCACCAAACCCGCGTGTATCAGCCCCCGGAACGCCCTTGACCAGCATACAAACGCATGGGTTGCGATCCGCGCAATCGATATCATGATGGCGATCACCGGAAATCTGGATGTAAAGGGAGGGAATCTTATCATCATACCAATCATGATGGGGCTCGAGGATATCAAGCTTTTCGAGAAACTGCCGCCGGAAACAGCGAAGAAGCTGGGCGCAGACAAATGCCTTTATTCAAGGATATCGAAAACATGGCCCTCCGCGCACACGCCCTCCCTGTGGGATGCCATTGTTCATGGAACACCGTATCCCGTAAAGGCGATGATGGTGATGGCTTCAAACCCTGTGCTCACCTGCGCGAACGCGAACATTGTGGAACAGGCCCTCAAAAAGCTCGATTTCCTCGCCGTTGCTGATCTCTTCATGACCCCGACGGCCGAACTTGCCGATATTGTGCTTCCCGCCTGCACCTTTTTGGAGAGAACCCGTTTTGTGACCTATGACACCCATGCCGACCACTCCTGGAACGCGCAGTCCCGGATCATGCTGAGCCCAGAGGTGGTGGAACCGCTGGAGGAGTCATGGTCCGATTGGAAGATTATCTGTGAGCTGGGGAGGAAAATGGGCTACAGGAAATATTTTCCGTGGAAAACAGAGGAGGAGGCCATCGATCATATGCTCAAGCCGCTCGGCCTCACCTGTGAGGGACTCAGGAAACACCCCGAGGGTGTCATTGTTCCCGTTCCCCCCTTCCTCTATACGAAGTTCAAGGGATTTTTCGGCACGATCATGCTGAGGGTGCTCAAGGTCACGGCCTTCAGAAACTATCCAAACATGTATAGAAAATACGAATCAAAAGGATTCATGACGCCATCAAAGAAAGTGGAGCTTTACTCCAGGCGGCTGGAGAGCCTCGGTTATGATCCCCTGCCGGTATACCGGGAGCCCGCTGAGAGCCCGGTATCCCGTCCCGATATTGCCGGGAAATATCCCCTGATACTGATAGCCGGCTCGAAACTGGAGATGTACACGCACTCCGAGATGAAGAACATCCCCGGACTTCGAAAATTGTTTCCAGAGAATCTCCTGGAGATCAATCCCCGGACTGCTGCCGCGATCGGCATTACAGAAAGGGAGCTCGTGCAAATCTCCTCACCAAGAGGCAGCGTCACCTGCAAGACCCATATAACCGATCGCATAGATCCACGCGTGGTTCATCTTTACCACGGATTTAGCGAGTGCAATTGCAATGTCTTAACCGATCATAAGGCCTTTGATCCCATCACCGGATCTACAGGGCTGAAATCGCTCCTGTGCAAGGTAGAAAAAATCCGGAAGAAACTCAATACAATGGCGGGAGAAGAGAGAGAAAATATGAAGATCACTGAAAACCACGGGTTTAACTGATGGCGTCGCGTTTCAGGATATCATAGTACGTGATAATCCTGTCCACATACCGGACCGCATCCCTGCCCCGGCAATACCCTGCCCGGCTTTTCTTGTAGTATTTGCGGTGGCAGAGGAGAGGAAGGGCCTCTTTCAAAGCGGCCCAACTGTTGGGGTCATAGTCCATTTCTTTGGCGATCTTCTGGGCGTCCTGCACATGCCGGAACCCCACATTGTAACTGGCAAGTGCCATGAGCAACCGGTCGGGTTCCGGGACGCCCTCAAATTTATCATATGACTTTTTGAGGTATTTAACCCCTCCCAGGATACTCTGCTCCGGATCCAAGCGGCTCTCTATTCCCACCTCTTTGGCGGTCTCCAGGGTAACCTGCATAAGTCCCCTCACCCCCGTGTAACTCTTGGCCCTCGGGTTGAAATGGGATTCCTGGTAGATCATCGCGGCAATCAGGCGCCAGTCGAAACCATACTTCTCCGCGGCCTTCTGGATTGTCTCCCGGTATCTCGGAAGCCGTGTCTCCAGCCTTCTATAGTATCGCTTCAAATCAACATAATCGAAGGATTCAATGTTGGCAAAATACTTCGCGTAAACCCTGTCAAAAGTGCCGTCTTCCCGGACCCTGGCAAAAAAGCTGTTGATCTCTTCCAGGAGCCTCTTCTCCCCTTTTCTGACCGCCCATCCCAAATTTGATGGCTTTCCGAGCGGAAAGGCAATCCTGGCCTCTGGATAGTAACGCCGGTTCAGAAGGGCGATGTGGGAATCGGCCACGGTAGCCTCAATCTCCTTATCCGCCACCATCCTGATGAGTTCCTCGGTGGGCATGTCATCATACAATTTGATCTTGATCTTCAGCCCTTTTGATTGAAGGTCATGCAACAATTCCTCATAGGTCGTGCCCTTTCGGACACAGAAGGTCTTTCCTGCAAGATCGTCAATGGTTTTTGCGTGATCATCTTTATTGAGGATAATGTATTGTTGAACAGGAAGATACGCATCCGAGAAATCCACCCTTTTGAGCCTGGATTTCGTGATGCTCATGCTGGCCGCGACAAAATCCCCTTCACCCGCCTCAAGCCCCTGGATGAGGCCTTCCCAGGTAGGTGTCGCAACGTTAAGTTTTACGTGAAGATAATCACTGAATGCCTTCGCCAGGTCATATTCAAAACCCATGGGTTCACCCCGGTACACGTAGTAGCAGTGGGCATTATTCCTGGTAAGAACGGTTATTTTTCCGGATGCTCGTATATTCTGGAGTGCGTCTTCCCTGGCGGAGGAAGTGAGAAACAGGGAGCCCATGAGAATAATGGTAAGGAACGTAAGACGAAACACGCCCAGGCACGTTACATTCATTTTCATGAAGTTCATCTTCATTTCAGTGTTTGCAACATATTTGGGGAAGCGCTTGAAGGAGTCATTCCTCTCTGCCATCTTGCTGCATACTGCTGTTTGCTATGATTGAATATAGCATGAAAGACTACTTCATAGCAAGTTGCGTGCCTCTCAGATAAAACATCCTCAGCATGTTGACCGGATTCACCGGAGGCGGAAGTGCACTGGAAGGGGCCTCCGGCACCTTGAGCTGATGCATCCGGTCAAGGCGCACTGTAATGCCTGTTCCCGCCCTGTGTTTCAGGAGAGAACAGGCAGTGTTTATAAAAAGATCCCTCGGAAAAACTCCCCTCACCATGGGGAGTCCTGCCTTTCGCAAACCGTCCCGGATAATCGTGGCACAGTTCCGGGTAAACAGATTGAAATGGGGATAAACCCCTGGTTTTTTCGGGTTCTCGGGAGTATTCAATATGCTTTCAAGTTCGTGATGGTAGAATTCAGAAAGACAATCCGTGGGAAGACCTTCAATAGTCAAGACATGGACATTCCGCATGAACAACCGACCGAACTTATCATAATAGGCCTTTCCATCCTCATTAACATGATGTCTTCCAAGCTCCGGATGGGGGGCAAATTCCCCGAGGGCGGGCCGGTAAAAATACTCCTCCGGTGTCATGACCTCATCTTCGTTCATGAGGTGGGAATAATTGAAGACCTCACCGTCCACGTTAATCGCGATATGCCCCAGGAGGGATGCCGGGTATTTTCTGAGCCGTTCGTTGTAATAAAGCGCCACAGAGGAATGCTTCGGCATCTCCTCGTCCGGCCACAAGAGAATTATGGGCCTGCCGGTCTCGTAATCCACCTGCGGGAGGCGCCTGGCACAGACCCTTCGCTCCAACCAGTGAATCAGGTATCCATTCCAGATCCGTTCAGAGTCGAACAAGCGCTTTCCATCGGGTCCCAGAAGAAATGCCTGTCCATCTTCTCTGGTCAACCTGCCTTTTACTATATCCGTAGCCATCGTAATCTCCTGGTCCCCTTTCCTGAAAGAATGTCATTATCACAGGAAAAAGTCGCACATGCAAGGGTCTCCAGGTATTGACACCGTCTTGTCCCTCGTATATCGTTACGACAACAGCAACATTTCACATGGATATTTTTGCTTTTTACGAGCCTTTGGTCGGAGAACCGGAGAGGCAATACGATATGAGAACACTGGGTGACATGATCATCATCGTGAAAGGCGGAGGAGACCTGGCAACAGGTGTAGCATGGCGTCTCCACCACTGTGGATTCAAGGTGTTGATTACGGAGGTTGAAACGCCAATGGCCGTCCGCAGAAAGGTGTCTTTCTGTGAAGCAGTGTATGACGGCGCAACCGAGGTGGAAGGGGTAGGGGCCTCTCTCATTCAATCGCCTGGAGAGGCCGAAGAGATCTGGAAACAGGGGCGTATCCCCGTTCTCGTAGATCCAACCTGTCAATCCAGGAACGACATCAAGCCGGCAGTCCTGATTGATGCCACTCTTGCAAAAAAGAACCTGGGGACCTCCATGAAGGACGCGCCCCTGGTCATTGCCCTCGGGCCGGGCTTTGAGGCGGGAATGGATGCCCACTTCGTTGTGGAAACAAACAGGGGACACCGGCTCGGAAGACTCATCATGTCAGGACCCGCTGAACCCAACACGGGGATCCCCGGTTCCGTCCTGGGGCACGCCTCCGACAGGGTGCTTCGCGCGCCCGCGGATGGGGTCTGGAAAAACCACTTGGACATCGGAGATACGGTCCGCAAAGACGACCTGGTCGGTGCCGTGGAAGGGACACCGGTGAAAGCGGCTATCGATGGGATCATACGGGGGCTCATCCACCCTGGAATAACGGTGACCAAAGGCCTCAAAATCGGAGACATTGATCCCCGCCCGGAACGGGAAAACTGTTTCACCATCTCTGAAAAAGCCCTTGCAATCGCCGGAGGGGTTCTCGAGGGAATCCTGCGAGTCTATGCACGATGACCACCAGTTCTGCGAACCAGGCACGCTTTTCTCTCAGAAGCAAAAAAGGGTAAGGGCTACGTGGCGAAGCTCTCTTCGGGTATGTCCATGACGGACATATCCTTGCTCTTGATGGCCTTGGCGGCGGCCTCCACTTCGGGAAGCACGTTCTTGATAAAATACCTGGCGCTGAAGATCTTACCTGCGTAAAAGGCTCCCTCTTTGCTTTCTTTCACGAATTTCTTCCACGCGGCCTGGTCAAAACGATCCACGCCTTTTTCCTTTACCAGACCTTCCAGCTTTTCATTCGCTACCCCCGCCTCCCACAGGAGGAGCCATCCGGCGACCACTTTCCCCATCATCATCAAGAAGGGATAGGCATTGGAGATGGGAAGCAAAAAATTTCCTTCACCCGCAGACTGGGCGAAAAACAATCCCATCTCGCCGAGGGTATTGGCCGCGTCCTGGACACTGCCCGCGAGATCTGCCAGGTCATCCACCTCTTTATACCTGCTGACCGTTTTCCCTATCTCTCCCAGCAGGGCCATGAACGAGGCTCCGTTCCTGCGGGGAAGCTTGCGACCCACCAGGTCCAGGGCCTGTATGCCGCTGGTGCCTTCATAGATGGAGGCAATCTTCTCATCGCGCATGATCTGCTCTACCGGATAGTCAGAGCAGTAACCGTATCCACCGTATACCTGGATCGCCGTCTCAGTGACCCTGAAACCAATGTCGGAGTTGTACGCCTTGCAAATGGGGGTCAGCACTTCCAGGATACCCCTCCATTTTTCCTTTTCGGCCTCGTCTTCTTCGGTCATTTCCCGGTCAACACACAGGGAGGCATAATAGAGCAGCGCCCTCATGCTCTCCACATTGGATTTCATCCAGAGAAGCATGCGCCGGACATCCGGGTGCTGTATGATGGGAACCCGCGGTGCTGTTGGGTCCTTAAATTGGGTGATCGAGGAGCCCTGCAGCCGCTCTTTTGCATATTGAAGCGCGTGCAAATAAGCCAAAGACGCGCTGGATTCTCCCTGGAGCCCTACCCCGATGCGTGCCTCGTTCATCATCTGGAACATGATCTTCATGCCTTGCCGCTCTTCCCCCAGGAGTTCCGCGTAGCACTCCCCGTTGTCACCGAAATTCAACAGGCAGGTGGAACTCCCATGGATTCCCATCTTTTCTTCAATATGAGCCACCTCAAAGTCATTCCGTCGTCCCAGGCTTCCGTCGTCATTGACCAGGTACTTGGGGACAAGAAAGATCGAGATACCTTTTGTCCCGGGAGGGTCACCCTCTATCCGGGCCAGCACGGGATGGATAATATTCTCGGTCAAATCATGATCCCCGGCGGTGATAAAAATCTTTGTTCCCTGGAGCCGGTAGGTGCCGTCCGCCTGTCGCACCGCCTTGGTGCTCAGGTTGCCCACGTCAGATCCTGCATTGGGCTCGGTCAGACACATGGTCCCAGCCCATTCCCCGGTCACCATTTTTTCGAGGTATTTCTTCTTCTGTTTTTCGGTCCCATACGTTTCAAGAAGGTGCGCAGCTCCCTCACTCAGGCCGGGATAGGCCAGAAAGGCGAAATTGTGCACAAACCAGTCTTTTGCCGCTACTGACAACACATAGGGCAGGCCCTGCCCACCCGCCTCCTGGGAGTAAGACATGGCACCCCAGCCTCCGTCACAGTAAAGCTTGTAACACCGGTGAAAAGACTTCGGGACATACACCTGTCCGCCTTCAAGTCTGCACCCTTCCCGGTCCCCATCAACCAGCGTGGGGAACACCTCGTTGACCGCGAGCTTCTGGGCTTCGGCGAGGATCATGTCAAACAACTCTCTGGAAAACTCCTGGTACCTCGGTTTTTCACAGAGTTTCTCCACATCAAGCATTTCAAAAAGGATAAATTTCTGATCTCGTTCATCCAGGATTAGGTTCGCCATGGTAAGCCTCCTTTCTTCTTTTCACCGTACCTGTTCCAATGGACCTTCCCGTAGTTGAGTGTTTCTTTCCCGTGGCCCGGTTTTTCCTCGGCCGGGTACCCGATGCCGACCATGGAAAGGACCCGCACGTTTTCAGGGAGATGCAAGACATCGGCCACAAACGCTTCGGCCGTTTTTGTGTTGTTGTGCATCCGCTCACGGATCTGGATCCAGCAGCTCCCCAGGCCCAATGATGCTGCGGTAAGATGAAGGATAATGGATGCGATGGACGCATCCTCAATCCAGACGTCGGACGTATCCGGATCCGCACAGATAACAATGCCCAATGGTGCGTTTTTCATGAATGCCGAGCCGTGTTCCTTTGCCCGGGAAAGCGTGTGGAGAATGGCCTTGTCGGTGACGATGATGAATTCCCAGGGGTTCCGCCCCATGGAGGAGGGGGATCGTAACGCAGCCTCGATGAGCGCGTCAATTTTTTCAGGTTCTATGTCTTTCTCCAAAAACCTGCGGATACTTCTTCTTTTTTGCAGCACTGAAATCAGCATAAAAATCCTCCTCTCACGACAATGCAGTGTCCATCACCGCTTCCTATTCAAAAGGATTGTACCCCGGTTCCTTGTAAAGCGTGTTTTTCTTGTCCAGGATATCCGGCCGATACACCGCTTCGGCCCATTCAGCGGGATCCACTTCCTCAATGGCCACTGAAACCACGCTTTCTGCACATTGCGTGATTGCAACCACATCTTTTGCGATCTCGTCAGCAAGACGCCTCTTTTGTTCTTCTGATCTCCCTGGATACATTTTCACGATGACATGTGGCATGGCTTCCTCCTCTTTTTGTTGAGTTGATTCAGTGCATCTCTACAACCATTACTTTCACCCTGCGGGCAATAGCCAATGCGGCGGTCAGTCCGGGGCTGTCAATACCCAGCAGGTGAATAAGATTCAGCGCTGTTTCTTCATGGACAAGCACAAAATCCCGGTATTTCTTGAGCCTCGCCTGGAGCCCGGACTGGTGCCATGCAAGGTCCTCTTTTCTGATTCCGGGGAAAAAGGGACGGACAGCCTCTGCAAAAATATCCGCGTCAACAGTAGGGCCGGCAGCCGGCTGACGATTTCCCGCAGGAACCAGTTTGGGACCGACGGTTACGGTCGATCCGATGGAGGGGGGATAATCAATGCTCTCGAACGTCGGCGTCAAATGGATACCCACCGTGAAATGACGGCCGGAGGGGGTGACCACTGCGGTTGGTGTTGGATAAACATTCATTTGCCGAAGCCGTAACGCGGGCCGCCTGTGACCGTAAAAGCTGTACGTCTCTCCACGAATCGGGTCCAACTCGTAAGGCGAGTTGCTGTTAAAAAGTCTCGCCATCGTGTCGGCATCAATGCCGCAGGCATTAATCACGATTTCCGCCCCAACGCTGTCTTCTTTCCCATCGGGATACCGCAGCACCACACGCATTGAATCGCCGTCCTCTGCAAGATCGGTAACCTCGGTCCCGGTCATGAACTGTACCCCGTTTTGAGCTGCCAGGGTATGGAGGCGGTAAACCAGCGTTGGAGGATCGACGATACCCGCGGAAGGGACCAAAAG
>JAFDGR010000257.1 GCA_019309145.1 Deltaproteobacteria bacterium | reverse complement strand
TATTGATTTTCTCATTCGTTTGTGCCCTGCGTTTTATGTATAATATTATTCAACAGCTTGCTTGCATAACTATTTGATATTATTGACTAAAATTATCCGCCTCTATCTCCCCCTATGAATCCTCCTCCAATCCTTCGGACTCACATACTTATCCTCAAGAGACCACATACCCTTTTTGGCTCTTCTAGCTTCTCTTTCTGCTTTCCAGTATAGGTCAAGATCAAATTTATGTGGTGCAATGCCTCTGTAAACTTCAGCCAGACCTGCTTTGATCATTTCAAGATTGATGTTCTTGCCATTCAGATAAATCAAAACAAGAATTGGATTGTAAGGATCAGGGCCATATCCCTTTACATCTACCGTTTTATTCAATACCAGTTTGGTCAAATACTTCTTAGACCTCTGGCTAAAGGGCTGACCAGGTTTATGTTTCCCATGGGATGTTTCAGGAGCATCAATACCCACCAGTCTAACTTTGATCGTAACGTCATGGCCTGTGACTGCAACAGTATCACCATCATAGACCCTGGTAATTTTGAATTGTCCGGCTAGGGATAGGGATGGGAATAGTGTGAGGAAGAAGAAAGCTGAAGAGATGAAACAAAGAGCCCCAGGAACTCTGTGGAATAAGTTCTTCATTTTGATAGCTCTCATGAGATGAATTCTACGAAGTGTTTTCCACAGTTCCCTGATGATCATTGCTGAAGCACCATCAGGGTCAAGATTTTCACTGTCTGAAAAAGAGCTGCAAGATTGAATCAGGGCTTGTTTACTGTCCACAGGCCATTTGTTTCTCTGATGTGTTTGCCCAAGGTTGGATGCAGTAAATATAACTCATCTTCGTCCAGTTCTGCAAGACGTATTTTCTCTTTGAGGGATATCTTGGATTTGAATAAAGGTGGGATTATGGTGCCTGGGGCGGGAATCGAACCCGCACGAGGATACACCCCAAGGGATTTTAAGTCCCTTGCGTCTACCAGTTCCGCCACCCAGGCATGTTGTGTATTGTTCACTTTCCCAAGGCCTGTGTCAAGGTTCAACTGTCTCAGCGGAGATAGATGGGGTTGGAAAAGATCCATGGCCTCCAGCCAAAAACCGGCTCAAACTTCTCCACCTCGACCCGGTAAACCCCGTCCTTCTTTATTGCAACCCGGATATTTCGTCCTTTCCATTCCCCTAACGTCATACCGTTTCTTACCAGCCGAATCCTGCCCGGTGCAGGGGAGCGAACAACCATGTTTCCCGGTTCAAAACCCTCCTCCTCGCCCATCTGCCATGTGTCCCCTGAAATGGTTTCATAAGAAAAGGAAAATCCCCTGGCGGATTCGAGGCCGTCATGGGCGATAAAGAGCCTTCCCCGGCGCATGGCCTGAAAGAGCTGTTCTTTCGCCCTTGCAAAATCATCGGGGAGCGGCTCCTCGAGCAGGAGATGGACGTTGATGGTGTTGAGCAGGGTATGGTAACTGAACGGCCTGAACCGGAGTGCTCCCCACTCAAACAGGTCACCATGTGCGTCTGAGCCGCCGATGGCCACGACCTTTTTCTCCAGGCACTTCCTGTCCCAGAAGGCCAGGGTCTTCCTGCTCGGCCCCTTGAGACTCAATCGTTTAAAAAGGAGACAATACAGGCCATGAATGGGGCTGCGGACCCGTTCCTTCCACCGGGACATGTAGTTCCAGATGCAGATCCCGGCGTATCCCTCCACCTCGAGATCATTCCAGGTATACGCGGTCGAATGATCCTTGAACGGCATTCCTTTTTCAAAGGGGTGGGCCAGGAAACCGAAGCCGCCGTTCGCCTTCACCCGGTTGATTACCTCCTGGGGAGAAAGACCCTTTCCCCTGATCATCTCGCGGATATTGAAGGCCAGGTAATGATGGTATCTTTCCCCTATTTCAAGGCCCATGAGGACGAGCACTTTCCCGTGAAAACCCTCCTCTTCCAGGTGCAGAGAATCGGTCATGTAATCATGATCATTCAGGCCGATAAAATCCAGCCCGTTTTCCGAGGCAGCGCGGGCTATGCCGGCAACACCCTCTCCACCGTCTGAATAACGGGAATGAATATGCACATTTCCCACGTATTCAACGTATTGCCGGTTATTCATAATCCTCCAGTGCGCGGCACCCGGTTTTCATGGACCGGTACAGGACAAAAACACTGAGCGCCATTGCCAGAAAAAAGGAAAAGGCTACCAGAAACCAGGTAAGGGCGGACACTTCTTTCCCGTCCACCTGTGCTGAAAAGAGCCAGTATACCGGCCCTGCTTCCAGGAGGATCACGGTCGCCACGAACAGGGCGCTGATGGTCATGAACACCAGCCCTCCGAACCCCGTGGCAACCTTGGCGATATTCTCGGACCCGAATTCCGGGTATCGAGCACCCAGGCCGATCCCCAGGGACACGATTCCCGGGACCAGGAAAAGCATGGTAACCACGGAAAGCACCATGGTGAAGGAAGAAACCTCAAGGAGCACGTTTGTCAGGACCACGAGGACCTCGGCCAGGACGAGCATGGGGAGGAAAAAAAGGAGATGTTTCCCCCAGATCAGCCGTTTTGGCGACAGCGGAGAGCACTGAATGATCCAGTAGGCCCGGCCTTCAGCGCTCACCGCGGGAAAAACAAAGCGGGCGGAAACGGCTGCCACCACAAACCCCGCAAGCCCCATATTCAGGAATGCCAGTTCGTTCTGCAGGAAATCAAGCCGGACGGGGCTCATATCAAAGGGAAGCGCCGTGAAATTGTAAAGGTAGACAACCACAAGGCCGCCGAGCAGAAGAAGCTGGGACCACTGGGTGTTGTCACGGAAAAAAGTGCGGATGTCCTTTCCCATGATTGCGCCCATTTCCCGTCCGAATACCCGGAACAGGAACCGGTCAAGGGCCCGCACCATGGCGCTCTTTTCTCCTTTCCTCCTTTTCGCTTCCTGGGATTTGGAAAAGCCGTCAAAATAGAGTGAACCCGCGGCCCAGAGATTGAACACGGCCAGGGCTCCCGCCGTTGACCAGGCAAGACCGCAGTTGAACAGCACGGAGTTTTCCGTGCGATGTCCCAACGTGCCCCAGAGTGCCTCACTGATCCAACGGGTGGGTAAGTAGGGGGAATCGGTCCCTCTCAGCGCCGAGAGGTATTCAGTCACGGAAAAAAAGGCATCCGGATTCATCAATCTCTCGGGCTTGAGAACCCGGAAAACAACATAGAGGGCGATCCCCATCAGGAGGCTCAGGAGCACCACGATATCCCTGGTCCGGTTTGCGGGAAAAATGGAAACCAGGGCCATGATGAGCATGATCCCGATCCCTCCCGCCATGAAAATCATGGCAAGGTTCAGGTGCACAAGGGAAACGTAAAAAGAGGCGCCCGGCCGGTATACATAGGCATAGGCCATGAAAACAGGAAAGCCGAATACAAGGAGCATCCACGAGCTGTCCAGCACCGTGTGCACGGCCCGTGCAGCAAAAAGCTCCTGGATGGAAACAGGCGCAGCGTGGCAGAAGCCAAGGTCGTTTGAGAGATAGAGGTTGCTTAACCCGCTGATGATGTGGCTGAAGACCAGAAGTGAAAAAAGGGTTAAAAGGACCATGTTCAGCAGCTTCCGGGCGAGGAAATCACCGATCATTTCAACCGATTGAAAAGAAAGGAGTATCCTGCAGGAAAGACCAAACAGGACGGCAAGAAAACAAAACACCAGAAAACCGAGGACAATTGCCCTGTTCCGGTGTTTTCCCGCTGATCGAAATACCTTATTCCGGAAACCGGTTATTTTCGGTTTCAGAAGGACGAAGAACAGCATCTTGTTCCGAATCCCTTTCCGTGAGCCTCAGGAATGCT
The DNA here is from genome assembly GCA_019309145.1 of Deltaproteobacteria bacterium. Classification (GTDB taxonomy): domain Bacteria; phylum Desulfobacterota; class DSM-4660; order Desulfatiglandales; family Desulfatiglandaceae; genus B46-G9. Next base: position 467 of record JAFDGR010000257.1, on the reverse strand, counting down.
TTTTCCAGGTTTCCACCAACACCCGCCTGTGATTTCAGTTGTTCCGGTGATCCTTGTGCCCTGACCTTCCCCGCCTGGATGATGGCGATTTCATCACACACCTCCTCTGCCACTGCCAGGGAATGGGTTGACATGAATACGGTTGTGCCCCTGGCCGCTTCTTTCCGGAAGATATCCTTGACCAGGCGTGACCCGCTCGGGTCCAGACCCACCATTGGTTCATCCACGATCAGCACTTCTGGCCGGTGAAGCAGTGCTCCACACAACACCAGCCGTTGCTTCATTCCGTGGGAATATCCTTCCACCAGGTCGTTTTTCCACTCCCCAAGATCAAACAGCGAAAGGAGTCGGTCGATCTCACGGGCAAGCGAGGTGGTCTTCTCCAGGGCATAAAGATCCGCAATGAAATGAAGAAACTCGAGGGCCGTCAGCTTTTCATACAGGAAGGGGTGATCGGGAATGAAGGC
>JAFDGR010000256.1 GCA_019309145.1 Deltaproteobacteria bacterium | reverse complement strand
ATCCAGCCCAGGGTGATTGGCGTAAAGATCCACCAGCCCGGGATTGGTGAAACCCAGCAGTTCCGGGATGATCTGCCACGTGGTGCCGAATGTGGTTATGAGGATATTGGGCATGGTCTAAAACACCTGTGAATCCGGAACTGGCCCCCTGTTAGTGACCGACTCGTCAAATGTAGTCAATTTTCACTGAAAACTGACGACAATAAGAGCAGAAACTGCTGCCATGACAATGGACCCTGCCGGTCACTAAGGGGAAGAAGGGGGTACCAGTTATCAGACCTCCACCCCTGTTTCCTGGCACACCTCCACCAGTCTCTGGACCCATGCCTTCCCTTTCGATTTGGCCTTTTTAAACTTCTTTTTGTCCGAGCGTGCCAATGCCAGGAGCACGGCAGCCATCTTGCGCCTGAGTCTTTCGTCCTCCTGGGCCTTTATCCTTTCGATGATGGGGGTGATTTGGCCAGGCAGATCATGCGAGTTTGGCAGACTCTTCTCAAATTCAGACAAACGTTTTTCCAGATCTTTTTCAGGGTCTGGTTGGTTCCCTCGTGTTCCATCACCTCCCAAGATATCAAAATACCCGTAACCCACCGCGGTCTTGGCACCCACACCTTCCTCGGTAAGGGCCTTGTTGAAAGCGACCTTCACCTTATCAACAAGTCCCGTTATCTCTCTGTCCACAAGGGCCCGGAAAACAAATACGGTTCCCCTCGCAACCGTCAGGAACTTGATGGGCTTAGGATCCAGGTAGTCGCCGGGGGGCTGTTTGTTTGTATCGTCACTGTAATATTGTCCGTAATGGGGATTCATAATGTCCACGTAAAGGTCGGGCACCTTTTCTGGGTACGCATCCAGGAAAACCACCTTTCCACGTTTTTCCTCCCGTTTTTTGTGGGTCCCGAAAAGCTCCGGGATATCTGTCCAGTCGGCTTCATCGTCAAAAACCTTCTTCCCATCCTTGTCTCTCTTGACCTTTTCCTCCGGCAGATTGGCAAGCAGACTGAGCGTATGGGCGAACCTGACGATCCCCTTGACTCCGGAGGCAGGGATATAGGGAATGCCCATGTTATGGTCAAAGACCATGCTTACCTCGTGGGGGTGAGACTCACCTATCCCTGTTACAAGGGGAGAGATTAGTTCGGCCCTGATGGTAACGATCTCATACCGGGCGGACAAAGCCGCGCAGAAACCTGTCTGGGCAGAATGCTTTTCATCAAGGAATTCTCTCACTGCTGCGCCTTTAACCGTATTCCCGTACTGTTGCTCATAGTAGGTAACGGCCTTGTTTTCGTCTCCTTTTGCATCAGACGCATTGCACTCATGGAAATCATTCAACGGCACCAGCTTGTTGTACCAGAGACCGAAATTGCCCCTGTTCATACCTGGGGCAAGACCTGCCAGTTTTTCATAATACGGATAGACCATTTCCACCTCCTACAGGTCCGCATTGGCAAAACGTTTGACCCATTCGATCAGCGCAAGGGTCTCTTTTTGCGCTGTAAGGTACTGTGACTGGGTCATCTTTGACACGGCCGAAAAAAAATCGGCCGGGGAGTCGGTTTTTATGACATACCTGTTGTGTACGTCTCCGTTGTCGTATGAAAGCCATTCTTTAACAATGTTAAACATCTCCATGTGCTCGCCTTTCTCCTTGCCTTTAGCCTTTGCAACCCAGAAGGCCAGGGCCTGGCCAAACCCGTTCTGGAGTATCATGGTGGGAGCACCCGCGGAAAAAGGCTTGAACCTCTCCTTTGCTTCCGCCGGAATACCCGTTACCCTTTGCAGCGCAAATTCCGCCCTTTTCTGACCCAGAGTTCTCATTCCGAACCTCCTTTCCCATTGCCGCCCTTAAGCCAGGCCACCCTGCATATTCCCCGACCCAGGGTCTCGTCTCCCCCTATCTGGATAAAATCCTTTATCACGTCTTCCATATGCCCCTGAATCATTTCAGCCTGCAGGCCGTTGACCCCGGATGACTTGCTGAAATACACGATGGCGTAGAGTAGTGAATCAGAGGGAAGCAGTTCCTCATACCTGAGGGCTCCTTCTTTAGCAGTTCCTTTTTTCGAATCTATCTTTATCTGTGTCTGGACCTCAGTACAGGAGGACACGCAGTAGTCGAACATCTGGTCGCTGATGAGGAGAAGCCTCTCCAGATCAGGAAACCCATCTGGAAGGTTGAAGCCCGTATCTGCGTCGCCGGGATCAACAACCGCGTCTTCAAGGACAACGCTCCCCGAAAAACCCCCGTTCAACCAGACGGCTTCTTCCCCCGTCACCTGTGGAATTTCCTCAAACGGGCCGAACCCGGCGAATTCCAGGTCACGGCCCAGTCTTTCAAGGACCGACGGGCAGGTTACCCACACGAAAGGGGCCACGTTGCTGCGCATGGGAAAAGCAAGGAGCTTTGCGTCGGAGACTGAGATGGCTCCCGGGAGATCTTCATCAGCCCCTCTCTGATCCTTATCATTATCTTTGTCAGAACCGAAAATCAGGTTGATGGTCTGATCTCTCTGATCCTTATCATTATCTTTGTCAGAACCGAAAATCAGGTTGATGGTCTGATCCTGATTATCACCCGCGAAGTTCCGGTAATGATCCCTCATGGCCCCTTTAACGCCCGAAGCCTGTATGTGGGGCCAGTTTGTATGTCGCTCCCGCTGGATGGGAAGGTCCACTGTTGAGGTGGCGGCCCCGCTTCCAGCGTGGATGGGCGAAACAGCGTAAAACGTACAGATGGAAAAAACCTCCTTTTTCAGCATCTTCTTTACCCCCTTATTCCAATGAAGTTATTGTTGATCTTTCTGTTGAAAAGAGTGCCTGCCGGAAAAAAGCCTTTCATCGATTTATGGAACCTCTCCTTCAAGTCCCAGCCCCCCAGGTAGAGCGGCTTTCCAGTTGCAACCACAGCCTCGTTGGCCTCCCCGGTTCCCTCCACTATTGAGAGGGAAAGATAAAAATCTCCTTCCTGTCCAAGGGGGATACTGTCGATGGGGACCTTTTCATACCACCCGAACCGCTGCTCTCCCCCCACTTTCAGAACACCCTTCTCTGCTAAGGGAAGCCGGGAACCAGTGCCGAAAACAAGGCTTACTCCCATTTTCAACCTGACGTGATTGAATGAATAGAGATGTCCCTCACGGACCTTCCTGTTCGCGTGCAAGGCTATGCCTGTTCGCGGTTCTTGCTCAAAGAAATCCTCGCATTTTTTTGCCTCGATCAGTGGCTCAGCAGAGCGTAGTGTCTCTTCCGCAACCCACATTCCCCCAAGTGAGACAAATTCCAGATTTTCACCCGTGGCCCAGAAGAGATCACCGCTCCCCGACCTGAGCAGTCCGCTGCTCAGAACTCTCCCTTTAATAACCCGAACCTTCCCGTTCCCGGAGTCCTTTTCCCTGAACCAGGAGAACGGGGCCGGGACATATACCCTGCCCTCGTACATGAAGAGAGGACCGACCAGGTCAAACGGTGCCTCTTCTCCCGCCTCTCCGATTACGTCGTATATCCCGGACGGTGCCTTTCCCTTTTTATAGTCCGCAAAAGAGACGGAATTCTGGACCAGCACGGCTGTCCGAAGAGCGCCGGATAGCGTATGGGCAGGCGGGGGAAAAAGGTGTGAGGTCGTATGGTTCTCACCCATTATCATCGGCTCGGCGCCCTTGAAAAAGAGGGTGTCAACGGGACTCAATCTATACCACTCCATTTTTCTCACCTCCTTTGGCCATGAAAGCGGCCACGATCAGGCCCTCTGGTTTGAATTCATACCCATCGGGGCCTTCGCGCAGGGCAATCTGAATCATCTTTGAGGCAAAATCGTCCTTGTCAATCTCACTACCCACAGATGAGCGTTCAAGCTGTTTGACGATAAAGGCCTTGAGCATTTCCTCCCGCTTTGGGTTGCTGACAATCGCCTCGATGCCATCTCTTAACTGCTCAAGCCTGTACACGACCGACGAGGATACCCTGGCCTTGTTCTTGCCCCGTATGGATTCACCGATCTTCGTAAACGCTGTCCAAACCGCTTCTTCATCCCACTTTGCCGTAAAATACCGTGAGCCTCCGGATCTCTTGCGCAGCTCCACGGAACAGGCATTTTTTCCGTCCACCCTTTTTGCCCGCTCATCCAGCAGGCGATGGGCCCGAGCGATCATCTGGGTCAGGCTTTCCTTGTGGTGACAGATGAGCACGGCCCCCGATATGGAAATGTGTTCTCCTTTACCCAGGTTTATGGACAGCTTGCCGGGCACTGGCGACCAGGCATCCAGCTCCATGTGGGAAGAAGAATCCTGTTTGATCAGCTTATAGGTGGAATTATAGCATTTCTGTATCTCTTGAGCGGCATCAAAGGCTTTTTCCACCGGCAGGACCGCGCAGACATCATCGCCGCCGGCGTAGATGAGACGCCCCTTCTTATTTTTAATGATACGAGATACACCGTACAGAGAAAAATCGGCCAGTGACTCGGAAATCGCAGAATGCACTGCGGGTGTCATGAGCCTCTTGTTGTAGTTTTCAAATATCTGTTTCCAGTTGTCATGATACTTTTCTTCAAAGGACGGTCGTTTCAGGTGTTCAACAATATGTGGGTGCATTACCGATTCCCAGGTGGAGGCCAGTGTCTCACCGTTCACAAGCCTGCCCATGTTGTCACCATCCATGATGAGTATGGCAAAGTAGCGGTCGCGGTTCTCGGTCCTGTCATCCGGGCTTTCGTGCGCCTCCTGAGCCTCTTCCCTCCACTGTTCAGGGGGGATCTTTTTCCGTTCAAAACAGCTGGTCAGGGCTATCTCCGTTGTAGAGGGAAAAGTACTCTTTCCCTTGAAAACAGTGTTGAGAATATGGCCCCCATCGTTTTCAAGAACGTGATACGCCATACGCTTGGTCAGGCAGATGGAACAGAGCATTTCATTGTCGTTCAGATTAAACCTGAGCAGGTTTTTCCCCTCCCCGTCCCAGGCCTTGCGCAGCTTGGACCAAAACTCTCTGGTGCCATCTTTGTAATCGCCTGCCGATATCTTACCTGAGTGCTTCTTGTGGTGCAGAACCTCAAACTGACCACAGAGGTGACATTTTTCACCGGTTTCAGGATGCCGCGTTACGGTTTTCCTGACCTTGGAGGCGGCAAAGGCCGCCTGGACAAGGGAATGGCTTACCGAGTACAGGACTCCCCTGCCAGATTTCTCGTAATGCTCCTTATCTTCAATGATCTTGTTGAATCTCTCCAGGAGGCCAAACTGGCTGCGGTACGCCTTTTCAGGAAGCAGCCCCTGGATTTCTCCCCTGTCATCCTCTGCAACCAGGTGACACGCAACCCACTGCAGATCCCAAAACCGGCTGTTCTGCCTCTCGAACAGCTCCCTGACAAAGGCCTTTTCCTCATCCTTGAGAAAGGTATCCAGCATGGAGGTGCAGGTGTCACACACCCCGATAAAAAGATCCCTCCAAGCCTGCTGGATCTGGGCTTCTATCTCGCTGGCAACAGCCTCGACCGTGTCCATGGGGACAAGAAACAGGAACTTGTTGGGAAATGAGGCGATGTCACTTGGCGGCCCCAGAAAACCGTCCTCAGGAACCTCCCATTCCCTTTTCAGATATTCGTTCATAAGAGGCTGGTCAATCAGGGACGGGTAGAGGATATGGTCCGGTCCCAGATTCTCAACGACCCACCGCATACCCTCAAACGCCAGCCACGACAGGATAACAGAGCCGGTCCAGTAATCACGCAGTTTCCTCGCCTTTGCTATGAAGGGCTGAACCGGGGTTATACCGAAGACCATCATGCCTACCCGGGAAGCATCCCCGGAAAGTTCCATGGAAGAGTAGATGGCAGAGCACAGGGCGTTATGCTGCCAGATGGAATGATCGGGAAACCTGGAATCGGCCGGTATCCTGTGCCACAGGCCCCCCAGTCCGGCAACATTGTCCTCTGCCAATTTGAACCGTAAAACCAGATGGGTGTAGAGAAACCTGGCCACGGCGAAACGCGTCTCATCTCCCCTAAACCGGTCAGAGTACCCACCCTTGCCGGGTTTCATGCCGATCTCCTTTTCAATATATTCAAGGAGCTTCTTGTTGATCTGTTCAGCGTCTTCATTTTCAATTCCGGAAATGCGCAAATGGGCCTTTTCAGAGGTGGGATGGGTAATAACCGGGTTTCTCAAAAAATCCACAGCCCCGTTTCTGTCCGCGTCGGCGTTGTATGAGGGCACCTGACCCCGTTCAAAACCCGCAGCGATCACATCGGCCTTTTTCCAGAAGGCCTCGTTCGGTCTCTGTAGTCCGTACCGGTCCAGGAACTGGGCAGACCGTTCACCATGCTCCTGAATGCGCAGCACCTTATCAAGGGGATCGTGCATATAGGCGATGAACTTCCGCTCCCAGTAGCCTGTATCAGGTCTTGTAAATGTCATTTTGCTCCTCCCGCCAATGCTCTCAGTTTATTGTTCATCGCTTCGCACGTTTGGAAATACTCCTTTCGCTTATTCTTATCGTGGTAGTTGTACGGAAGAAAGAGGATCTGGCCCCTGTACGTGTTATCCGGAGTCTTGTTCACATGGAGGAAATACGGTTTGGAATGCCGCTCAGAAATATTTTCATCCCCTTTCACAATAAGAGGCTTTGCTATTAGCGGTCTCTTTTTGAAGCTGTGCCTCGGTTCAAGGCTCATCCTGGCTTCTCGGTAAACCTTGCCGATATCTGAAAGGGCATCCTCCCATCTCTTTCTTGCCGGAAAATCCCTGAAAAGACCTGATCTTGAACTCAAGGCTGAAAAAGATTTTAGTGCTCCCTCCCTTTTCAGCCGGTCAGACATGCCAGGGAT
>JAFDGR010000255.1 GCA_019309145.1 Deltaproteobacteria bacterium | reverse complement strand
TCTCCTTTGGGATGAGATTTGAAGGAGTTATCCGGTTTCAGACACTATTTGAATCATAGTAAATTCGAAATCCGAAGCACGAAATCCGAAACAAATTCGAAATTCAAATTTTCCAATGTTAAAAAGGGACACGAAGAGGCCATTTATGCAGAAGCGATATAAACACAAGGGTTTCGGTCATTGGGATTTTGGTCATTTGATATTGTTTCGAATTTGGGATTTCGATATTCGTGCTTTATGCAATTACCTTCAGAATGTCGAAATGCCGCAGCTGAGAGTAGAAATCTTGAGCTACCGAACTATCGGAGTCGGAGGTACGCGTCGATAAACGGGTCGATCCCCCCATTCATGACCTTATCCACATCACCCACCTCAAGATTTGTCCGGTGATCTTTGACCATTCGGTAGGGATTGAATACGTAAGACCTGATCTGGCTTCCCCAGGCAATTTCCTTTTGATTTTGATGCATCTTGTGCTTTTTTTCTTCCCTTTTTTCCTTCTCTAATTCATAAAGCCTGGCCTTGAGCACTTTGAGGGCCATATCCTTGTTGCGGTGTTGAGATTTTTCGTTCTGGCATTGCACAACGATGCCGGTGGGAAAATGGGTGATGCGGACCGCGGAACTGGTTTTGTTTACATGCTGGCCGCCGGGCCCGCTTGCCCGGTAGGTATCAATCCTCAGATCTTTCTCATCAATATCGATTTCAATATTTGTATCCACCTCGGGAAGCACGGAGACCGATGCAAAAGAGGTATGGCGCCTCCCGGTCGCGTCAAAAGGGGATATCCGCACCATGCGATGAATGCCGTGTTCTGATTTCAGGTATCCATAGGCGTACGGACCTGTCACGGTAAAGGTGATGTTCTTAATCCCGGCTTCATCTCCCTCAAGATGATCGATGACCTGGACCTTCATGCCCCTGTTTTCACACCAGCGCAGGTACATCCGGTAGAGCATTTCAACCCAGTCTTGGGCTTCCGTGCCGCCGGCGCCTGCATTGATGGCAACAATGGCGTTTCGCTTGTCGTCCGGATCTCCCAGGAGCGACTGAAATTCAAGGGTTTTGACCTCTCGCTGGAGTCGGCCGACATCTTTTTCCACCTCCATGCGGGTGGAGTCGTCCTCCTCTTCAATCGCCATTTCAGCGAGGATCTTCGCGTCTTCCGTTTCCTGGTGTAACTTTTCCCAGAGATCGATTCTCTCTTTGAGAAAGGCCCGTTGCTGGCTCAGGCGGGCGACCTCGTCCTGATCCTTTTGCCAGAAATCAGGTTGGCCCATGATCTTTTCGAGTTTCTTGAGTTCTCCTTCCCGGCTGTCCAGGTCAAAGATGCCCCCGGAGGGCCTGGAGCTGTTCTAAGAGGGTATCAATGGTTCCGATGATATTTTCCTGCATATGATGTTCTCCTCTTCGCTCGGGAATATCCCGTTCCCCTGCTTTGCCAGAAACACCGATTTTGGACAAGAGTGATTCTGATTGATTTTTGAATAAATCCTATTGTAATGCTTTCAGAATATTTTTCAAGTGGGCGAATGTGTTTTTGCGGTCATGCGCGGTTCTTTTTTATGGTGCACCAAGCCAGGACCAGCACGGAAATTGCGCAGAGAAGCAGCGCAAAAGTGTCTCCAAAGCGTGTATAAAAAGTGAGGGGAGAAGCTGCAGGGTGCACAACCCTGGTCAGGGTGTGCTCCACGAAAAGGGGGGATTTTGCTTGGATTTTTCCGGTGGGACTGATAAATGCGCTGATCCCGGTATTGGCGGCACGGATCAGGGTCCTGCGGTTCTCCACCGCCCGGAGCACGGCCATGGCCAGGTGTTGATAGGGGGCACTGGTAGTCCCAAACCAGGCATCGTTTGTGAGGTTCACAAGAACCTGAGCTCCTTTTTTTACCTGTTTCCGGGCAAGTTCGGGAAATATGGCCTCAAAGCAGATCAAAGGCCCGATGCTGAGGCCAGTGTCTCTGAGAGGAGACACGTCTTCTCCCGGCTCGAAATCTCCGGCACCGGCCACGAGGCGGTCGATAAAAAAAAGAACGTGCTTCAGGGGGACATATTCCCCAAAAGGGACCAGGTGAACTTTGTCGTAGGAGCTGATTCGGCCGTCCGTGGTCAGGAGATATGCCCGGTTATAGTAGACATAGTCCCTGCCCTTGCGCCGATATGCGGGACTGCCGAACAGAAGATCAGCATTGACTGTTTCTGTGAGCGATCGGACGTCATTTGAAAGATCAGATTGATCCTGGAAAAAGAAGGGAACGGCCGTTTCAGGCCACAGGATCAACCGCGGATGCGCTGAAGAAACAGAAAGTGTCAGTCTTCGATAGATGTTCATGGTTCGCGACTGGGAGGCGGGGTCCCATTTAACAGACTGGTCTATGTCTGGTTGTATGACGGCACAGGTGATGCCTTTCTGGGTGCGGGCTTTTCCTTGAGCGTCTGTTTGGTAAAATCCGTAAGAAACCGCCGCAAACAGGAGAGCGAGTCCGAAGAAAAATTGCAGACGAAAGAGCGTTGACGGTTTTCCGGGGGGCCTGAACAGGAGGGAATAGAGGAGTCCGTTCGAGAAAACGATCATGAATGAAACACCGTATATCCCCGTAATATCGGCTACCTGGATGATTTGCAGGTGATTGTACTGGCTGTAGCCCAGCAGACACCATGGAAAACCGGACAGGAAGTGCGCCCTGATGTATTCGAGGGAGACCCAGAGGCCCGCGACAAAGAACCACGGAAAAGATATGTTGCGCAGGATTCGCACCGTTCCCCAGCAGAAAAGAGCAATGAAAATTGAGAGATAGAAACAGAGAAGGAGATAGGGGCCGAAGCTGAGGAATACCCCAAGGTTCCCGTAATGGTCAAGAACAAAGATGATCCAGTAGATGAGGGACAGGTAATGGGACATCCCGGCGAGGAGGCCGAGTTTGAGGGCCTGGGATGGTGTTGACCCTTCAAGGGAGATAAAGAGAGGGAGCAGGGCTGCCCAGGCAATCCAGGAAAGGCCGGCCGGGGGAAAAAGTCCGGTGAGCAGGAGTCCGGTAAGGACGGCAAGGAGCTGTTTTTCGCGGGTTTGATTTTGTCGTATTGCAGGCATAAGAGGAGGGTGCCGGCTAGGAAGAGGACGGTGAGGAAGGAGGCTTCCGTTGAATGACTAGCTTGTTGATTTTTCGCTGATCGGCATTTTGAATGGTAATGTCAAGGTCTTCAAAAGAAAATGTTTCACCTCCCTCGGGGATTCTTCCCAGCATGTGAATGATGAATCCTCCCACTGATTCAAAATCCCCTTCCGGGAGTTTTACGTCAAGGACATCCTCAAGCCGTTCCGCCTCAAGTCGCGCGTCGACCAGATAACGGTCCCGATCCAGCCTCGTAATCAGGGGAAGGTCGTTATCATGCTCGTCTTGAATATCTCCAACGATCTCTTCCAGGATATCCTCAATAGTGACAATACCGGCAGTACCACCGTATTCGTCCGTTACCACGGCAAGATGGGTCTTTTTTTCTTTCAGGTCCTTCAGGAGATCGTTAAGCAACTTGTTTTCCGGGACAAAGTAGGGCTTTCTCAGGATCTGGGAAGGGATGATGGAATGGGGATCTTCTCCCCACAATTTGAGAAGATCCTTGGCATGCAGGATGCCCACAATCTGATCAATATTTTCCTTGTGGATGGGTATTCTTGTGTGCCCGCAATCAGCCACGAGCTTGATAATCTCGCCCAGGCTGGCTTCAACAGGAGCGGATGAAATCTCAATCCGGGGGACCATGATGGAATGGGCTTTGGTTTCCTTGAGATCCAGGACCCCGAAGACCATGTCACTTTCTTCATTGCTGACAAGGCCTCTGGCCTGTCCCTCATCCATCAGGTCATGGATCTCTTCCGTGAGATCACTACTGTCTCCCAGGTGTCCCTTTCTTCTAAGCAAGGATTTCAGTCGGCTTAGAAGGCCTTGACCAGAGTCATCTTCCAAATTATTCTGACTAGCTCCCGGCTGGAGTTCTAATACGTAAGAAATTACTCAATATGCGGATTGATAATATTATAAATTTTATATGGAGACAGAACATTTGTCAAGTCTTGGAGGGGGGGCAAATTTAGCGCTTGACTGAGGCAAGTATTGACCTTATAATGCTTTTTCAAATATTCTCTCCCGTGGTTCTTCTGGTGGTGAGAGGATGAACGGAACCGGGCGGGCATAGCTCAGCTGGTAGAGTACAAGCTTCCCAAGCTTGGTGTCGCGGGTTCGAACCCCGTTGCCCGCTCCATTTTCAGGCCTTTGAGGTCTGCTTCCCTTTTTGAGGTTGTCAGTCCCACGC
>JAFDGR010000044.1 GCA_019309145.1 Deltaproteobacteria bacterium | reverse complement strand
TTGCGGTTCCTTTGCCACCAGCGGGGGCGGGTCCAGGATTTTCTTTGAACCGCCGGGATGATTGATGCGCCATTCCTCCTTTGCGGCTGCCGACTCTTCCTGAGCAATCTGGAGGCGGCTTTCTCCGTCCTTCACTTTCGCCTCTGCCAGCGCCAGTGCCAACTGGTAATCAACCGGATCGATGCGGAGGAGAACGTCCCCCTTGGAAAATTGCCCGCCGTTTACCAAGGCCGGAGAAATAGAGATCACTTTCCCTCCCACCTGGGGAATCAGCCTGATCTCATCCAGGGGGCGAACCGTTCCTTCCCCTTCAATGACCACCCGATGAGACGTTGCTTTGACGTCCATGACCCGCACGGTCGGAACGGGTACGGGTGGCTTGCGGCGCTTTACATCTTGCCTGCTGGCGGTGATTTTTTGCATCCCGAATACCCCGAGCGCCAGGAGTACGAGGGTGACAATGACCTGTAGGAGTCGTTTTTTCCATTTACCCATTTTTTTCCCAACCTCCTCCCAGGGACCGGTAGAGGGTAACCCGGTTCGTGAGTAAAGCCAGATCCACCAGTATCAAGCTGTCTTCCGCCTGGAATCTGGCCTGCTGTGCGTCAAGGACGGTGATATAGTTTACCAGCCCGCGCTTATATCGACCTTCGGCAACGGTTTGGGTCGCGCGGGCTTCTTCAAGAAGCACGAGGACCCTTTTCCTCCGCTCAAGCTGTTCCTTGCGTGTCAGAAGTCCGTTCTCCACCTCGGAAAAGGCATTCAAGAGGGTCTTGGCGTAAGCGGCAAGTCCCTGTCGATACCGGGCCCGGGCACCTTCTTCGACAGCTTTCAGTCTTCCGGCGTCAAAGAGGGGCTGCAACAGACCCGCGGCCAAGTTCCACAGGCTGCTTTCAGGGAGCAAGAGATGTGCCAGTTCGTCACTGGCATACCCGAAGCTGGCCGTGAGGGTGATATGGGGAAAACGGTTGGCCCTTGCCTGGCCTACCTGGGCATTCAGGGCGCGGAGCCTGGCTTCGGCAGCCATGATATCCGGCCGGCGAAGCAGGAGTTCGGATGGAAGCCCCGGCGGAACAGGGGGAAGCTCTTTGAAATAACCGGAAGGATGGGTTCTGGGCGGGCGTGTCTTTGGATAGTGGCCCAATAATATCGCCATTTTTTGTTGGGCCGTCCCGAGTTCCTGCAGGAGCGTAGGCAAGGACGACTGGGCTTGGGCAAGGATTCTTCGCGCCTGTCTCACGTCAAGGATAGAGGTGAGGCCGTGTTCATACCTGAATTCCACGAGTTTCAGGCTCTGGCGATAGCGGTCAATGCTCTTCCGCAGGATCTGAATACGCCGCTCTATGGCTTCAATATTCAAGTAGAGAGTAACGGTTTCCGCCACAACGGCCTGTGCGATGGTCCGGCGGTTTTCTTCGGCCTCCAGGAGAGAGGCCCTGGCGCCTTCCTCGGCCCTTGCAAGGCGACCCCAGAGGTCCAGTTCGTACGATAGGGGCAGGGAGAGACTGAATGCATTGGTGGTCTCCCTTTTTTGCTGATCCTGAAGCTGGATCGTTGCTCCATTGAAGACCGGCACCGGGGCGTGGAGGGTCTGCCGCTGGCGCTGCGCTGAAGCCTGGAGATTCACAGAGGGGAAACGGTCGGCCCTTGTCTGGATAAACTGGGAGCGCACTTCCATGACCCTGGCGGCGGCCTGCCTGATATCCCAATTGTTTTTGAGGGCCTGCTCCACCAGGGCATTGAGTTCAGGGTTCCCGTATGCTCGCCACCATGCTTTCGTCAAAGACGCGGGTTTGGCGCTGGTCGTATCATGTTGAAATGAAGCAGGGAGCTCAAGTCCCGGGGAAGGGCGTTTGAAATCAGGGCCCATTTTCATGCACCCTCCCATGAACAGGACGGCAAGGAAGGGGAGCAAAGCAATTGCAGTTCGCCTTTTCATTTGTCCTCCCTCCTGACCGTCCCAAGGCCATGCAGGCAAAACCTGACGATATGATCAGCGAGAATCGCCTTGAAGTCATCGTCATATTCCCGGCCGGTAATCCTGGTGACCGCGGCCCTCGCGAAACTGAAGTAGAGGATCTGGGAGAACATGCTGAGAAGGGACAACCGCAGGGTGTCTTTTTCCACTTTTTCCGGTAAGACCTGATGTAAAAGGTGTGCTATTTCTGTGAAAAAGGGTTGCATGACCTCCCTGATGATCAATTCCAGTGCTTCGGACGGCTCTGCCTGCTCCCTGGCCATGAGCTGGTTATGGAGGTAACGTTCCTCTTCGGTCAAGGGGCCGTGGATAAATGCCTCGGTGAGTGTCCGCACTATGGTATCGACCGAATGGGATGTCTCCTTGTGCAGGGATTCCCAAAATGCTGCCTGCACCCTTTTTGCCCGGGGTATCAAGCGGGAACGGAATACCTCCAGGTAGAGATTCTTCTTCTGCCCGAAATGGTAGTTCACGGCCGCCAGGTTGCAGTGGGCCGCCTGGATGATCTCCCGGATGCTGACGGCCTGGTAGCCTCTGCGGGCAAAAAGAATTTCCGCTTCATCAAGGATCCGTTCACGGGTATTTTCGGTTGTTTCATTCTTTGTCATGTTCACCTCTCCATATATTGCGAACGTTTGTATAAAACGAACGTTTGAATGTCAAGAAAAAAATGCGAGGAGGAGGATTGGAGAGAGGAAAGGGCTGGGTTTTGTCGTGGCAGGTGTCAGTGGAAGGAAATGGTTTCTTCCAGTTGCCTGATCGCGTCGAAAAGAGTCTTCGGATCTTTTGCTTGCTGCACTGCTTTGAGAAATCCGGGATACTGGCAAAGCCTGGCAAGACTCGCGAGGATCTGCAGGTGAAGATCGGGTTTGCCCTCCGGTGCCACGAGGGCGACAATGACTTTTACGGGAACAGCATCGAGACTCTCAAAATCAATCGGTTCTGAGCATCTGACCAGGAGTACTGCGGCCTCCTTTGTGTCATTGCTCATGGCGTGGGGAAGCCCTATGCCCCCGCCGATTCCCGTGCTCATGGTCTCTTCCCGTGCCTTCAATCCATCGTACAGGATATCCGCGTCCTTTACGATTCCGCGATTGGCAAATGCCTCGGCAACGAACTGGAGCACTGCATCCTTGTCGGGAAGCGGTACGTCAAGAAAGATACGCTTCGTATGCAGGCGATTCCAGATTTTCATAAAAATAGATTATCAGGATTTCACCCTGGAGTCAAAAGATAATGCTCGCCCTGCATCACCAGTCATAAAGCACTTCCCAGTGATTGTGAAAAGAAGGGTCCTGTTGGCTGTAGCGGTAAACAAAGGTTTTCCCTTTTCCCGGCCCCGCGCCCGGATCTTCTTTCCAGTACCGCAGGTGAATCGCAGGCCGGAGTTCCCGGTCCTGCCCCAGAGACCCGGCATCATGACCTGACTCTATCCAGACCTCTTTTTCCTCAATAATCTTCCAGATCGTTCCGAAATCTTTGCTCCTCACCCGTTCTCCCACGTGAGGGAGATCCAGGCGGTCGCGAAGTTCCTTGAAGCGATAGGCAGAGCGTTCCCCGTGATCCAGGATTCGTTCCCCGAAGAGCATGATGCCGATTGCCCCGAGAGGAGCGGTAAGGAGGATGGAAAGCACCGCCACCGCCAGAATAACATCACCCGAGGCCACGCCCGCTGCCAGGGGAACAGCCCCAATGGCTGCCTGGACCGTTGCTTTCGGGATATACGCCACCACGCAGAAGAGCTTTTCTTTCCAGTCAAGACCCGCGCCGAAGAGAGAGATATAGGTTCCCACACTCCGAAAGATCAGCCCCACCACGATGACGATGGTGCCGGCCAATCCCGCCTTCCATACGACGTGAATATTGACCTGGGCGGCCACAAGGACAAAGAGGAGCAGTTCCGCGAAGACCCACAGCTTTTTCAGCTTCTGGGAGATGAGATGGGCAATTGGCTCTGATTTTTCCAGGATGATGAATCCGATCGCCATGACCCCCAGCAGACTGGCCACAGGAACCCATGGCTCCAGGACCTTTTCCAGCCAGGTGAGGATAATAGCAGTTCCCAGCACCACCAGTGTCCTCCTCGGGGGACGCCAGTCATACCGGGTAAAAAGCCAGGAGAGAAAATACCCCGGGATGAACCCCATCAGGATCCCAAGCCCGATGGAAACGGGAATTTCTCCCAGTTTCGCCCAGAGGTTGACCGCTCCACCGCCATACATCCCCATGAAAATGGTGAACAGGACGATCACAAACACGTCATCCACCGAGGAGGCGGCAAGGATGAGCGTAGGAATGCCCTTTCTGGCACCTCTTCCCCTGTCCATGAAATCGATCATGAGCGGTACCACCACGGCCGGGGAGACGGCGGAGAGAATTGCCCCGAGAATGGCCGCTTCGAGAATGGAAATGTGGAGTAACCCGGGAGCCACCAGGACGATTCCCACTATTTCGAAGAGCGCCGGAATGCAGCTCATGGTAATGGCGGCCCGGCCGATCCGGTTCAGGGTGTCGCGCCTGAGTTCAAAGCCCGCCCTGAGCAGGATGACAATAAGGGCGATTTTCCTGAAGTCACCGGATACTTTCATCATGTCCGGCGACATGAGATTGAGGACATAAGGACCGCACAGGATGCCCACAAAAAGCATTCCCACCAACCCCGGGAGCTTCATCCTCCTGAAAAGATAGTCGGCACACAGTCCGAGAACAATGATAAGCGCGATACTGATCGCCATGTTTGATCTCCTTTAAAAAACTGCTCCAGGCCAAAAAAAACCGCACCGATTGGGATCGGAACGGGCGGCGGGTGGGCATTCCAGGCAGACTTCATTGCCTTGAAAATTGGCGGCCTTATACCATCGAAGAGGAAAACGTGTCAAGGGGGATTTTGCGGGGGAAAATCAGCGTTGATTTGGCACTCATGGTATGCTTTAATGCGATTCCACGTGACGCCACAGGATCAATCTTCGAAGAGGAACGCGAGATGAAAAATTTTCTGGACCGGGCCATAGAGACGGTTTTTTCAAAACCCCAGCCTTTTGTGAAGGAAGGGTTCTACGCGCTTATCATTCTCCTGATCGCCGCCCTGGCCTGGGGTGTGTTCAATCGGGTCGTGGCAAGGTTTGAAAAGCAATACCGGGAGCATCCGGTCCTTGGAAAAAAGGGAAGGATTTTTCAGGTCATCCGAAAGGGAGGCCATTATTGTATTCTCATTCTTCTCGGCGCCTCCGCTCTTCGCCTGATCCACGCACCCTGGGCGGAAAAGGTCTTTTTTGCCGGCCTGGTTCTCCTGGTCACCTCCCTGGTCCAGAGCATTGTCAGTCGCATCATTCCGTTTCTGGAAGATAAACTGGCCAGGAGGACAGACACACAAGTGGATGACGTGATTCTCGATCTTTCCAAGAAATTTTCCGGGGTTATTATCTACACGACAGGGGGCATTCTGGCCCTGGACGTGCTCGGTCTGAATATTATGCCGTTTATCGCGGGCGCCGGTGTCGCAGGGATTGCCATCGGCTTTGCCGCGAAGGACACCCTGTCGAACCTGATCGCCGGGGTCCTGTTGATTATCGACCGGCCATTCGAGGTGGGGGACCGGATCGAGGTGTGGTCGGCACCTGCCAACTCGGCTACCTGGGGAGATGTGCTTGACATCGGCCTCAGGGCAACAAAGATCCGGACCACTGACAATATTGTGATCGTGATCCCCAACAACGAGATCATGCGGCGGGATATCATCAACTATACGACAATCACCGAGGAAATCAGGGTGAGGATTCCGATTGGAGTGGCCTATGACGCTGATATTCAGAAGGCCAAAGAGGCCATAGTCGCTATCAGCCTGGAGCTGGAATGGGTCCTGCGGGATCCTGCGCCCAAGGTCGTGGTGAAGAGCTTCGGGGATTCCGCGGTGAACCTGGAGGCCAGGGTCTGGATCAGGGACCCCAGGAAACGAATGGATACGATCTCGGCCATTTCAGACCGGGTAAAGGAACGGTTCACCGAGGAAGGCATTGAAATTCCCTACCCCAAGCGGGACGTCTACATCAAAGGCGGACAGCTGGCAAAATAATGGCCGTCCTCCTTGGATCAGGAATTCTTCTGCGCCTTCTGGATCTTCGCCCACGTGTCACGGAGAGGAACGGTCCGGTTGAATACCAGGGCCCCGGGAGCGGAATCCTTCGCGTCAACACAAAAGTATCCCCGCCGTTCGAACTGGAAATAGTCTCCCGGCGCCGCCCCTGCAAGGCTGGGTTCAACGGAACAGGATGAGAGGGTCACCAGGGAGTCCGGATTCAGGCAATCCCTGAAATCAGCACCCTCGCATTCACTTGCCGGGTTGGCCTTGAGGAGCAGCTTGTCATAAAGGCGTGCTTCCGCCTGGATGGCGTGGGCCGCGGACACCCAGTGGAGGGTTCCCTTGACCTTCCGTCCATCCGGTGCATACCCTCCCTTGGTTGCTGGATCATAGGTGCAGCGGAGTTCAATGACCTCTCCTGTTTTCTCCTCCTTCACCACATCGACGCACTTGATATAATAGGCGTACCGGAGGCGGACTTCCCTGCCGGGGCCAAGGCGGAAGAATTTTTTCGGCGGGTCTTCCATGAAGTCATCCCGTTCAATATAAAGCACCCGTGAAAAAGGAACCTTCCTCGTGCCCATTGTAGGATCTTCGGGATTATTGATCGCTTCCAGTTCCTCCACCTGATTCTCGGGATAGTTTTCGATGACCACCCGCAAGGGGCGCAAGACACCCATGACGCGGTTGGCCCGGCGGTTCAGATCTTCCCTGACACAGTGTTCCAGCAGGGCCATGTCCACCATGCTGTCTCGCTTTGCCACACCGATGCGCTCGCAGAACGTCCGGATGGATTCCGGGGTGTATCCGCGTCGGCGGAGGCCGGATATGGTAGGCATCCGTGGATCGTCCCATCCGGTGACAAACCCCTTTTCCACCAGCTCGGAGAGCCTTCTCTTACTCATGACCGTATACGTGAGATTGAGGCGGGCAAACTCGATCTGCTGGGGATGATAGACCCCCAGTTCATCCAGGAACCAATCGTACAGGGGGCGATGGTCCTCGAATTCCAGGGTGCAGATGGAATGGGTGATGCCTTCAATGGAATCGGAAAGGCAGTGGGTGAAGTCATACATGGGATAGATGCACCATTTGTCTCCGGTCCTGTGGTGCTCCGCGTGCAGGATGCGGTAAATCACCGGGTCTCTCATGTTCAGGTTGGGTGAAGCCATGTCGATCTTCGCCCGCAGGACCCGGGATCCATCCTCGAATTCACCGGCCCGCATGCGTTCAAAAAGATCGAGATTTTCCTCCACGGAACGATTTCGATACGGGCTCTCCCGGCCCGGTTCCGTGAGGGTCCCCCGGTATTCCCGGATTTCGTCGGGACTCAGATCGCAGACGTAGGCCTTCCCCATCCTGATTAACTGCAGGGCATACTCGTACAGCTGATCAAAATAGTCGGATGCATAGTACATTCGGTCTCCCCAGTCAAAACCGAGCCATCGCACATCTTCGATAATGGACTCCACGTATTCCAGTTCCTCTTTTGTGGGATTCGTATCATCAAACCTGAGGTTGCAGAGCCCGTTATTTTCCGCGGCAAGCCCGAAATTGAGGCAGATAGACTTGGCATGCCCGATGTGGAGATAGCCATTGGGCTCGGGAGGAAACCTGGTGTGGACCCTCCCGCCGAACTTGTTGGTCTTGAAGTCTTCCGCAATGATATTTCGAATGAAATTGGACTGGGGTGCGTTGTTGTCCGGTGCCATTCCTGCCCTCCTTATCTGAGTGTGCTCTATCCTATCCTAACCGAAGGTGTCGTGCAAAACAAAAATGCGTTCATCCGCAAGATCTTGTCATGAAAACTGATGAGGAAATAATTTCGCAAAGGCACGCAGAAGATGCTATACTCGCCCCATTCGAGCAGGAAAGAAACAGAACGAAATCCTTCAGGGAATAATCAGGAGAGATGAAAACAACCATCACCATCCTTTGTGACAACAGCATCAGCAGGTCCGGTTTCATCGGTGAACACGGCTTCAGCGCCTTGATAGAAAGAGGAGAGGAAAAGTACCTTTTTGATACCGGTCCGGGCATGTCTTTGCCCCTCAATCTCAAGGCGCTGCAAAAGGACCTGAACGGTTTGAAAATGGTCTTTCTTAGCCATGGTCACTATGATCATACCGGTGGCCTTAAATGGGTCATTGAACAGACAGGGAAAATAGAAGTGGTCGCGCACCCGGCCGTTTTTGTGAGACACCTGCGTTTTGACCCCCAAAAACCCCTGGATCCTCCGCGCTCTATTGGTTGCCCATTCAAGCAAGAGGCATTAGAACACATGGGCGCCACCTTCACCTTCCTGGATCATACCGAAGAGGCACGCCCCGGGCTCTGGTTTTTGTCCGGTATTGATCGAGACCCTGAAAAACTTCCAGAAGATACACGACTCGTCTTGCAGCAGGGAGACGGCCTTGCCCCTGATCCGCTCATTGACGACGCAAGTCTCCTGCTGGAAACCGGGACCTCGCCGGTCCTCCTGTTGGGATGCGCCCACACCGGGATCTTGAACATCCTTGATCATGTGCAGAACACCATGCATATCACCAAATTACGAGCTGTATTAGGAGGCACCCATTTGATGTTTTACGGCCCTGAAGTACTCGAACAGGCGATAAAGAGGTTTGAAGATTTTGCTCTTGACTTGATAGCGGTTTCCCATTGCACGGGCATGAGCGCCACCATCCGGTTGGCGAACCATTTTGGTGACCGTTTTCAACTGGCCTCCGCCGGAACCGCTTTCGACTTTTGCTAGGGCAACAAGCGTGCATGCCTGGTGGTGTTTAAATCGAGCTCTTTTTTTTGGGGATACTCTGTTTTAGGAATACGGGGTGCGTTGAAAGAACACCGGGGAGTATGGCACAGGTAATTTTACAGGATGTCCGGAAAAGCTTTGGAAAAGATATTGCCGTGGACAGGTTTTCCCTTACGGTGAGGGACCGGGAATTTATGGTCCTTGTCGGGCCGAGCGGATGCGGGAAGAGCACAACCCTCAAGATGATTGCGGGACTTGAGGATATCACGGCGGGCGAGATCTATATTGGCGATCGTTTGGTCAATCGTGTTCCTCCGAAGAACAGGGATGTGGCCATGGTCTTTCAAAATTATGCGCTTTATCCCCACATGAGTGTCTTTGAAAACATGGCCTTTGGGCTCAAATTGAAGAAAATGCCCCGCAAAGAAATCGAACATCGCGTAAAACAGACCGCTGAAATGTTGGGTATTTCACAATTCCTGGACCGGAAACCAAAGGTCCTGTCCGGCGGCCAGCGGCAGCGGGTAGCCTTGGGACGTGCGATCGTCCGGGTCCCGCAAGTGTATCTTTTTGACGAACCACTCTCCAACCTGGATGCCAAACTGCGGATTCAGATGCGCCTGGAGCTGAAAAAACTGCATGAA
This sequence comes from Deltaproteobacteria bacterium, assembly GCA_019309145.1. Taxonomy (GTDB): domain Bacteria; phylum Desulfobacterota; class DSM-4660; order Desulfatiglandales; family Desulfatiglandaceae; genus B46-G9. Next base: position 10,586 of record JAFDGR010000044.1, on the reverse strand, counting down.
AGGATGGAGAGGACCAGTATCTATGTGACCCATGACCAGATTGAGGCCATGACCATGGGAGATCGGATCGTGGTTATGAAGGACGGTCTCATACAGCAGGTGGGTGCGCCTTTGGAGCTCTATTTCATGCCCACGAACAGATTCGTGGCCAGTTTTATCGGATCTCCAACCATGAATTTTGTACGTGCGCACATTGAGGGACGCGGGAATAACCTGGTAGTGGCTTCGACAGGATTGGAGCTGCCGGTTCCTGAGAAGAAAGTCAAGGCCCTTTCCGCGTATCGAAACAGGGAAGTGATTTTGGGGATCAGGCCTGACGACCTCTCTGCAACTGGAACGCCGGGAGAAAAAGGCGCATTGCGCGCGGATGTTGTGGTCGTTCAGCCGGTGGGAAGTCAGATCTATCTGGAAGTGAAGGTGGGGGGGCACAGTCTCATTGCCTCCGTAAATGCCCAGACCCGAACCAGGCCACGCCGGGAAATCATCCTGAAAACCCGCCTCGAAAATCTCCATTTCTTTGATCCAGCCACTGAGAAAGCCATTTATCAGCCACAGAACGGCCAAAATTGTGATTGACCAGGACCATTGATCGCTCTATACTTTTTGGGCCGCATAAGTCTTGATTGAACAGGGAGGGCGGATCCTTGTTTTCTATTTGACCAGAGGCAGGGTGGCCCGGAATTCGTCCGTGCCGGCCTTTTTAAGCAGTTCATAGATGAGCATTTCGGTTGAGGTTACGGTGACGCCGGCCGCCCTCATCCTTTGCAGGGCGATATCCCGGTTTCGGGGATCCCTTGAGGCAACAGCGTCACTGACCACCTGTACGGGGTACTCTCGCGGGGCGTCCAGGGCTGTCTGGGCGACGCAGATGTGGGCTTCAATGCCGGTGAGAATGAGGGTTTTTCTGCCCAGGGAGCGCAGGTAATTCTGGAATTCCTCGGATGCGAAACAACTGAAGGTTATCTTTGAGATGGGCTCAATTTCTCCTATCTCTGTTCGTACCTGTTCAACGGTCCTTCCGAGATTTTGCTGCTCCGTAACGACGATTGGAATATCGATTATCTTTGTGAACTTGACGAGCTTGATGATGTTTTGAATGGTTTCTTCCGCGCCGGTAATGACGGGAACCAGCTTTTCCTGGACATCAACAATAACCAGGGCGCAATCTTCTTTGTCAATGAGCATGCCGTTCATGCTAACTGCCTTCTCTTCCATTCCATTCCCCTCTCTTTCCAGACGCGATGTCCAGAGAAACCACTCGCAAACATATCTTTTCAACAGGAGATTACGGCCGAGATGAAAAGCTGTTTAAAAGATCGGCCTTACCATGAAGATCCCACAACGTAACAGCTTGGAAACTAAAAAATATTCATTCCAAGTGTCAAGAAGTTTTCTTCTTTTTTTCTTCCTACCTTCCTGCTCTTCAAATCAAGCCCAAAATGCTCGATTACTTTGGCCAATTCCTTCTTCCGGGTCAGATCGAAAAGGCGTCTCCACGTACCCAAGACAACGAAATTCATGCAGAAAACTGAAGCCGTTGCGTATATCTATAAAATCGGCAGAGAACAGAAGTTTGTCAAGTACGTTTTCCAGCATATTCCCGGTGTGGGTGTGGGGGCCAAATTCAGGGATACATGCCATAAGTTCCCATACACAACGACTTGGTGGGCGTTTATATATGTTGACAGGCATACTATTAAAGCAGTATGTTAATGTAGTATGTATCATTTCTGCAGGAGGGAAAAATGATTGATGTTCAGCTTAGGAATTTCAAATTTAAGGTAGATCGGGAGGAAATAGAAAAAATTGCAACCAAGCTTCCTCCAAGCAAGGGAAGGAAATATGCAACATTTGTGGGCAACAGGACGTTCTCGCCGAAAGAACTCGTGGTCCACCTGGTCACCGCAAAGAACATTCATTTAACCAAGATGGATTTTACTACGATGGATGCAGTAAGGATATTGAGACGACTTGGGTTTGAAACACATACTATAGGGACAGACAGAAAGCGAAAAAAATCCTTGCTTTCATTTGCTGGCATTGTCTCATTGGGTGGTGATAGTTTGAGAGAAAGTGAAGCATGGCATGAGTAAGATTATCGTCGATACCAACGTATTGGTTGCACTGCTGGACAGCAAGGATGTCCATCACCAACACGCTGTAAGGCTTGCGCGAAGATTGGAGAAAGAGAGAAAGTACATTTTGCTCATGGATTGTATCCTGGTAGAACTTTATTCTGTGATCGCAAGGAGGAGCAGGGAAAGAGGATATGATTTTTCGCTCATATTTCCTCAGATTATGGAAATAGAGGAAATGTACGATGTCATTATGGCATATGATTACAGGACAAGGCTGCACACGAAGGTGTTGAACCTGATTCTTCTTTCCGGTGGAGCCCTGAATTATCATGATGCGCTTATAACCCTTGTAATGAAAAGAAAGAGGATTAAGAAAATCGCCACATTTGACAAGGACTTTGCGACGATCGAATGGGTGTCTATTGAAGATTAACGGTTGGAAGCGAAAACCTCATTTTCCCTTATTCATGCACAAAATGTCCTTTTTCTGATTTCCTTGTCTTAGCCTTCATCCATTGATAATCAGCACCACCAGTTCTACTGGTGGTGCTGATTAGTGCCCATCCACGAAAGGTAATATTCTGATATTTTGACAAAAAACGTATTTTCAGAGTGGGCGAATTTCCAACGAGAGGTTTCAGTTACCTGGCAGTATGGAACATGCTTGTGAAGCAATGATTCGTTTGTCAGCAGTTATCAGTTTGAGATCGTAAACAAGAGCAGTGGCCACGAGAAATCGATCGGCCGGGTCTTCATGGGGAAAATCGATCATTCGGCTCTGCATGGCAACTTCATGATTGAGAGGAGCCTCATGGAATGGGATCGTTTTGAATACGTCCCTCACCCATAACTCCGGCCTGGCATCCAAAACGATCCGTCCCTTTTCAGCAAGTACCATTATTTCCCAAGTGCTGATCGGAGAAAGCCACAGTTCATTGGACGTATCCTCCAATTCTGCTGAAACCCCCCTGGCAAGACGCGCCGGTTCCAGCAGACTCCACAATAGAATGTGCGTGTCCAGCAGCAATTTCATTTTTGATCCAGAACTTCCCATTCACCTGAATCGAGTGCAGGGGATATGATGTCTCCGGTAATCCTTCCCCGTGAACTGAACATTCCCAGCCACGACTTGCGTTTTTCAGGTTGTGGAGGAGGTTCAATAAGGGCAATAGGTTCTCCCCGGCGGGTAACCAGGATGGGTTGGCGTGTCTGTTTTACCCTGTCCAAAACCGCCAGGCAGGTGGCCTTAAATTTTGATATCATGATAGTATCTTCTTTCACAGGGTCATTTCCTCCTCTAACATGACTTGATAAAAATGTACCATGGTCACGGATCATAGTCAAGAAAAAGAGACCATTTTGACGGAATCGTGAAAAGTCCGTCTCTAGACCTTTTACGATTTCATCATCAATGATATGGTGCAAAATTTACGACGGGAGAAGATGATATACGGTGATATCGATGATTATTGGTAGTCCCAACGGGACTCGAACCCGTGTCTTCGGCGTGAGAGGCCGATATCCTAGACCACTAGACGATGGGACCCCAAAAATGAAGAAACCGTGTCAGGGTTGACACGGAGTGAACCACTATTGGCTGGGGGACGAGGATTCGAACCTCGGTTAACGGGGCCAGAACCCGTCGTCCTGCCACTGGACGATCCCCCAGCGAAGGTCACATTTTCCACAAACAATTGTTCGAAGTCAAGCCAAAAAGAGCGTTGGCTCAGAGGGAGGGGGCCTTCCAGCAGCGGACGAGGTGATGCTCTTCCATGGGGTAAAAGGATATTTCCTCCCGGCGGCATCGTGGTTCCACCAGGGGGCATCTCCCCTGAAACCTGCATCCCGGCGGGGGATCCAGGGGGCTCGGCACATCGCCGCTCAGGGGGGCGATATCCCGTGTTTCCCCGGGGACCGGGACCGATGAGAGCAGGGCCCGGGTGTAAGGATGGCGCGGGTGATCGAACAGTATGTCTCCGGGACCGTATTCCATAATGTGGCCGAGGTACATGACCGCCACCAGGTCGCTCATGTATCCCACCACGTTCAAATCATGGGAGATGAAGAGATAGGAAAGCCCGAACGATTCCTGGAGATCCTTGAGGAGGTTCAGGATCTGCGCCTGGATGGAGACATCCAGGGCCGAGACCGGTTCATCGCAAATGATCAAGGAGGGCTCTACGCTGAGGGCCCGGGCAATGCCGATCCGCTGCCGCTGCCCGCCGCTGAACTCGTGGGGAAACCGGTCAATACTTTCTCCAGTCAGACCCACGAGCGCCAGGAGTTCCTCCACCCTGGCGCGTCTCTGGCGTCTGTCTGCTATTTCTATGGCCCGGAGACCCTCTTCGATTGCCTGTCCCGCAGTCATGCGCGGATTGAGTGATCCGAAGGGATCCTGAAAGATGATCTGGACTTCTTTCCGGAGCCTTTTCACCTCCTTTCCATGGAGGGTGTTGATATCACGTCCCCGGTAGCATATCCGGCCGTGGTCGCGTTCGAGTAATCTGAGGAGCAGCCGGGCAACGGTTGATTTTCCGCATCCCGACTCTCCCACGAGCCCGAGGGTCTTCCCCGGTTCCACCTGGAAATCCACGCCGTCAACCGCCTTTATCCAGCCGGAGGTCCGCTGAAAAAATCCCCGTTTTACGGGGAAATATTTCCTGAGGCCGCGCACCTGGAGAAGGGTTTCTTTTTCCTGTGAATGGACCGGCGTCATGAGTGAGCACCTCCTGTGGAAATCCCTTTAAAAAGGATGGGGCAGCGACTGAGGTGTCCGCCGCCGTAATCACACATATTCGGGAAATCCTTCTCGCATGAGGCTATGGCGTGGCTGCAGCGGGGATGAAAGGGACATCCCGCGGGTCTGCGGGCGGGATCAGGGACCGTTCCCGGGATGCTGGGGAGTCGCTGTCCTCTCTTCAGGCGGCTGGGAAGGGAGGCAAGAAGCCCCTGGGTGTAGGGATGTTTCGGGGATTTGAATATATGGTCTGTGTGCCCCTGTTCAACAATCATCCCGGCGTACATCACGTAGATCCTGGTGGCGATATGGCTCACAACAGCCAGGTCGTGGGTAATATACAGGACTGACGTGCCGTGTTTTTTCTGCAAGGAGCGAAGGAGTTGGAGAATCTGTGCCTGGATAGTTACATCCAGGGCGGTGGTTGGCTCGTCGGCAATCAAAAGCTCAGGCCTGCACGAGAGGGCCATGGCAATCATTACGCGCTGCCGCTGCCCGCCGCTCAACTGGTGGGGATAGTCCCTGATCCGCTCCCCGGGTGACGCAATACCCACATCCTCGAGCAGTTCAACGCATCGCTGATGCACCTCGTCTTTTGGAAGGGATTCATGAATTTCAATGGCTTCCTCAATCTGGTCCCCAATGGTAAAGACTGGGTTGAGGGACGTAAGGGGTTCCTGGAACACCATTGCGATTTTTTTCCCCCGGATGGTGCGGAGTTTTTCCTCATCCAGGCCAAGAAGATTTTCCCCATGGAAGAGGATTTTTCCGGCGGTTATTTCTCCGGGCGGTGAAGGCACAAGACCCAGGATACTGAGGGCGGAGACGGTCTTACCGCAGCCGCTCTCGCCCACGATACAAACCGTCTCTCCTTTCCTGATGTCAAAGGAGACCCCATCCACTGCCCTTGCCACACCGTCTTTACCGCGGAATGAGACGGCAAGATTTTCTACAGATAATAACAGGGCTTCTGTGGCCACCATCAGGACCTCTCGCGCAGTTTCGGGTTCAGGATATCCCGGAGCCCTTCACCAAAGAGATTGAAGGACAGCACCACGATCAGGATGGCGATGCCGGGAATGAATGTCAGCCACGGCGCGTCAAAGATAAAGCGTTTTCCATCGGACAGGATGTTTCCCCACGTGGCATGCGGCGGCGGCACGCCGAAGCCGAGAAAGCTCAGGCCCGCCTCGGTCAGGATGGCGGAGGCGATGCCGATGGTAGCCGAGACCAGCACCGGGCCGAGGGCGTTGGGCATCATGTGCCTGAATATGATGCGAAATTTGCCCACCCCGAGGGCCTTTGCCGCGGTAACAAAATCCTGTTCCCTGAGGGAAAGAAACTCCGCGCGGACAAAACGGGCCGCCCCCATCCAGCTGGTCAATCCGATAACGATCATGATGTTGTACATACTGGCCGGGAGGATGGCCACTACCGTGAGGATCAGGAAAAAGCTGGGGAAACAGAGCATGATATCTACGAGACGCATGATCAGGGTGTCCACGGTCATGACCTTGAGGGAAAGCATGGCGCGAAAAGGGGCTTTCCCCGGGCTCATGTGGCCTGTGGAGCCATGTACGGCTGAAAAAAGAAAAAGTGCTGCGCCGGAAGCGAGAAAAATGAAGGAGGTCGTCCACTTTCCCATACCGAGAAGGGTGAATCCGGCGCCCGTAAAGAGAACCCCGAGGGCGTACCCGGAACGCACCTGTTTTTCGCCGAAATAGCCGGCTATTCCCCCCATGAATATGCCGATGAGCACGGAGATGCCCACGGCAACGAATCCCACGGTCAGAGAGACCCAGGCACCCTGGAGCATCCTGGAGAACACGTCACGTCCCAGGTCGTCAGTGCCGAAGAGATAGATCCCCAGGGCAGGGACCTCTTCAGGATCGAGGGCCTCGATATTCGGTGTTGAGAGCGGTGGCCGCAGCTTTTCCTGCAGGCGTACCATGGCAGGATCAAATATCGGCTGGGTCCCGGAGGTGAGGAAAAGCCCCACAAGGGCCACGCAGAGAAAGACGAGGAATATGACGAAGCCCGAGATCGCAAGACGATTTGACCTGAAAAGATGCCATGATTCCCGGAATCTTGATTCCCTCGGGCTGGAGGGCGCATCAAGATCCTGATTCCAGGCTCGTGGCGTTTTTGCCTGTTCCATCACAACCGTATCCTCGGGTCTACCAGGAGATAGAGCAGGTCGGAGAGGAATGTCCCTGCCAGCACCAGGACCGCTGAAATAAAGTTCACCGTCAGGATGATGGGATAATCCCTGGCAAGAATGGCCTCGTAAGCCATTCTCCCCATGCCCGGCCATGAAAAAATTGATTCTATGATCACGGAGCCGCCGATGAGCCCGGGGAGGATGAGCCCGAACATGGTGGCAAAGGGCAGGAGCGCGTTGCGAAGGGCGTGCTTGTAGTGGACCTGTTCCGGCGGGAGGCCCTTGGCGACCGCCGTGCGCACATAATCCTGTCCTTCCACTTCCATCATCTGGCTCCTCACGTACCTGGAGAGGATGGCGATACCGCCGGTGGCGCCCAGGACCGAGGGCAGCAGGAGGTGCCACACCCGGTCCATGGCAACCGGGGGCCAGGAAGTGGCTCCCAGTCCGAAGGTCTCCATGCCTATGACCGGCACGTGGAAACGGGTGACCACGAAGATGATGAGCACATAGGCAAAGAAAAACCCGGGAATGGAGATCAGCAGGTACGAGAAAAAGGTGGTTGTCCGGTCAAAAATCCCCCCACGGTGGATGGCGGATCGTATGCCCAGGGGAAACGAAAGGGTCCAGGTGAGGAGCGTTCCCACGATAAACAGGGGGAGGCTGTTCAGAAAACGAATCCAGATCTTTTTCAGCACGGACTGGTTGTCTTTCCAGGAAACGGTTTTTCCTGTGAAAAGGCCCTTGTAAAAGAGGATGTATTGCACGTAGAGGGGTTTATCCAAATGAAATTCCTTCTGGAACCTTTCCAGGATTTCCGGGGTGAATTTCGGGTTGAGGGGGTTGATCTGGCTGGGTTTCCCCGGCGCCAGGTGAATAATCAGGAACGATACGATGGACACGAAAAAGAGTGTCACCGTCTTCTGGACAATGCTGCGGCCGATGAATGACAACATGATGTAGCCCCTTTCCCGCTCAACCTTCCTGGGCAAAGGTCGGTACTTCAGGAAGTTTGATCCACTTGTTAAAATAGAAAGTATAGTTTCCGGTTTTTGTGGGCTCGATTTTCCGGTAAGAGATTTTTCCGGTCTTATCCACTTCCTTGATGACGATGCGTTTATCCAGGACAGCGGTCCATTTACTCACGTATAAAAAGGTATAGGGCTGTTCGCGGGCGATGATGTTGTGTAGTTTGTGGCAGTACGAGACCTGCTTTTCGTGGTCATACTCCTGCCTGATCTTGAGAATGAGGTCATCTGCCTCCCTGTTCTTGAAGCCCACGAAATTGAGCTGGTAGGGATGCGTCTGGCTGGAATGCCAGATCTGGTACAGGTCCGGCTCAATTCCCATCTGCCAGCCCAGGATGAGGGCGTCAAAATCAGCCTTGTCCACCCTGTTCTGGATGAACACGGACCATTCCAGGATATCGGTCCGCACGTCAATACCGATCTGTTTCCAGGCGTCCTGGGCAATGGCCAGAATCGCCTTGCGCAGGTCGTTCCCGCTGTTTGTGATGAGGGTAAACTGGAATCTCTTCCCGTCCTTTTCCAGCCACCCGTCCTTGCCCTTGCGCCATCCCGCCTCCGCGAGGAGTTTCAGTGCCCCGGCAGGATCATGAGGAAGCGGTTTGATATCCTGGTTATAGTAATCAGTCTGTTTCACAAAGGGTCCGGTGATTCGTTCCCCCTGGCCGTAGAGGACGTATCGGATGATCTTGTTGACGTCGATAGCCATTCCCAGGGCCCGGCGGACCTTTGGGTCATCAAAGGGCTTCCGTCGCATATTGTACCCGATATAGGTATAGCCGAAGGAGGTGCCGGAAAAGCTCTGGTACCTGGGGTCCGATTTCAATCGCTCCACCTGGTGTGGCTGGACACTGTAACTGTCCACGGTCCCCGCGTAAAACTCCATCTCCTGGGTGAGGAGATCAGGGATGATGCGAAAATAGTAGTGCTCGTAATTGGCGGGGCCTTCCCAGTAGTCATTGAAACGGGTGAGCGCAATGAATTGATCGGACTTCCATTCCTCAAAACGGAAAGGGCCGCTGCCGACAGGATGGCGGTTGAAACTGCTCTTTCGAATGGAAAAGGTGTCAGGATTCTCCCCGCGTCTGACGGCCTCTGCCCGCATGGCTTTTTTGTTCAGGAGGTGTTCCGGGAGAATGCCCATACCCCAGGTGACCAGGGCCGGGGAGTAGAGCCGCTTGTACGTGACCTTGACCGTCAGGGGATCAACCACTTCGACCGACTTTACCGGTTCATAGTCGGAGATACGGGGTGATATGTTTTTCGGATCCATGATGGCTTCATAGGTGAACTTGACATCCTTTGCCGTCAGGGGATGACCGTCGTGGAACCGGATACCCGGACGAAGGTGAAACACGATGACGGGATTGTGCTCGGTGGGGGGAAGGAGCAGGTGCGCGTATCTGAAAAAGGATTGCTCGTCCAGTTGCGGCGTGGAACGTACATATTGCCGGTACGGGAATTGCCTGAAATAGTCCTGTCCGAGCAGGAGCTGCAGGGTGTTGAAAAGATCCTGGTCAACATGATCCAATACCAGGCGGATTCTGGCAGGCGCATGGATAGTGAATCGTATTTTTCGGGATTTTTCTTCCCTTGTCAGGGAATAATTCCTTGAGGGCACAAGGGAAATATCGCGGATATGTCGCAAACACTTCCTGAGCCGGTCATCAGGGGGCGGTGATTTGAGCACCTCTTTTAGGAGATGAAGGAGGTCCGCGGGATCCAGCTTGCCCTGGCCCGGAATGGAAGCATTCTTATTGACACAGAAAAAGGCCTCTTCGGAGATATCCCAGGACCGGGCGACTCGGCCGCGGAACCGCAGGTCCTTGTCACGGTCAAGCAGACCCTCGAACACGAGGGATTCAATCTGACTGCTGGCCGAATCAGAAGAGAGAATGGGGTTCAGCATACTGGCATCGCCGATGGACGCGGAAATATACTCGGTAAGCCTGGCTGGGTTGCCGCGGGTCTGTTCTTCATAAGACGGCACCCAGAAATAGGACTGGAGGAGAAACACTGCCAGGATGGTCGGGGCCAGTATCAGTATTTTGCGAATGGTCATGACAGGTGTATTATGGTGATAAAATCAAGCGTTTCCATTTTCCCGTGCCCCGTGCATTTAGCGGTACACTTGAAACTAAGTCCATGTTTTTACAAAACAATTATTCGGATGCGCTTCAACCTTAAGGAATTCATGATTTTCAGTCAAGAAAAAAGGAGAAAAGGGGTGTGACATTGTGGAAATGATCCTGTACTATGGCAACGTTCGTGTTCAAGGGAATGTGCCATCGCGGCGGAAGGAACACCTCTGAACCGGGAGGGGGGAGTATGAAAAGATTTGCAATCAAGACAGGCCTGGTATTCGCTTCAGGATGTCTCGGGGGGCTTTTGAACAGCGTTGCTGTCTGGTTTTTAGGACAAAAAGGGGTCCCCGCGCTCCTGGGAGTCAGAATCGCGCCGCACTGGAGCGCGGCATGGCTGTATCCACGGCTCATCTGGGGAGGCATCTGGGGGGCGCTTTTTCTCATGCCGGTGTTACGGAAATCCGTGTTCGGTCGGGGGCTTCTGTTCAGCCTGGGTCCCAC
>JAFDGR010000254.1 GCA_019309145.1 Deltaproteobacteria bacterium | reverse complement strand
GGGTATCAGGTCGTCCTGGTCCTGATTTTTACGTTTACCGCGCGCCATCCCGCGAAGCGCGGGACTATAGAAGCCGTAATATCTCACCATTTGTTCTCCCTTGTTTGGGACATGGGAGCACCTGTCTGCGTGCTACGCACAGGCAGGCATGGCGGCAATCCATTCCAGGACGTCGAAGTCCTTCTCCTTTTTGTCGTCTTTTGATCGGTAGATCACTTTTGATTCTTCGGGGACATAGGTCATTCTCTCCTGAGAGAAGGAGGCGCGAATGATGTATCGGGCCAGGTTTTCAATGGCCTCTTCACTCCCTGGCTGAATTCTTCACTTCGCTCAGACCCCACCTTTTCAAGGGCGGGTCCCCGGTTTCTGGATCCACAGAAGACGTTGAAACCCGAATGACGCCACTTCATGAGCATATCAATCAGGTCTTCAGTAATCTTGCCTTTGGAAAGGAGCATCTTGAAGACCTTGTGCCGGAAGATCTCCTCCAGATTTTTCAGTTCGAACAGTGGCGCTACTCGGAATCCCGCCCCGGCGGGACCGTTTCCACAAAAACAGCCGTCGGTGCAGAGCACATGCAGATGCGGATGCCATCCAAGCAAATCGCCAAATGAATGTATTACCACAACGGCCCCAGGAACGGCCCCCTCTTCCGGTACGGCTTCCCGGAAATATTCTTTCAAGGTTTCCCAGCCGCAACGGCTGAGATCGGAGAGCAACTTTCGGTCATAGAGGAAATATCGGCGCAGGATTTTGGGTATGCTGAAGACGAAATGTCGGTGCGGAATGGTCTTCAGAACTTCTTCACACAGCCATTCGCCGAATTCCACTACCCTTTTCTGATGGCAAGATGGACAAAAATGGCGACGCTTACAAGAAAATGAAAGCAAATATTCATGGCCGCATTCCCCGCATTTGACCCTTGCGAAACCGTGGTGCAGGATGCCGCAGTCCAAGTATCGGTAGATGATCTGCTTTACGTAGGGTCTTAAAAATCCATACTTTTTGGGAAAACGATCATCATAGATCCGTTCAAATTCTTCGAAATGGTCTTCAATGCACTGATAATATGGAGAATCCTGAGGCTTGCGGGGGCGATAGATAGGAGATGTACCGGGCATGAACGGTCCTTCCGACGAAAAATGGAGCCATGCCCGGTAGTATATACTGTAAATTATACTGAAAGTATTTTCTTGAGGCGAAGATTCTTTGAGGTCTATTTAAATTGAGGGTGACTGTTAATGTCAAGAATTATGTCATACTTCGACATATGATCCCTGGAGTTGATATATCAACTCCAGGGCTAAGAAAGGCGATCATTGGCAGTATGCCAGTAATACCTGCCAAGCCACGTGAAGGTTACTCCTGCTCTATCTGCTTCATAAAGTCAATCACATCGATCATTACCATATTTGGACCGCGGAAGACGGCGTAATGGGCGAGAGGGCTTTCAAATCCGACCAGCTTTGCGCCTTTTATCTTTTTGGCGGCTTCCTTGGCCATTTCGTACCTTAACCACTGGTCGTTTTCCACATGAATAATTAAGGCCTTGGCCTTTATCCGATGGAGTTGATCGTTGATATCATAGGTGTCTCCGGCTCGGTTTCTATAAATGAGATCATTCACATCGTAATCTTCGGCTTTTTTCACCAGTTTCGCACCTTCTTCCCCCTCGGGGTTCCAGTAAAAGACATCTTTCTTGACCACATCCCAACTCTGCCTATTTCTGAAGTCAAAACTCAGTCCGGTCTGGCCCAAAACAGACCATCCGAACATCATACCCTTGTTGGGGTGTTTATCTTTGGGTAAATGGTAATAATCGCCCTTGGTGTTCCGCCACGCAGGGTCGCTCTTCATGGCCGCGGTCATGTTCTGGAAGAGCCATCTCGCCACCGGGTCCATGGCGGTGATCCCACCCACAGGCATGATCGCCTCCACATAGTCGGGATGCAGAACCGCCCATATGTAACTTTGAATGGCCCCCATGGACACCCCGGTGGCCAGCTTCACCTTGGCCACTTTGAGTTCATCTTTGAGCAGTCGGTAATTGGCTTGCACATAATCCAGATTGGAGTATTGGGGAAATTTCATCCCCAATCCGTCACTGGGCTTGCTTGCCCCCCAGAGTCCTAAACTATCCACAAAGACGACATAATATTTGTGGGTGTCGATCAATTTGCCCGGGCCGACAATAGGGCCTCTGCAAAAGGCGTTTCCCTTCTGGCCATCGTACCAAAAGAAATAGTCAAACGTGGAGTCCCCCGAGTAGTAGGGGCTTATAACTACGGCGTTAATAATTTCTCCGTTTTCATTCCGCTTAGGGGTTCCCACGGCAATGTACGCCACCCGGAGCGGCTCTTGGCCCAGTGATTCCAGGGTTACCCCGTCCTTTCCCCCAAACTCATAAGCTGCTTCATTTCCGAATTCATACTCCCCGCCGATTTTGAAATTAGGGACATGATAAAACTTCTTTAATGAAGCAAGAGAAGGTACTCCAGACAAACGGGTTATGGGTTCACCATGGACTGTGGCCGTTAGGCATAGACAGAAAATTACAGTTACGGCCCAAACATACCAACGTTTTCTAAGTTCAATTGTCATTTTCTTCTCCTTTCACGGTTTAAGGTTGAGATTGTGGGTTGCGATTCCGTCTTCTATTTGATAACCCCATAGAATAATATTCTCGGTTGGGTGCGACCGGGCGTTTAATCTGTTTTGGATGAGGGAAGTCCGCCTTATAGTGAGTGTGAGATAGCGCGCATTATAAATTTTCTTATTGTGCCATCTTTTTTATTATGACTATCGGCCCAATGTTTTCTATAATTGGCAGATAGTTTGTTCGGATTTCTAAATTTTCACTAGCCTTTTTGTGCTTATCGATGAAACAGTCCTAAAATGGAGGAATTTGTGTGATGACAGAACCGACCATGAAAAAAATTCCTGGAGACGGCGTCCAGATCCAACTGGCGGAATGGGAAGGGGAGGACAAGACCATTTTGTGCGTGCACGGTATCACCGCCAACTGCCGCTGTTGGGATGTGATGGCCCATGCCCTCTCCCCAGCGCATCGGCTCCTGGCCATGGACCTTAGGGGCCGGGGGCTGTCGGACAAACCGGATACCGGATACTCCATCGCCCATCACCTCAATGACATCCGGGCCGTCCTGGACGATCTGGGTCTGGAGAAGGTGGTGCTTATGGGCCATTCCCTGGGGGCATTTATTTCGTTGACTTTTGCGGCCACCTTCCCTGATCGGGTGGAACGTATCATCCTGGTGGACGGCGGGGGCAAACTTTCAGAAGAACAGATGGCCAGGGTCTTTGCCGGGATCAAACCGTCCCTGGACCGTCTGGGAAAGGTCTTTCCATCCTTCGAGGCATACATCGATATGATGAAACAGGCCCCGTTTCTGCATCCCTGGTCCGAGGCCTTCGATATCTATTATCAGTATGAGGTAGAGGAGGTGGAGGGCGGGATCCGGCCGCGATCTCGGCCCGAGCATATCCAGGAGGAAGCGCAAAACTTAGGCAAGGTGAATGTGGCCGATTTCTATGACAAGATCCAGGCCCCCACCCTGATCCTCCGGGCCACCGACGGTCTTCTGGCCGATGATGACATCCTACTCCCCGAACCGGTGGTGGAGCGTATGGTGAAAGAGATTCCCGATGCCCGGGTTCAAACCATCGAGGGCGTCAATCATTACATGATCGTGTTTCAGCCAAATGAGACCCGCGACCAGGCCATCCTCGATTTTCTGGGAGGGTGAGGCGCGGCATGGGCGGTCATATATTTCTGACCTCTGTTTCGCAAATCCGGTCAGACGGTCGGCTATGTGAACCGTACCCACTGCCTGGTCACTGCAGAGAAACGTTAGATTCCGAGATCCCAGCGCCCAAGGTTGTGGGCTTTCAGCTTCGGGTTTCTATACCCAGAACCCAGAACCAAGCACCCAGCGCCGGGCCTTATCCATCTGCTCAAGGGTTTTCCGGAAAAGGCATGATCCCTGCGTGATTGATGCGTTTATGTCGGTTGTTCATTTTATGGGGGGTGGTGATCCGCTTCCGTGGTGGTCGTTTACTCCAGCACGGAAAAAGGTCAAACAATCCTCTTCGAAGGATTTTTCTTAAATTTCTGAAGAGCGCCCGGTCTCACGAATGAACCAAAGACCCACACGGACAAGTGGAGATCTCCCTTGATTCCTTTTCATTCATTCTCAGAAGTTTTTGTTTGACAGGGATTTGATCCACCCGTATGATTAGACTATATTAATTGATATGAGTGTAACCTTTTTTCGTTGACGATGTTGAAGACGCCTAAGTAGCTGAAATAACTGAAGCTAAAATAACACTGGACATTCTGTCCCCCGTAGTTTAGGCTATTGGTGAAGT
>JAFDGR010000253.1 GCA_019309145.1 Deltaproteobacteria bacterium | reverse complement strand
CTTCGAGGCTTTGCCAAGAAGGACGAGGGGTTGCTGGTGGACAACGTTGACATAAATACTCTGATTGAGGCCAGCGCAAGACTTGTTCTTACTGAGGTGCATAAGCAAGCCGAGATACAGCTGGATCTGGCAGAGAACCTGCCTACCTTTACTGGGAACTCACAAAAAATTGAACAGGTCCTCGTTAATCTGATAGTCAATGCCGGCCAGGCCATGCGGGATGGTGTAAGGGGCCTGATCACCATCAGAACGGGGATGAGTGGTAAAGACCTAATAGTGAAGGTTGAAGATAACGGCGTTGGAATGAACCAAAAAACCATGAGGCAAATTTGTGATCCTTTCTTTACCACCAAGAGGTCCAAGGGAGGTACTGGGCTCGGTCTGGCTATTGCCTATCGAATAATTGAGGAGCACGGTGGAGATATTTCCGTTACCAGCAAACCCGGGGAAGGTACCAAATTCACAATCAGGATACCCACCGGAACAAGGGGACATGTGTCTGCTAAAGGAAAGCGGTGAAAATGAAGAAGATTCTTATCATAGATGATGATGTTGCGGTAACCAATTATCTCAAGGTCTTCCTTACGCAGACAGGTCTGTTCGACATTTTTGTGGTGAACGATTCCAGAGAGGTGTTCGGCCTGCTGGATAGGGAGGCTTTAGACCTCATCTTGCTGGACATGGACATGCCTAATGTAAGTGGCATAAATATCCTCAACGATATGCGCGGGAAAGGATTGTATATTCCCGTAGTAGTCCTGACAGGCGTTGGTGATGTTGACCTTGCAGTTAACGCTATGAAGCTTGGTGTCTTCGATTACCTTATCAAACCGGTGGATGACGAGAAGCTGCTGGAAGTGCTCGATAACGCAATGGAACAAAGGATTCTTCATAACACCATCGACCAGCTTCCACGCCATCTGAGCCGGAGATCTCTCGGGTATGAAGCGGCGTTCGAGCATTTCCACACGCAGGACCTGGCAATGATCCGGCTTTTCCACCAGGCCGAAAAAATTGCATCCAGCAACTTGAGCATCTTTATATGGGGTGAGAGGGGAACCGGGAAAGAAGCCCTTGCCAGGGCCATTCATCAGGCTAGCCCGAGAGCGGACAAACCTTTCGTTGTGGTGGAAGCGGACAGTCAAGATCCTGAAAAGTTTCCTGCCTTCTTCTTCGGCCAAGCTCGCACATGGGGCGGCTCATACGAGGAAACATCTGGAATTTTAGAGGAGGCCGACCAGGGGACATTATTCCTTAGCCACGTAGATACCCTTGGTCTTGCAATGCAGGTGAGACTAAAAAGGGTGATCCAGACAGGGGAATACTGCCGTGAGAACTCCGCCAGGGTGAGGAATATTGATGTTCGTATGATTGTCTCTTCCACCCAGGACCTTACCAGTCGTGCGTATGAGGATAAGTTTTCGAGAGATCTTCTTTACCACCTGATGGTCAACTCAATTAGAATTCCCTCGCTTCGGGAACGGGTCGATGACATCATCCTATTGGCAGAACATTTTTTGCAAGAGGAGACCAAGAGGACGGGGAAAAAGATTACAGGTTTTTCAGGAGAGTTCCTGGAGTGTCTGAAGGGTTACAGCTTTCCCGATAACGTGCAGGAACTCCGCACCATCGTCGCGGGTGCTGTTGCAAGTGCGGAAACTAAGGTTATCACCGAAGACTACCTGCCTCCATACATTAGGGAGCGGATCAAACCTAAAACATACTATAGTAAGGATAGAGATATAATCCTGGACAGCGTAGCTGATGGGATATTCACCGTAGATCGAGATTGGAAAATCACCTCATTTAATCGCGCTGCTGAGAAGATAACAGGTGTAAAACGCCAGCAGGCCATCGGGCAAAAATGCTTTGATGTTTTTCAAGCAGAAATCTGTCAGAGCGCTTGTGCATTAAAGCATAGCATAAAAAGCGGCAAAGAGATTATCAACCGTCGTATCAATATTATCAATAACAAAGGACAAACCATTTCTGTCAGTATCAGCACAGCGGTACTGAGGGATGAAAAAGGAAATGTGATCGGCGGTGCCGAGACCTTTCGTGACTTGTCAGTCTGATGGTCGTAGGGTGCAAATATTCATCCGTGACTAAGTCACTGTTCTTTCAGAAGTTAATGCTCGAAATGTCTGTCCACCCGAATAACCTCGTCCACCTTGTCATTAAAGAACTTACGTAAACTTGCTTCGTGCAACTAATTGTATTATCTTGGCGGCATGAATACCTGTCCCTCCGAAAAACCCTATCCTGATGAGAAGTTGAAGCCCAAACTAATGAACTTTCTGATTTGCTAACCATGCCAATCACGCCAAATGGGTTAGCAAGAGCCTTTATCTTACATCTTGCTATCCAGAAGTCCATTTTGTAGCAGTTTTAGTTCCAAAACAGTCCTGAAACCAGTTCCAAGCCAGTTTGAAAACAGTGCCTAAGTCCTTATATAGCCTTTAGTAAGCTCTTTATTGACAAGGTGTTAGAAAAGCCTGGTCCCTGCTCGACGCGCAGGAGGTCACTGGTTCAAGTCCAGTACCGCCCAGTTGTGAAAAGGTTGGAAAGTACTTTTTTTAGAGGTATTTATCAACGAGGCCGTTTCGGCGGCTTCTTTTTTATCCGGCACCCCGATATGAAACGACATAGGTTTGGCAGCAACAACTTTTAGCTGTTTTTGAGGCAAAATCTGCAAAAGGACTCCCAAGATAGTTGCTATTATCAGGCAGATTTGGTATCGTAGAGCATTTTAAGATATGATGTACTGGTTTAGACCATCATGAGGATGTCGCTTACAAAGAAGATTATACAGCCATATTGAAATATTGCCAATAACTCTGATGCCACCAGCCGAAGCTGCAATAGGCATAAGCCGGACACGAAAACTTAAAATGCTCTAGTTTAAAGAAAGATTAAGCGGCAAATCTAAATTACCGAGTGGATTAAGATATGCGAGTTGAAGAGCACCCAATATTAGGTAAATTACAAAAAGCGCCTGCTGTAGAAATCGAAGTGGACGGCCAGGTCATCCAAGCCAGAGCAGGTGAGCCAATTGCCGCCGCCCTGTTAGCTGCAGGCAAGCATATATTCCGCTATACCCGCAAACACCACCAACCCAGGGGTGTCTTTTGTGCCATTGGCCAATGCACCGATTGTATGATGATAGTTGATGGCGTCCCAAATGTCAGAACCTGTGTTACTCCGGTCAAGCCGGGAATGAAGATTCAGACACAGCACGGATTAGGTAAGTTAAGGAGCACATCTGTTGATAAAGACTGAGTTTGCAATTGTCGGAGCCGGCCCCGCTGGTCTTTCTGCCGCCATAGAAGCAGCCCGCGCCGGCGTAAAAGTCGTTCTGGCCGATGAAAATCAAAGACCCGGCGGGCAGCTATTCAAGCAAATTCACAAATTCTTCGGCTCAGAGGCCCATCACGCCGGCACAAGGGGTATCGATATCGGCACAATGCTGCTACAGCAGGTAAGCCAGCAAAAAAATGTAGAGATAATGCTGGATTCTGTTGTGTGGGGCATCTTTCGAGCCAATCCCGGCCATACACTGGGCGTTATCCACAACAGCAAAAACATCCATCTTAAAGCAAGAAAGGTCCTACTTGCCACAGGCGCAACCGAGAACGTCTTGGCCTTTCCCGGCTGGACGCTCGCTGGGGTAATGGGAGCCGGTGCAATACAGACGCTGGTCAATGTCCATCGGGTGCTTCCGGGAAAGCGCGTCCTAATGGTCGGTTCAGGCAATGTGGGCTTGATTGTCAGCTACCAGTTGCTACAGGCTGGCGCCGAGGTTGTTGCAATCGTGGAGGCCTTGCCGAAAATAGGCGGTTATGCTGTGCACGCCGGCAAAGTAGCGAGGACAGGCGTACCAATCTTGACCTCCACAACGGTCAAAGAGGTTCACGGAAAAGACAAAGTCGAAAAGGCCGTTCTGGTTCAAATAGATGAGAATTGGCAGCCGCTCAACGGAACTGAAAGAGAGCTTGAAGTAGATGTGGTCTGTTTGGCCTGCGGCCTTTCACCGCTGGCAGAGTTAGCGTGGATAACCGGCTGCAAATTCACCGATGTCCCCGAGTTGGGAGGACACGTGCCTATTCACAATGAAAATATGGAAACAACTGTGTCGGGGATTTATGTAGCTGGTGACCTTGCCGGAATAGAAGAGGCAAGTACGGCAATAGAGGAAGGCCGACTTGTTGGTATCGCCGTTGCCGAAGCGCTCGGCTATCTCGCTGCCGGTGAGGCGAAAGACAAGAAAACAGAGATATCGAACAGAGCAGAACAACTGCGAGAAGGGCCCTTTGGGATAACTCGCAAGCAGGCGAAAGAACAATTGATATGCAGGAGTTTGTCTGAATGACATTGTTAAAAGATGGTTTCTTTGACCCTGAAGAATTGAAAAATTTGCCGGG
>JAFDGR010000252.1 GCA_019309145.1 Deltaproteobacteria bacterium | reverse complement strand
ACCCTGTTTCATCGGCGCTCACCAGTTCCGGGATCACCCTTTCCACATCCTGGGCCAGAAGCCCTATCTGCCTGGAATCCTTGAATCCCCAGTCAGGGTACTCTTCTCTTTTCCACTCATAGCTTACCCCTGCAACTTCATGACCCTCGCCCCGGACGTATAAAGACGCCCTCAACGGTACCGCCCTGCCCTTGTGGATGGCCAGCGGAGTACAGGGTTGGTTGAGTGATTCAGTGGCCCCGCCTTTGCCTCGATTTTGAAGCAAGGGGACGTCCTTAAATACTAAAATAACTCAACCCTCCAGACGATAACCTTCCTTTTTCGCTATCTTCTCTCCTCTTTTTACTGCACAACTCACCGCAGCAAGTGTCATGTCAAGTCTTTTTGACAAATCCGCCATTGGAATCCTGAGTTCAATCTTTGTCTTCCTCTTCCGGTTATGTAACCCTTCTCCAGATCGAATGAGGCCGGGCGTGTCTAATCGTGCTATTCTAGGCATGCCCGCAAGATTCCACCAAAAGCAGTCGATGTTGAGTTATTTTATTATTTAAGGAACGTCCCCCTGGTCCCCCTTTTGGCGGCGTTCGGTTGTGCCTCGGTTTTCCCTCCGGAAGAAATGAAAACCGTGGATCGCGACATTCGGTTTGAAGACCTTCAGAAACAACCGACGGCTTTTGAGGGAAAGTCCGTGCTCCTGGGAGGCGTCATTATCGAGACCCAGACCCTTTCGGAAAAGACCGTGCTGGTCATTTCCCAGCGGGAGTTGAAGTTCGACCAAAAACCGGCGGCGGATGAACAGTCAAAAGGCCGGTTCATGGTTTCTACGACAGAATTCCTGGACCCGGCCATTTACAGAGAGGGGCGGCAGGTCACCGTAATCGGCCGCGTTGCGGGCGAAACCGTGCGGCCCATGGACGGCGCCCCCTATCGATATCCTTTGCTCCAGAAGGAATCGCTTCACCTCTGGCCGGTGGCGGAGAACATGCAGAGCGAACCGAGTTTCCAGTTCGGCATCAATTTCGGCGTCGGCTTCTGATTTTAATATGGTACAGACTTTCTGTTTTCATTGGGTGCCATTTGGTGTATCCAATTTATTGACAGCCGGTTCCCCCTTGGTCTGTATCAATTGTCCGCATATGTCGTTTATTGTGGTTTTCGGTAGACAAATGATTTCTCGACCCGGCAAGAAAGGCGTTGATTTCCATGACTTGTCAACTCCCGGAGATCAGTCAAAAAATCATCGTATCGCAGTTTTAGGTTGCAGTAGCCAATGAATAACCAAAGAGACGAGATTTGAAGTTCAAATGGAAGGTTTTATTCAGTATCCTTCTTCTGCCCGATTGAAAATCACCTCCCATGAAAACCAATTTCTTTTGGGTTTGCAGTCTACAAGTCCAATGCTCGGTAAATATAGGAATCCCAGCACTCTGCCACCGATAACCTTAATGGAGGTCTCCACTAGATATTGTGGTCTGAAATTGAATTGATGAAGCTTCAGATTGTCCAGCGGAGTCGAAAACAAATCCCGATAATTCTTTTTATCTTATCGCGATTTTAAATGGAAGAGCCCCTTTTTAGGCCGGTCTGGAGAGCGTAGACATCCATGACGTATCGCAATGATTGAGAACACCACCCAAATGACCGTATCACAAACGAGTCTTAAGTGAAACGGCTTCTGACAATCGCTGATTTTCTTTTGCCAATTTATTCAACGTAGCCTTTACCATCTTGATATGCCCTAAGACGGGTCTTTAATTCACTTATAGAGGGTTTGTCACCAACCATTAGTGCCAATTCAAGACATTCATTAACTGTTTTCACCGCCATGTCAAACTTTCCCGCCTCGGCATAGGCAGCCGCCAGCGTATCCAAGTAATCGGGATTCTTGGCGCCTTCCCCTTCACAGGCGACCTTGGCCCACTTCAGCGCCGTTTCCCCGTCCCGAATGCCGGGATCCTTATCGGTGGCCAGAATCCATGCGAGGGAATTCGCGGGCACCTTCCAGTTCGGCTTGATATTCAGGACGCGCTCATACTGCTCCACAGCGGCCCGGGTATCGCCCGAGGCCCATTGGGCCATGCCCAGATTATAGAGCGCTTCCAGGTGCTCAGGGTAGATTTCCAATGCTCGCCGAAAGGCCTGGATTGCCGATGGATAGGCCCCCTGTTCAAGATAGGTCACGCCCAGATTATTGTGGACATTGGGGTTGTTGGCCTGGAATTCAAGTGCCCGCAAGAAGAGCTGTTCGGCTTTCTCCAGGCTACCGCTGCGCCGCGCGATAAGGCCCAGATGAAAATACGCCTGATCGGATTTGGGATCCAGTTCAATGGATTGCACCAGGTAATCTCTTGCGCGGGACCAATCTCCGGCCATGAACCATGCCTTTCCCATGGCGAGATGGGTCGCCGGATCGTTCGGCGCAAGCGTTAAGGCCCTGGCAAAATGCTTTTGGATGGCGCTCTTGAGGTCCATCTGGCTCAATGCCATGGAACCGAGGACCAAGAGCTGCTCCGGATCATAACAGAGGTCCTGCAGACGGTCGACCCAGGGATCGGGCGCCGGGTGAAAACGGGGGCACTTCCCCGCCCGGTCCAGACTCTTTTTCATTTCAACCGGCCGGTTGTGATGTTGGTGTACTTCGGCCATGAGCCGGTGGGCGTCGCCGAATTCCGGGTCTGACAAAATCCCCTGTTTCAGATGCGTCTCAGCTGCGTCCCAGCGTCCCTTATCCATGGCAATTCGTGCCAGACCCATGAGTGCGTAGGGGTCCCCGGGTTGCAATTCCAATCGACGGTGATAATATTTCCTGGCCTGGATGATGTGATCGGCCTTGAAATAGCTGTCGGCCAGCTTCAGCACGGCAGGAGAATAGTCTTCGGAAAGCCTAAGCGTTCGTTTCAAGAACCCGAGCACGGCTTCGGTCTCTCCCCTTTGCTGATGTATAGATGCGGACAGATAGAACCACAGGGGGGATGTTGGGTCGTATTCCCTGGCCAGACGGTAGCAGCCCAGGGCCCGCTCATAAAAATGATTCGCCTGATAGAGTCTGCCCAATTCGCCGACGGCCTGACCGAAGGTCCTGCCCGTTCCGGACCTCGAAAGGGCATATCGGACCTCTTGACGGCGTTCCTGGAGCTGCCGCTGCAGCGTCAGTCGCTTCTCACCCACCTGAGGGAGGTTGGGCAGACGGACCATCGCCACGTTCGTATGGGCCTGGGTGAAGATCTCCATGGTCCCGATGATCACCAGGGAGGCCAGCACGAAGAATAGGGCAATGGACCAAAAGCGACGAATCACTTTCGCTCCTCCGTTTGGGGGGACGGCGCGTCCGGGTCCTTGCTCAGGGGGACAGGGCGCTGTGGATCTTCTTGCGAGGTGTTCTTCCACAACGTGATCCTCCCCATGCGGTCGTACGGGGGATAGGCGTAAAAGCCTCCCGTCACCAAGTCCGGTCGGCCGTCGTCATTCATATCGTCACTGTCCAATACCAAGAGATGGGTGGGATCCGAGGCCAGACCGTGGGGTACAAAACCCATGTGGCCATCATTCTCAAACCAGATCATGGACTGGGCATCGGCCTTGTCCCAGTCATTGAAGCAACTCACCGCAACCACATCGAGATCCCCGTCTCCATCGACATCGGCTGCGTTCGCAGCGTAGGCGCCAGGGAAATCGCCGATTCGATGGTATTCAAACGATCCTTTGCCCTTGTTCTCTAACCACTGAACCCCGTGCCAAGGCCTCGGGCCCGGCGGGATGTAGTCGAAGGCATCCCCATTGGTATAAAGGATGTCCGGGTCGCCATCCATATCGAGATCGGCGAGGGAGATGCCGCTGCTCCCGAAATCTTCGTTCGTGGACCCGTAGATGAGCCGCGTCTTAAAACGGCCCTTTCCGTCGTTTTCGAACATATATATCTCTTCCCACTCCTGTGAAACCAGCGCCACAATATCCAAATCGCCGTCGCCATCCATGTCGGCCACAGGGGTATGAATGGTCCCTGAAAGCTTCAGCAGCAAGTGGCTGTCAAAGACCCAATCCCCCTTGTTTTCCATCCAGCGGATTTCGCCGTCGTCGTAGCCGAATTGCCCCACAGCGAGGTCCAGGTCTCCGTCGCCATCCAAATCCCCGCACCGGACATCCGTCACCCGGGCCACATTGTCCACCAGCGTGCGGTTGGTGAAGTTCTCGGATCCGTCATTTTCCAAGATGACCACCGCGCCGATCCGGTCGTTGTTCGGGAAAATCATCCCCATCTTGGCAACCAGAAGATCCAGATCCCCATCACGGTCAATATCGCACGGACTGACGTGGGCCGGTCCACGCACCTCGTCACCCACTTGAATCTCTCGGAACTCCCCGCTGGCATCCTGTCGGATCCAGCAGATCCGGTTCAGCTTGGCATCGCATGCCACCACATCCTTGAGGCCGTCTTGATTCAGGTCCGCAATGGCGAGATGGGTGATCCACGGTTTGCTCTCTCCCACTGGATCTCCAACGCTCTTCTTGTCGGGAAAAGGGATTTTCTCATCTGTATGCGTGCCCGCTACCCGGGGGGATGAAGCGGTTTCGACATGTTGTGAATAATGTTTGCTCACCATCCGCTTGATGTAATCGATCGGTGATTGACCGGTTCGATGGGCTTCGTAAAGAATCACAGCAACTGGAATGCCGATGAGCACCAAGGCCAACGCCAATAATGAACCGATGGAAGATTTAGATAGGCCCATGTCTGACAATCTCCTCCTTTATTCAGAGGTACATACGTGATCGGATAAGACTACTCTCTTTCTACACTGTGTCGAACATTGTTACTATTTCTAATGACGTAGGCCTATGTTTTCGATTTGGACAAATTAGTAATGGAAGCAA
>JAFDGR010000251.1 GCA_019309145.1 Deltaproteobacteria bacterium | reverse complement strand
TCATGCTCATATGGGGTCTTTTCACAAAATTTGGGATGTTTTGATTTCAGAGTGAGAAGGACTGACAGTTACATTGTTTTCGAGTAGGCGGGACTACTGATGTCAAAGGGCAAACGCCCAAATCAGTCGGCGGTCATCACTCGCCGATCATCAATCAACAATCGTTTCACCTTTACGTTCTACTTCCAGGCATTGACGAGGATGTTGAGTTCGCCGAGCCGGTTTTTTGGCGAACTGCCCGGAGAAACCGGTTTGCGGCAGCCGCTCGGCTTCCTTATCATATCCGGTCTCTTTTTTGCCGGCGCGAGCCTTACCACCATCAGCGAGAATCAGATTCTCATGGGCGGAATATTATTGGTGAATTCGGTTGCCATGCCTTTTGTGACTGCCGGCATCAGTTTCATGGTAATCACCATGTCAATGGGGAAACGAATGACCTTTGCAAGGCTGTTCTCGGTATATGCCTATGCAACCGGCGTTACCCTGCTGGCCTCCTGGATTCCCCTCTTTGTCTGGCTCACCGAGCCGTGGAAATGGATGCTTATTGTAATCGGGCTGGTCAAGGGATGCGGTTTCAGGTGGATGCAGGCGATCTTGGTTGTTGCCGTATCTATTTTTGTCGTGGTCCTGTCGTTCTGGTCCCTTGGCCCGGTACTTGCCTTCATAAAAGGCGCTTTGGGATAAGACCGGCATGCCGGCTATGTATTAAGGATCTCCTTTTTACTGGATTTCCTGTAGCGCTAAGGCCCTGGATCCTGAAAAACGGTTTTGATTATGGATAAAAGGAATACACCGCGATTAAGAAAGGGCATTCTCCTTATTGTATGCTCAACAGCCATTATTTTTTTAACCGGAGGCGTGTGGTTAGGGGTATGGTCTGCCAGGTCGATGAGGGAATCAGTGGTCGAGCAGTTTAATGAAGAACAATTAGTTATAGCGCACAGTATTGCATCTTTGATTGAAAGAGACCTCGGCTTCCTGAAAAAGGAGATCTCCTTATTACGAAAGGAGATCTCAGCAGGGGATCCTGGCCAGGAGGCGCAGGATAAGGCTATTCAGAGCTGTTTTTCCCGTGTCCTGGAAAATGGCGTGTGGAAGATTGAAATCATCGATCTTCATAACAGTGTAACCCATAGCTATACACCTTACAGGCATTGGTCTGTAAAGGGACTCCCTGGATCAGGATCGACTGAGTTGCCCCCCATCAAAGACCTCAGCAGCGATACTGTCTGGGTCTCGCAGCCACAGACAAAACCATCCGGAATAAGTGTTGCTTTAGGAGTAGCGCTACCGGGGGATCCCCCGAGGCTGCTCCTTTTTAATACCT
Source organism: Deltaproteobacteria bacterium (assembly GCA_019309145.1). Classification (GTDB taxonomy): domain Bacteria; phylum Desulfobacterota; class DSM-4660; order Desulfatiglandales; family Desulfatiglandaceae; genus B46-G9. The sequence continues at coordinate 3,208 of JAFDGR010000251.1, read as the reverse complement.
ATGTGTCGTGGTTTTTGGCGCCTTTCTTAACGAACATCCGATCGGGAAAAACAGGGTATGCGTGGCTCATTGATGAAGACGGGGTTTTTCTTTTCCATCCCGAGTCTGATTTTGTAGGAAAGAGCGCGTTTGAGGCCAGGAAAGCGAAAGATCCCAGCATCTCTTATGCCAAAATTAATTTCATTCAAAAAGAGAAGATGCTCAAGGGACGGGAGGGTACCGGCTCCTATTATACCGGGTGGCATCGGGGAATCACCGGCAAAATCAAGAAACTGATTGCCTACTGCTCCATTAACGTCTCCGATAACCCGCCACAGAAATGGTCGGTGGCTGTCGTGGCTCCCATCTCCGAGATAGAAGGAGTTATTAAAAAGGGCTATGTGAGACTGTTCACGCTGCAGGGACTGGTCATTATCGCTATTTTGATGGGCGCTGCAGCAGTTCTCTTCTTTGAAATGCGATGGTCCCGTGTCTTAGAACGAAGAGTAAACAGAAGAACAGAGGAACTCGAAAGATCAGAAGAGAAATACCGCTCGTTAGTTGAGAGCGCTGAGGATTTCATTTTTACAGTCGATTTTGACGGACACTTCAAATCGGTGAACAGCTTTACGGCCAATTTCTTTGGAGGTCATCCGGATGATTTCTTAGGAAAGGACCTTTCGAGTCTGTTTCCTGAAGATATTGCTGAAAAACAGATCAAACTGGTCAGGCTGGTCTACAGACACGAAAAGAGCGTGCGTGCTGAATTTGAGCTTAGAACAGGAGAACATCGAATATGGATCAACGCGAATTTCATGCCCCTGAGAAATGAAGATGGTGACGTAAGCGCCGTACTCTGTATTGCCCGGGATATAACGGAGAATAAGATCCTGGAAAGACAGCTTATCAATACGGAGAAGTTGGCCTCTTTAGGCACCCTGGCGGCCGGTGTTGCTCACGAGATCAATAACCCCCTGGGTGTTATCCTCGGGTTCTGCGATCTCCTGTTAAGGAAGGCTGAACAGGGATCTCAGGAATTTGAAGACCTGAAGACCATAGAAAGACAGGGCCTCCATTGCAAACAGGTTGTGGAAAACCTGTTAAGTTTTGCGCGTCTTCAGGAAGGGGATTCAGAGTTCGCCGATCTGAGCCATTGCCTGGATGAGATAATCAACGTGGTGAAGCACACCCTGGAAATGAACGATGTGGAGCTTGTTAAGGAGTTGGCGGAAAATATCCCCATGGTCAAAGGGGGCCCTCGCCAGCTTCAGCAGGTTTTTCTCAACCTTATCAACAATGCTGTTTCGGCCATGGAAGACGGGGGCGTTTTAACCATACGGGCCGGATTAGAGAGAGGCAGGCGAAAGGCCATTGTTCAATTTCAGGATAACGGCGTAGGGATAAGAGAGGAAGATATGGACCATATCTTTGAACCCTTTTTCACCACCAAGCCGGAAGGTGAAGGAACGGGCTTAGGTCTGTTTGTAAGCTACGGTATTATTGCCAAGTATGGGGGTTCCATAGATTGTGTGAGCCATACTGCAGATGCCCCGGGCAAGCCGAGTGGGACGACCTTTACCGTAAAGCTGCGCACCGAAATGCAAGAGGAATAATGGCCGGCAAGATTTTGATAGTAGATGATGAGAGGGATATGCTGGTTCTCTTGGAGAGGATTATTTCTGAGGAAACAGATCATGAATTGATTACTGAGGCCAATCCGTTCAGGGCCCTCGAATTGTTCAAGGAACGACCTTTTGATCTACTGATAAGCGATTTAAAGATGCCCAAAATGGACGGTATTAAGCTCCTTGATGAGGTCAGAAAAATCAGCCCGGAAGTCTCCGTCATCATCCTCACTGCCTATGCCACTATTGAAACCGCGGTGGAGGCAATTCAGAAAGGGGCATATGACTATCTGACCAAGCCCTTTCGACGGGAACGGATCCTGCTGACCATAGACAAGGTCATGAAGTGGCAGGAGATGGTCAGGGAGAATAGGGCGCTTCGTCAGGCCCTGGCCGAAAAATGCGCTCCTTCATCCCTGGCCGGATCGACCCCGGTTATGAGGGATATCTTTGAACGTATCCAACAGGTGGCCTCCACCACGGCTACAGTGTTGATCACCGGCGCAAGTGGCACGGGAAAGGAACTCGTCGCCAGAGCCATTCACCAAAACAGTTCAAGAAGTTCTAAAAAGCTGGTTACTGTCAACTGTACCGCAATCCCTGAGCAGGTCATAGAAAGCGAGCTTTTCGGTCATGTAAGAGGCGCCTTCACAGGGGCCTGGAAAGATAAAAAAGGATTAGTTGAAGAGGCCCATGAAGGAACCCTTTTTCTGGATGAAATAGGCGACATGGGGACTCTTATGCAGACCAAACTCCTCAGACTCCTTCAGGAGGGAGAATATAAACCCGTTGGGGGTGTGGTCACCAAAAGGGCAGACCTTCGATTCATAGCCGCCACAAATCATAACCTGAAAGAGGATATCAAAGAAAAACGTTTCAGAGAGGACCTTTATTACCGCCTGAATGTAATCCGTTTTGACCTGCCGCCGCTATCAGAGAGAAAGGAGGATATCCCCCTGTTGAGCTATCATTTCCTGAAAAAGTATTCCCGGCTCAATCAGAAGGATATCCGGGGCATCTCACCCTCTGCCATGCAAGGCCTTCTAACTCGGGACTTCCCTGGCAATGTGAGGGAACTGGAAAATATCATCGAGCGAGGGGTTATCTTTTGCCAGACAGATACCTTGCAGGTGAAAGATCTTTTCTTAGACGATGAACGGCCAGCCTTCTTCCCTGATCCGGATCAAGGTATCTCTCGTCTATCCTTCCGGAAAGCCAAAGACAAGATGATCAGGGCTTTTCATGAACAGTACATCCAGTTGCTTCTCCGGGAAAGCAACGGGAACATAAGCAAGGCCGCCGAATTGGCAGGAATCCAGAGACAATACCTTCACCGGCTGATGAAGGAGGCGGGGATAGATGCGAAAAGCTTCAAACAGAAGTAACCGTTCACGGTTTACAGTTTACAGTTTTTCAACCGTGAACTGATACTTGCGTTTGCGTTCTGTAGTCAAAAAACGGGCTAAATCGGCCCTATTTTGGGACCTGGATCATGTAATTTCAGCCACTTAGGTGGCGTGCCGCTCTCAGAACAGGTAGGCACACTAAATGTCACTTTTCTGTTGACATCCTCGTAAATACATGCTATTTGAGTAAGCATGTAT
>JAFDGR010000250.1 GCA_019309145.1 Deltaproteobacteria bacterium | reverse complement strand
AACATCGTGCCTTTCTGAAAAAAGTTTTCAATCAACACGCCCATGGGAATCTCAGCAATTTCGAGTATTTCTACCAGGCTCAATGCGTTTGGGAAGACACCATGGCGGAACATATCACGGAATTGCTGGAGACGCATCAAGGCCCCCTTGTCGTGTTCGCAGGAAACGGGCACATCCTGAATCGTTACGGCATTCCGGACAGGGTGACCAGCAGGACCCCCGTGGCAATGGCAACCGTTGTCACCCATGCCGTGAGCAAGCCGATCACCTTCCAAAAGAATGCCGCGGATTTCATCTGGCTGACCGGGAGGAATTTTTCGTGGCACCCGGCGAAAAAATCCCTGGAAAAAAACCAAAACTTCAGATAGCGTTACCCAGGACAAACAAACATAAATATTTTCCCCAGCCAGTAGGTTTGATCAGAGGAACCTGGAAATGAGCCATCATGAACCTGAATTTCATTATTGTCCCGTATGCGGCGGGGAGCTGAATACCGTCACCTTGAAGCAAACCGAACCACCGAGGCTGGTTTGTTCCCGGTGTCGGTTTGTCTTCTATCTTGATCCCAAGGTGGTCGCCTGCGCGGTGGTGGAAGTGGGAGGCAGGATAGCCCTGCTGAAAAGGGGGATCGAGCCCCAGAAAGGGCGATGGGTGATGCCCGGGGGGTACGTGGACCGGGGAGAGGAGGTGACGGCTGCCGCTATCAGGGAAACCAGGGAAGAATGCGGCCTTGACATCCGCATTCAGGACCTTGTGGGCGTATATTCCTATCCCGGCAATACCCAGGTCGTCGTAGTCTATTCCGCTCAATCACTCGCAGGAAACCTGGTGGCCGGAGATGAAACAACCGATACAGGGCTCTTTCTCCCCGAAGAGATCCCGTGGGACCAGCTCGCCTTCCAGAGCACCATTGAGGCCCTCAGAGACTATTACAAAAAAAGGAGTAAACCAGAACCATGAAAATCAAACCCGAACGTATTGACCGGTTGACCCCCTCAAAACGGAAATCCATCATGGAAAGGTCCATGGAGGATGTCTCCAATATCCTCGATGACATTCGAAAAATCGTTGAGGACGTGAAACAGCGCGGGAACGCGGTTGCTCTTGAGCACTACCGCAAGCATAAAGAGACCATCACCGAGGCGGACCTTGAGGTAACCCGGGAAGAAATCGAAAACGCTTATAAACAGGTGGACCCGAAGGTGGTTGACGCCCTCAAGATTGCCGCCCGAAATATCAAGCGGTTCCACCGGGCCCAGATCGAACGGGAAATGTGGTCCATCGAGATTACCGAAGGCATCCTTGCCGGCCGAAAGACCACGCCCATGGACATTGTCGGCTGTTACATCCCCGGAGGCACCGCCGTTTATCCCAGTTCCATCCTGATGACCGTCCTACCCGCAAAGGTCGCGGGGGTGGGCCAGGTGGTTGCAGTAACACCCCCATCTCAGGGGATGATCGCCAATCCGGCTACGCTGGTTGCCGCTGATATCGCCGGATGCGATCGTATCTTCAAGGTTGGCGGTCCGTGGGGAGTTGCGGGTCTGGCGTACGGCACTGAAACCATGCCCAGGGTAGACAAAATTGTCGGACCCGGCAATAAGTACGTGACCGCCGCGAAAATGCTCGTGTACGGCCAGGTTGATATCGATTCACCGGCCGGCCCCAGCGAGGCCCTTATCCTGGCCGATGAGACCGGTGACCCCGAGCTCATTGCTTTGGACTTCCTGTCCCAGGTTGAGCACGACCCTGATTCGGCGGCCGTGCTGGTGACCACATCCGCTGAACTCGCCGATGCGGTCTGCGAGGTCATCGAGAGGGAATTTGAATCCCTTGCACGGAAAGATATCCTTGCATTATCCCTCACCAGGCACTCCTCGGTGCTTGTGGCGGAGAGTATGGGCCAGGCCATTGATTTTACCAATGAGTACGCCGCAGAGCACCTCGAGGTCATTACCCGAGATCCTTTTATCACCCTGAACAGGATCAGGCACGCGGGTTCTATCTTCTTGGGGCCATACGCCCCGGTGCCGGTAGGCGACTATGCGTCGGGCACCAATCATGTCCTGCCCACGGGACAGTGCGCGAGGATGTTTTCAGGCCTGTCGGTTGATGATTTCATCAAGAAACCCACCTTCCAGTATCTGAGCAAGGAAGGTCTTGCCGCTCTGAAGGACGTGGTCATCACCCTCGCGGAAGCAGAGGGGCTCCCCATCCATGCAAGGGCGGTAAAAGCACGCTTCGAATAGTGTCTTGATTCATTGTTTCATCAATGGTATGTACATTCGCCACTATAAGGCAGATAGGCGGAAGTGCTGGATATTTTCTACAATGAAAGGAGGAACACACATGACTGATATCAAAGGATACAATATGCCGGATGATCTTTACTACCATGAAGAGCACAGCTGGGCCCGCGTGGATGGTGACAAGGTGACCGTCGGCATGACGGACTTCTTCCAGAAGGAGGCAGGGGACATCGTTTTCGTGGACCTGCCCGAAGAGGAAGATGAGGTGGAACAGGGGGAAGTGTGCGGAAAAATTCAGTCCAGGAAATGGATCGGGAAGCTGGTTGCACCGGTTTCCGGGGAAATTGTGGAAGTCAATGAAGAACTGGATGAAGATACCAGCCTGATTAACACCGACCCGTACGGAAAGGGCTGGATTCTCGTCATCGAGGCGAGCGACCTGGACGAGGAACTGGCAAACCTCATGCAGGGCGAAGCCGTTGTCGAATTCATCGAAAGTGAAATCAAAAAGGCCGAGGAGGAAAAGGCAAAGAGTTAAGTTGTTATGACGGATACATGGCGTCTTTTCAAGAACCTGCAGAGACCGCTCTCCACTGCTGAAGGGCTGGCCGTCGACGATACCCTGCCCCGGTCCGTCAGCCGGAACGGTTCACCTCCCCTGCTCCATCTGTATACCTTTGTCCCTTCGGTCATCGTGGGAAAATACCAGGATATTGAGGCCGCCCTCAGGCTGGATCGGTGCAGGGCACGGGGCATAGAGTATAACCGGCGAAGCACGGGCGGCGGAACCGTCATCATGGGGCCGGATATCGTGGCCTTGGGATTCGGAATCAACGTGGATTATCCCGGGTTGAAAGGCGGGGTGGGAGGTCTTTTTGAAACCATGAGCCGGGTGCTTGCCAGGGCCCTTGAGAAGCTCGGCATCAACGCACGATTCCAACCAAAAAATGACCTGGAGGTGAATGGCAAGAAAATTGCCGGGCTCTCGGCCGCCTCGGAGACCGGAAACAGCCTCCTTTTCCACACGAGCCTTCTGGTGGACTTTGATATCCCCCTGATGATGGACATTATGAATACCCCCCTGGTGAAATTGCAGGACAAGGGATACAACTGCTTCAGCCAGCGAATGACCACGGTACGCCGGGAAACCGGCCGCGACTTACGCGTGGAAGAGGTCATGAATGCGATCAGGAATGGTTTTGAAGAGGTATTCCGGATTCAGTTCAGGGATGATCAACCCGATACCTGGGAACAGGAAACTGTCAACCGGCTCATACAAGAGCGATATACCCGGGAATCCTGGATCTTTTCCCACAAGCATCCCCGTTCCAGGATGGGGATCGGCCGGTTGAAAACACGAGGCGGTCTCCTGGAAATCTATCTTTCCCTGGCAGGCGGTTCCATTGAAAACGTGGTTATCACGGGAGATTTTTTCTCCACACCGGAACGTATCAACCGGATCGAAAATGCCCTCAAGTGGACCTCGGCGAGAAAGGAACGCATAGAAAAAAGCCTTTCATCCGTGTGGGAAAATGAGATGATCTACGGTATAGACGTCCCAACCTTGACATCGGCTATCCTCAAGGCCAAGGAAAACCAGGTTCGACTGTGAACACACGAAGACAGAGAGCCAGTTTCAAAACGTTTCCCGCTTCCAGCGGGATTCAAGGTCAAGGAAAGTGAGAATTTTAACCGCAGGAATATATGGCAATATTTCGAGGATTAAAATTGGAGTCTGACGCAGAGATTGGGCAAAAGGGGGCGTTTTGAAACTGGCTCAGAGTCCTGCATATGTCAAAATAAGCCAAGCATCCGCCATTTCCCTCGGTCTCCTGAGGGGACGGATGTACCGAGGCGCGGTGAACAGGTGTGTGAACCTCCTGGTTCACTACCCCGAAGGGTGTGCGGCCAACTGCGCCTATTGTGGCCTTGCCAGGAAACGCCCCGGTTCTTTTGAGAAGAAGAGCTTCATCCACGTGGAATGGCCGGTCTATTCCATGGGGGAGATCACGGCCGCCATAAATCGCGCGCCCGCTTACGTCCAGAGAACATGCATCTCCATGATCACCAACGGCAAATGCCGGTCCCATACCCTGGAAATGACGAGAAGGCTAAAAAACGAAACGGATCTGCCCATCTCTCTCCTCATCAGCCCCACCATTCTCAAAGAGCGGGACCTGGTGGAAATGAAAAAGGCCGGTGCGGACAAAATCGGCATAGCCATTGACCTGGCTACCCCCGCGCTCTTTGACCGGTTTCGCGGGAAGGGGGTGGGAGGACCCCACACGTGGGAGAAATACTGG
>JAFDGR010000249.1 GCA_019309145.1 Deltaproteobacteria bacterium | reverse complement strand
TTTCCGGTTTGCTTTGTCTTCAGACCCCATGTCACAGCTTGTCATAGCTTGTCACAGCTCGACATTGATGCCCGCCAATGTTTTAATTCCGGCTGTTGATCAAATTGACGATCAACTTGACCATGGTCTTTTTATCAGCAGGATTGCTCTCTGCGATCATCAGCGTGATGGCCACCAATGCGTTGTCGGCAATCCGCTTGGAGCCATCTTTGCGGTAAAGGGCATGGTTCTTTTCCATAAACCAGAGAAACAGCGCCGCCGCGATGCGTTTGTTGCCGTCCACAAAGCTGTGGTTTTTAACCAGGAAATAGAGCAGATGGGCAGCCTTCTCCTCCAAGCTGGGATACAGGTCCCGCCCGTCGAATGACTGCATGATCGTTTGGAGTGAGCTTTCCAGGCTCTCGTCTTTCTCTTTGCCGAACAGCATGGAAGCACCAAAGGTCTTGCGAAGCTGGGCGATGATCTGCATGGCCTCACTATGCGAAATGCCCCTTACCTTTCCCTTACGCACCCGTCTCACGCTGATGCGCTGATGATCGTAATCATCCAGCAGATCCAAGGCATAGGCGTAATCTGTAACGACCCGCAACAGCGCCTTGGCCTGGTCCGAATCCATCTCGTAACGGTCCAGCACCTGCTCCACTAGTTTTAGTGATTGGCGCAATTCCTTCAGTCGTCGCTGATTGATGGAGTATCCCTTCAACAGGTGATCCCGCAGCACATTGGTGGCCCAGATACGGAACTGGGTGCCGCGCTTGGAGTTGACCCGGTAACCCACGGAAATAATGGCGTCGAGATTGAAATATTCAACGTTGTACGTTTTTCCATCGGCGGCAGTTGTTGCAAAAAATGCAACAACTGAATTGCGCTCCAACTCACCGGATTTAAATACATTTCTCAAATGCCGGGAGATGACGGACTTGTCCCGTTCAAACAAATCGGCCAACTGCTTGAGGTTGAGCCAGAGGGTTTCACCCTTCAGACGTACATCCAGGGCTGCCTTGCCGTCCGGCGACCGATACAGAATTATTTCGCCTTTATCAAGATTGGTGGATTGGTCGGTGTCTTTGGCCATTAATCCGTTCTCGGAATATAAATTTCTTGGGCAGCATTTATGTCATTGCGCAACTCGCAACCCAATTCATTCGACAATACCAAATTGCCACTTGGTGGTATTTGGCCGCCCGGCGTTCTGGCTGCGTCCAAGGCATTGGAGCTGAGCCTCATTCATACGCCCCCCGGTGGGCGGTAGCATCTTCGTCGACCCAGTCCTCTTCGGTGTAGGACATGGCTTTGCGTCCCGGCACCTTTCGTGTCGGTCCGGGCCGGTAAAAAGCACACCTTTTCGGGCCGTAACAAAAGGTCTCGAGCCGAGGATCATGGACCGGCACCGCCTGACCACTTGCCTCCATACCTACGTGGAAACGATGCTTCGCTTGTGCGGCCTTCCCAATAGCGATCCGGAATTCACCGGGTTCATCACCGATTGTCCCTTCAATCCGAAGCACATATCCCAGGTAGCTGTGGTGTCGTTCATCGAAAGACCGCATAAGTGGGATTCGCGGCTGGATGGATACAATTCTCCCGGACCATTCGATTTTATTCGTTTTCACGATCCTCCCAGGCTGTCTTTTCTTTCACCTCGTCGATGAGGAACCGCACGCCCTGGTTGTCCGACGGGTTCAGCCAAAGTAGCTGTTGAAATATTTGCTCTGCCTCGTCAAAGCGCCCGAGACGCCAGAGACACAATCCATAGCCGTGCATGCAGCGCAGAAAGGGGCGGTTGTCGATAAGGCCCCACGGCAGCACGCCGGTAAAATCGTCGCCCAAAGACAGCTCGCCGATTCGCAAACCGACTTCGTAATGTCGGATGGCATCATCGGGATTGTGGTCAAAGACGAAATTGCCCAGATGCGAATGGGCATCGAGGCAGCGCAGGTCTGCCTGGCACAGCTCCATCAAGATCTTTTCCGCCTCTACCCGCTCCCCGGCATCTTTGAGATCATTGGACCGGGTGATGGGGTCATTGAAAGGATCATCGGGGTCCTCGCCGGGCAGCACCTGCTCCATCTCGAACATGGGGCGGGGGCCGTGAGCGATGATCGGCTCGGCCCATTCCTCGATGGGTTCGCCTTCTTCTCCCCAATACTCTTCCTTGGGGTCCCACATGCCCATCTCTGCAAGCCCCAGTGGCTCGAGATCGAGGGCCTTCACATCGATCCGGGTCGACTGAATTTCGCCTGAGAGATACGGATGACCGCCGTAACGCCATTGTTTTTGGGGCATTACCGTGACGATGGCACCAGGCACCACCTCCCAGAGACGGCTCGCGCGCAGGGTAATGATCCGGTCGCTTCCCAGCAACTGGCACCGGGCGGCCCGCTCCATGACCGATAGGGCGACCAATTCAACGGGTTTACTCAGGTCGATGTCATCGTCTGTAGCTTTTTGCTGCCGCATTTATACTTCCTTCCAGATACCGGCTTTCACCAGCCGTTGAATCAGCGCCTTGCGCCGCAGGTGGCCAGCCATGAATTTCTTCAATTCTTTTTGGAATTGCTTTTTGCTCGCAAACAGGTCGTAGGCTTCGGCGATATCGACGAGTATGAGGCAAGCCTCGTCATACCCCCGTCCCGATCCACGCTCGACAGGTTCTTTGACCGAAGCCCAGGCCTTGGGAAAATCGCTGGACAGGTTTTTCAGATACGCCTTGCGTTTCTCCCTTCGCCTGATCTCCCGTTGCTTGCGGTCCTGTTTTTGTTTTTCCAGCCGAATTTGTCGGGCCTTTTCGGCGTTCTGCCGCAATTCTCTCACCGTACGCCGGGGTGCATCGGTATCGCCCATCTGTAAGTCGCGCCGCCATGATGCGAACCGGTTCCTGATGGTCCGTTCGGCCTGCTGCCCCTTTCCCTCCAGCAATCGTTTCAGGATCGAATTGGCTTCTTCTCTTGGCAGGGCATTGATCCACTTTTCCATTTCCCGTCGTGAAACTTCCGTCTCCTGCGCAGCCGGGCTGCCCATGCCGGCGCCCGCCAGCAGGTCCGGGTCCACCTCCAGAAATTCAGCCAGCGCCTGCTGGGCTGCGGTCAGGCTGCCCAATCCGCTCACGGATAGCGGCTCCGTCTCTTCGTCATCCATCATTTTCCCGGCCACGGCCGCCAGCCATCCGACATACAGGCTGCGCAGATCCCCGCGCAACAGTTCATCCCGCACAGGGGCCAGACGCGCCATCCATCCGCGACCGTCCTCCATGCCGAAGCGGTCATAGTTTTCGGATTCCTCCAGGCTCCAGGTAATGATCCAATGGGTCTTGGTGGCCTTGATATCCAACATGTAAGGCACGGCCATGGCCGTCTCTTTGGTCAATGCCTCGATGGGCAGACGCACCATGAAAATGGCGGTTCTCCAGTTGGCCACATAGACATGGGCATCGAAGTAGCGCTGCATCAGCTTATCCGGATCGCCCGCGAAATCGCCCCAATTGTATTCGTTGGAAAAACTGACCGGCGTGATCGTCGCCCGCGTTGAAAGCGCCCGCAGCTCTGCTATCTCATCCTCCGTCAACGGCCGGTCGATGGAGAGAAATTCGTAATACTGGTATTCACTCATTCCTTTTCCTCGAGAAAGCGTTTCAACTCGGCATCGTCGGCCAGCCTTTCATCGCGGGCTTCCTCGGCCAGTGGGTGCTGGTGGAAGATCTCGTATTGCTCCAGTGCCAGGTGATCGGCCACGGCTTTGCTGACCTTGCCAGTGTGTTTAAGGATGTCCCACAAAACTCTTGGGGCTCCGGGGCCTTGGGGTCGTAGTCCACGGCCAGTTTATAGATGTCTCGGATTTTCTGGTAAAGACATTTCTCGCTGGACCGTATATCCCGAATCCGCTCCAGCAGCTCGTCGAAATAGTCGGACCCGATGTTGCGCACCGCCTTGAGCCGTTCATCGTCCATGGTGAAACCCTTGACCAGGTATTCATTGAGGCGCTCGGTGGCCCAGCGGCGGAACCGGGTACTTCGGGAGGATCGCACGCGATAGCCCACGGCGATGATGGCTTCCAGGTTGTAAAATTTGGCGCGGTAATTCTTGCCGTCAGCGGCAGTTGTCAAGTATTCTTTGACAACTCGGTTTTCCTCCAACTCCCCTTCATTAAAGATATTTTTCAGGTGCAAGCTGATGTTCTGTTTGGTGGACTGGAACAGTTCCGCCATGGCAGACTGATTCAGCCAGACGCTTTCCTCCTGGAGGCGAACCTCAATGCGTGTGCGGCCGTCCTCGGTACGGTAGAGCAGCAATTGGCTCTGAGCGGGCGGCACTTGGTCTTTGTCAGGAATCTTTTTCCTGCTCATTGTGTTGCTGACTCCCCGAGCTCACAGAAATGCGTCGTATAGTCCATCGGTTTTTTGAACTCCAGCTTGTCCAGAGTGAGGCGTATGTCTTCGATGTGGGTGGTATGATGGGCCTCCAGCACCAACGCACGCCAGCCCATCTCCCGTATCCAGTTTTCAAACAGCATTGCCGTTTCCAGAAAACCCTTTGCGCACTCGATACGGGAGCCCGGCTGTAATGCGGTTGGTGATAGTAAATTTGGCTTTAAAATTTTACTGTTCATATT
>JAFDGR010000248.1 GCA_019309145.1 Deltaproteobacteria bacterium | reverse complement strand
AAAACAAATGGAAAAAAGCAGCCACCGCACAGGAACTCGGTATCCATCCCACCACGCTCTGGCGCAAGATGAAACGCCTGCGCATAAGCCCCAGGACACCATAATCTTTCCACCAGGAACGAAAGAAACAGCATATATGCATTGCATAATTGCATTATCATTTACGGCTTGATATTGCAGATACGCAATATTTTTCCTGTGTGTGCTGTTTGCGCGTTTGGCTTCAATTACGAATAAGCTTTTTATTTTAAGTAGTTGTAGCCCATTGATTTCCGAAGAAGGATGTGGCACGAATGCTGCTTAAACAGAGTCTGTTGTCTTGCATCACGAGGTGCAGAAAAGGATAAGAGTCTGTTGTCTTGCATCACGAGGTGCAGAAAAGGATAAAATATCAGATAAGAAAAAAGGAAGGGGAGTAAAAATGAAAGTAGCGGTAAGTGCCAGCGGAAAAGACTTGGACGCACCTATTGATCCGCGTTTCGGACGATGCGCCTATTTTATTTTGGTGGAAACAGAGGATATGAGCTTTGAAGTGTTTGACAATGAAAATATCGCGCTGGGAGGAGGCGCCGGTATCCAATCTGCGCAGTTTGTCGCTTCCAAGGGGGCAAAAGCGGTGATCACCGGGAATTGTGGTCCGAATGCCGTACGAACACTCAATGCCGCGGGTACCGAGATTATTGTGGGTCAGTCGGGGACCGTACGCGAGGCAATAGAGCGGTATAAGAAAGGACTGTTGGACACAACAAGCGAGGCCAATGTCACTGATCACTATGGCTCCTCCGGGTCTGCGCCGGATACCGGTGCATACGGCGGCGCCGGCATGGGAGTCGGACGTGGCGGTATGGGTGGTGGCATGGGTATGGGCGGTGGCCGTGGCATGGGCATGGGTATGGGCCGTGGTATGGGTATGGGCCGTGGCATGGGTATGGGAGGCGGAAGAGGTATGGGCATGGGAGGCCAGGGAATGGCCTCTGACGAAGAGCTTTCATTCTTGAGGAACCAGACCCAAGAACTCCGCAGGCAAATTGAAGCCCTTGAATCCAAGATAAAAAGCCTGGAAAAAAAATAGGCAGCCTGGAGCAACACCGGTATGAAGATCGCTATTCCATATTGGGAAGGGAAGGTTTCCCCGGTCTTGGACACCTCCACCAGGCTGTTGGTTCTTGAATTTGAAGGAGAAAAAGAGGTATCCAGGTACGAGATTCCGCTTTCCGAGTCTGATCTCGGTCGCCGGTGCAATTACATTAAGCAATCAGGGGTCGAAGTGCTCATTTGCGGGGCTATTTCAAGACCGTTTTATAGAATGCTCGAGGCGGCTCAAGTAGATGTTATTCCGTGGATATCAGGGCAGGTGGAAGAGGTGATATCGGCATATTTTGGTCAGACGTTGAACCGCGATAAGTTTCTTATGCCCGGCTGCCGCTGGCAAGGGGGATGCGGAAATCACGGCAGAAAAATGTTCGTGAAACGGAACTGCCAGCCAGATTGTCTGTAGGCATTGAGACTGTAATACAGTGGGGAAATCCCGCAAACATAACATAATGCAAATAAGGGGGTTATGAATTAATGGTAAACCAAGGACAAAGCTGCGGCTTCAGCAGCCAGCAGGATGAACACAAGAAACAGGACAGGGAAATCAAGGAGAGACTCTCCCATATCAAGAACAAGATTCTGGTTATGAGTGGAAAGGGAGGCGTGGGAAAAAGCAGCGTCGCCGCCTATCTCTCAGTAGCGCTCGCCAAGAGAGGGTATCAAGTAGGGCTGATGGACGTGGACCTGCACGGACCCAGTATCCCGCGTTTGCTGGGTCTCAGGGGGACGATACGTCCCGGGACTCAGGAGGCCAAGGCAAAACCCATCGAGTACCTGCCGAACATGGAGGTCATCTCCATTGAACCCTTGATGGGTGAAGACAAGGACCAGGCCACCATCTGGAGAGGACCGCTCAAGATCGGCGTTATCCGGCAGTTTATTGCCGATATAGAATGGAGTGACCTCGATTATCTCATCGTTGATTCACCTCCAGGGACCGGGGACGAGCCGCTGACCGTGGCCCAGACCATTCCCGACGCCGAGGCACTCATTGTGACAACGCCCCAGGAAATTTCCCTGGCTGACGTCCGGAAATCCATTCACTTCTGCCAGCAGGTCAATATGAAGATCTTGGGCCTGGTGGAAAATATGAGCGGTCTTGTGTGTCCCCATTGTGGAAAAGTGATAGATCTCTTCAAGACCGGAGGCGGAATGATTACCGCGAAAAGGGAAAATGTCAGGCTCCTGGGGAGCCTGCCGCTGGAACCCACGGTGGTTCGAAACGGAGATGCAGGAAATATGGCGCTCCTCGACAACAAAGATCTGCAGTTCACCAGCGCCTTTTATGAAATCGTGGATAAGATCATTGGGATCCACAAGGACAAGGTAGCCTTTCCCATGACAGAAAGTGATGTCACCAGGCGCCCTGACAAAAAGGACGCAAATGGGCAAAAGACGCTCGTCATCCCGATCGCGAACGGCAAACTCTCCCCCCACTTCGGGCACTGTGAGCAGTTCGCATTCATTGAGACTGAAAAGGGAAAGATAATGGCCAATGAAATGAAAACCCCGCCTGGTCATGAACCGGGAGTCCTCCCCCGCTGGCTCTACGAGCAAGGTGCGGATGTTGTCATAACCGGCGGCATGGGAGAGCAGGCCCAGCAAATTCTCAGAGAAAAGGGTATCGAGGTCATTCTCGGAGCGCCCATGGATTCACCTGAATCAATTGCGCATCAATTTCTTTCCGGTTCACTCGTCACGGGCAACAACGTGTGTGACCATTAAAACCCGAAAGGAGGAGAAGCTATGGCACCAGGAGAAAAAGGTCCTGGCGATGGAAGAGGCCAGGAGCTTTCCGGTCGCGGAAGAGGAATGGGTGGCGGCCGTGGTCTCGGCCCAGGAGGGGAGTGCGTTTGTCCCAATTGTGGAGAAAAAAAGCCCCACGAGCGCGGGACGCCGTGCTTTGAGATCAATTGTCCGAAATGCGGCACCCCGATGACTAGGGCATAGGGTATGAGGCGTAAGGCACAGGGCCCAAGGCGTAGGGTCTTTCCGGGAAAGCAGGGGAACGGGATGTTCCCGAGGCGGCGTCATCAGGCACTCAATATGTTGAGTGCCTGATCCGCAGTGAGCGGAGCCATGGAGGGCGAAGCGAACGGAGCAGAGGGAATATGCCGGTTCACTGCTCACAAGGCCTCTTTCTGTTGCTTGGCAAAAAAACGTTAAGTGTCGAACTCCTCAGAGAAGGGTAAGTCGAAAAACAAACAGGAAAGGAGGACGGAGGCTTATTCCAAACTCCGGATTCAGATATGATTATTAGTGTAGCAAGTGGAAAAGGGGGCACGGGAAAAACCACCGTGTCCACAAATCTTGCCCTGTCACTGGACGGGGATGTACAACTGCTTGACTGCGATGTGGAAGAGCCAAACGCTCACCTCTTTATCCACCCAACCATAGAGAGGAGCGAGACGGTGACCACGCCGGTCCCGGTGGTGGATGAAAAGAAATGTACCCTTTGTGGAAAATGTGCTGAAATCTGCCAGTTCAAGGCAATTATCGTCATCGGTGAGACCGTGCTTCCCTTTCACGAGCTCTGTCACAGTTGTGGCGGCTGTATGGAGGTCTGCCCTGAAGACGCCATTACTGAGACGGGTCGAGAAATGGGGATCATTGAAGAAGGGCGTAGGAACGGGCTCAGTTTTGCACACGGGAGATTACGTATTGGCGAGGCCATGTCTCCCCCTTTAATCGGCAAGGTGCGCTCTCTTACCAAGCCGGACGGCCTGACCATTATCGATGCTCCCCCGGGGACTTCCTGTCCCGTTATCGAGGCAATGAAAGGAGCGGACTTTATCCTCCTGGTGACAGAACCTACGCCATTCGGGCTTCATGATCTGAAACTGGCCGTGGGCGCCGTGCGCGTGCTGGGTATTCCCTGCGGCCTGGTGATTAACCGGTCGGACCTCGGTGATGACGAGGTCAGGAAATACGCTGAAAACGAAAATGTTCCCCTATTAATGGAGATCCCGTTTGATCGGAAAATCGCGGAAGCTTATTCCAGGGGAAAGATGATCATAGACGAAATGCCGGAGTGGAAACAGAGATTTGTCGATTTGTATGAAGACATAACAGACATTGTAAAGAAGGAAGGAAAGCAGACTTCATGAAAGAGCTGGTTATCATAAGCGGAAAAGGAGGGACCGGTAAGACCAGTATTGTCTCTGCCTTTGCAGCCCTGGCCGAAAACAAGGTCCTTTGTGATGCGGATGTTGATGCTGCTGACTTGCATTTGATCATGGCTCCTGAAATCCTGGAACGCCATGACTTCAAAGGCGGCAACAAGGCGATTATCGATAAGGAAAAGTGTACCGAATGCGGCCTGTGCCGCGAATTGTGCCGATGGAATGCCATCAGTGAAGCATTTGAAGTTGATCCCATATCATGTGAAGGATGTGGGGTGTGCTGGTATTTCTGTCCGGAAAAGGCCATAGATTTCCCGGAACAGACCTGCGGAGAATGGTATATATCAGATACCCGTTTCGGCCCCATGGTGCATGGCAGGCTCGGAATCGCAGAGGAAAACTCCGGAAAGCTGGTTACCCTTGCCCGGCAGGAAGCCAAGAAGCTGGGTGAAGCCAAGAGCCTCGACCTGATCCTCACGGATGGACCCCCGGGGGTTGGATGCCCGGTTATTGCCTCAATCGGCGGGGCTTCCGCGGTGCTCATTGTGGCTGAGCCCACGGTCTCCGGCCGCCATGATATGGAACGGGTGGCCCAACTGGCGGCCCACTTCAGGGTACCGGCACTTCTTTCCATCAACAAGTTTGACCTGAACACCGATGAGGCTAAAGCCATCGAGCATGTGGCGGGGGAGCATAATATCAGGGTATTAGGCCGCATACCTTTTGCTCCAACCTTTACAAAGGCCAT
>JAFDGR010000247.1 GCA_019309145.1 Deltaproteobacteria bacterium | reverse complement strand
CAGACCAACCGGTATCAAAGAGCTTTTCAGCCGAATCAGCTCGTTGGAAATGTTATCCACTGTAAAATCACCGTCTACGATCAATTTAATTTCTGCAACTTTATTTTTGATCTTTTTCATAAGATCAGTCTGTTTTTGAGGTAACAAATGTCCTGCCTCAATGTATTCGTTGATCATATTCTCAAGTTCTATATAATCGGCATAGGAACCGGAGCGTCTAAAAGGCGGACCCGAATAACTGATCAGACATCCATAAATACGGCGTTTGGCAATAGTCGCCTCTGATGGATTTCCGCTGTAATAAAGATACAGGTGGGTCATCTTGCCTATTATATAATCAGGAAAGCACTTATCGCTAAGAGCGCTTTCCTTGCCGGGCAGAAATTCCAATGTTCCATGGGTGCCGACATGGATAACAACATCAGCCTTAAACTCTCTTTCCAGCCAGCGATAAAAGGCCAGATACTGGTGATGGGGTGGCAGGTCCTTATCATGATACAGTTTAGATGGATCTTCAAATGAACCTCTTGATGGTTGTAATCCGACAAATATATTCCCGTTTATAATCCCTGGTATAAGAAATGAGTCGTCATCCGTCATGATCTGCCCCGGCGGGTTCCCCCAGTCCTTTGATATGCGATTAACCAAAAATTGGTGCAGATTACTACCTGTGTCTGTTACATATTTCTCAAGATTATAGCGGGTTTTAACAGCTTCCCGGTTAGACCATTCGGCCGAATTGCATACGCCATTATTCATAAATATCTCTTCTAAATCCGAGGCCGATATCTGATCACAGTGATATCCTGTATCCTTCATTCTTGAGGTGATCCGTTCAATCGATTTAAAGGTATCCAGAAAGGATCCGCCTCCAACATTCCCTTCCCCCGGTGGGTAGTTATACAGCACAAAGGCGATACGCTTATCTTTGTTGCTTTTACTTCGAAGAGTAATATAGCTCTCCGACCGAGCGATCAATTTTTTGAAACGATGCTCAATAAGACGTAATTCCTGCAGATCCTCGATTCTGCCATTCGGATCATTCTGCAAGGCTGCAATGGGTATAACATCTACTACTCCATCCAATTCAGGAAGCATAACATGGACAATAATCTCCACCGGACTGAGGCCTTTGACTGATTCTTCCCAGTCCTCTATCTTTCGCTTTCCCAGGAAAAACGGATGCATAATAGGGACATTGATCCTGCGGAATATCTTAAGGCCTGATTCAACATCACCACCCATCGGCCCGGCCCCGAACCGGAAAGGGAGAAAATTCCACACAAGGTCGAGTTTCAGGCCTTCATCCAGTATCCTGTTTATTTTTTTATACTTATCTGAACCAAACGACACTCCGAATGGAACGAGATTATATTTTCTCCTCAAATGTGCTATTACCTCGGAAAGTATGCCGAAGGAATAGTTTGGATAATTAAAATTGAAAAAGAGCACGCCTACTGTCCGTCGGCTCTTATCCCACCCCCATTCATTTTTTAGTTCACCAAGGGTCTCAAACCCACGCAACTTTTCAGGATCAAAAAGAACATGCCTTGAATAGTCTATTGGGTCGCCCGGCCTAGGCAGCTCTTTGATCTTGCTGTAGTCGCGGCATAGCAGCAGGATCATATTCTTTATGTTTTCGGGGCCTGCATTTCTCCAGAATTTTCCCAGCAGGACCCAGTTCCGCATGTCCTTGAGCAAACCAAAGGGCGCTATCTTACCAAGGGTCTCCATCCGGTCAAGCATCTTTTCCATATCAAAGAAGGTCCTATCTTGTTTGCTCCCCTTCTTTCTCATTAGCTTCATCATATTCATTATCTTGCTAAGTGAAAAAGAACCCAGACACACGCGCGACCTGAGATATTCACTTCCGTATCCAAGCAACACTACGTTTCTTCCATATCCTTCAATTATCTTGTCAATCCTGTCTGAAACCGACCTGTCTGCGCCCATCAAATCGAGCAAGACAATATCTGATGATAGGATCGACCTCTCAATTGCTGAAAAACTTTCTGAGTGATCCTTGTGTTCGCCCACAAAATACATCTCTATCTTTATTTTGCCTTCAAAGAGATGGCCGAATTCTTCTCCAGCAATGAAGCCATCCACAACTTCGGCAAGGTAGCGCAATCCGCCGTCAGAAACCGAGACGAATGTCATTGAAAAAGACATTTTTTACCCCCATGCTTTAATATTTTTTCTGTTACTCCCGTTTCAACAATTTTTCCTCTCTTAATAACAGCGACTCGATTGCATATTAATGAGACCAAATCCAGGTCATGGGATATAAAGATCAAGGTGGAATTAGTCTTGCTCTTGAGGCCCAACATCAGATGTATAATCTGGGCTTGAACAGAAACATCAAGATTGGAAGTGGGTTCGTCTGCTATGATCAATTCGGGTTCCAGGGCTATGGCACGGGCAATGTTGATACGCTGTAATTGTCCACCTGAAAGCTGGGCAGGGTAGCGATCCAGATGCTCTTCATTAAGGCCGACCTCATTAAGTCTTGCTGACAAACTTTTTCTCGTTATTTCTTTGCAGCGCTTTTTTCCTTTTACCAGAAATACTTCTTTTAGGCTCTCTTCGATTTTCATGCGCGGGTTCAAGGCACTTTCATAATTCTGGGAGACGGCCTGTATCCTCTGACGAAATCTTCGCAGCTTTTCGCCGTTTAGGGTTAATAGGTTTTGTTTGTCAAAATAGACACTTCCATGATCAGGCTCTATCAATCTCAACAATATTTGAGCTATAGTAGTCTTTCCAGAGCCGCTTTCACCTACAATTCCAAAAATATCGCCCCGGTTAACATCAAAAGAGAGATTATTTAAGGCAAATATCGATCTTCTGGAAAATATACCGGTATAATAAACCTTTGTCAGATTTCTAACCTTTAACATCACAACACCAAACCAGATGGTCTTTACCAACCATAACGGATGAGGGAACAATATGCTTTTTCTCAAGTCTCTTGCCTACGGGGCATCGGGGTTGAAAGGAGCAACCATCGTTATTCTCAAGCGAACTCGGTGCAAATCCCCATGTGGGACACATCCCATTTTTCGGTAAGGCCTGTATTAGAGAACGGGTATATGGATGAAGAGGCATCGACATGACATCTCCTGCTTTCCCTGTCTCTACAAACAAGCCATCATAAATCACTGCAATTCCATCACATACCTTCTCTACAACTTCGAGGTCATGGGTGACTATTAACATTGAAATATTTCGGTCTCCTTTCAAACGATCCATTGTTTCAAGGAAGGAATCCTTCAACCCAAGATCAAGGCTTTTGGTCGGTTCGTCAGCTATTACCAAAGAAGGGGAACAGCAAAACGTTATGGCCATAACGGCTCTTTGATTCATTCCGCCGCTCAATTGAGATGGAAAAGAACGATAAACAAGCTTAGGGTCGGAGAACTGAAAGGTCATCAATAGATCCAAGGCCTTTTTCTTAAGGGATTGCGCTCCCCTAATGTTGGAACGTGCTCTTAAGGTTTCTTCAATATGGGTCCCAATTGTCATGAGTGGATTTAAAGAAGCGATACTCTGGGGGAGTAATGCCATTTCTCTACAGTATAGTTTGCGAAGTTCTTTTTCCTTGAGGGTTAATAGGTTTCGTCCTTTAAAAAAGATTCTACCGGATATGTCGGCCTTCTTACCAATAAACCCCATGACCGCGTGGCATATTGTTGTTTTTCCGGAGCCGGTTTCACCGATGATGCCGTAAATTTCCCCTCTTTTAATGTTGAAAGACACACCGCGAAGCGCGTAAACTTTGCCCTTTGAGCTGTAATAGTTAACCTTTAGCTCCTCTACCCGCAAGAGATCACTCACTTTGAGCCTCCTAAACCGCGCATAAAAATATTTCGATGCTCGGTGTTCCCGATGAGTGCATCACCAAGCTGATCACCCAGCAGGTTAAATGAGAGGACGGTCAAAGATATAAAGAGCCCTGGAAATAAGGCGATTTGGGGCGCAGTGCGGATATAAGTTATGCCTTTATTGAGCATCGCACCCCATTCCGGTGTAGGTTCGACAATCCCCAAGCCCAGAAAACTTAATGAAGATATCATTAGTATGTTCCTTCCCATACCCAGGGTAGCCATAACCAATATGGGGGGCAATACGCCGGGCAGGATGTGTTTGACCAGTATATAAGAACTTCTGAGACCAATGATTTTGGCTGTTTCCACATAATGTTCGTTTTTGATATCCGATATGAGGCCCCGTATCATGCGAGCATATCCCGGCCATATAGCAACAGAAAGGATGATCGACACATTTCCTATTCCAGAACCGAGGGCCCGTGCCAGGACAAGCGCGGAAACAATAGAAGGGATGGACATGAATGTATCCGTCAGACGCATAATCACTTCGTCCAGCCAACCTCCATAGTAGCCGGCCAGGGTTCCCAGCAATCCTCCATAGGACAAAGACAACAGGAGGATAGACAACCCGGTTACAAGTGATATTCTGGTTCCGTAGATTATCCGACTGAAAACACACCTGCCGAGCTCATCCGTCCCAAAAAAATATGTGGCAGATGGCGGTTCGAATCGCCTGGAAACGTCAGTAACATAAGGACTATTTGGCGAAAAGGTAGAAGGGCTAACGCTAAC
>JAFDGR010000246.1 GCA_019309145.1 Deltaproteobacteria bacterium | reverse complement strand
GTAGGAAAGTCAATCATAACGCCACCATTCTGGAGGAGCACGTCAAGCAGTCTGAGAAGACTTTCGATGGTATCCACGAGACGCTTAAGGAGCAGAAACAGGTCACTGACAGAACCAAGGATGCCTTGATAGGGGTTCAGAAGGAATTGGAGTTCATACGGCGAAGCAACGGGCACAGCGGAGGACCCTTGGATTTGCCTCTTGTAGTCATACCGCCGGACGAACCGCTGAGTCAATGATTTTGTCTTGACAGCGGGTATACGGTGCGGTAGTATACGCCGTATCGAAAGGCGATTAATTCATGCCGGTGGGCGATTACAATCTCTACCAATACCTACCGTCCTATATTCGTTTCAGGGACTCTAGGGAGAATGTAGACGCCGATGGTGGCCGTCCTGTTTTGGAGAAGCTTGTAGAGCTTATCGAGACGGAGACGGGGCTTACGTCGGATTTGATTACTGGCCTCATCACTAATATCGATGTTGATACGTGTCCACTGAGGTACATCGATTACTTGGCATGGCTCCTTGGAGAGCAAATACCCGGGGGTTGGAGTGATACAGATCGTAGGGAATTTCTTCGAGTCCTAGCTGATCTCCTCAAGCTGAAGGGTACCCATCAAGGTTTCGAGAAACGAGCAGCTTTTGCTGGGGAGAAGGCCGCTCGTTTGATCGAGTTGTTCAAGCACGAACTCTACGAACAATACATCTATTCACGAATCTCCAGTAGCTATTTTCCATACAAGTCTGCAAGAGTGGATGTCGCTCGGGTGGTGTGCGATACCTCTTGCGAATCCTTCTGCGAGTACCAGCAGGAACTAGATTATTTGACGCCGAAAGAGGGGCAGGCTCTGATCGATGAGATTGGAGAGACGTTACCCATCCATGTTCTTGTTCGCAAGTTAGCCATCCCGGTCGATATCTCTGATCAGTTCTCTACGCCTGCTGATTCAATAGCTGGTTGCCTCATGTCGTGCCAAGTCTATTGTGAGGCAGGTTGCGAGGAAGAGGCACAGGTCTACGGTGGTTCAGAATGTCAGGCACGTATTGGGAACAGTTTCCCTACAACGTTTGATACATTCCTCGTGACTACTGTTTGCGTGAGCTATTGTGAATCTGCGTGTCAGACTTGCTGTGAATGTGGTGAAGAGGGCACGTGTGAAACTGTTTGTGAGACGACTTGTCAGGCTACTTGCGAGGACCTTTGTCAGGAAGCCTGTATGGTGCAGGGTTGTCAGACGGATTGCCAATCAGGCTCCTGTCAAGAGGGGTGTCAGACCTCCTGTCAAGATGCTTGCGAGTCTGGGTGCGAGCCTATGCTTGAGGAAGGTTGTACTCAGTGTGAGACTGCCTGTCAAGCGGCATGTGAGGCAGTGTGCCAAGTTACTTGTGAAACGGTTTGTCAGGATGCTTGTGAGCTTGAATGTCAGACAGGTTGTACGACTGCATGCGAATTGGCGGTACAGACATGACCGATCTATATAGATATTTGCCAAACTTTCTTCGGGCGAGGGATGCCTTCTATTCCGAAGGTCTTGATGAACCCGGTGACGACCCCATCTTGAAGCGGCTGGTCGAACTTATTGCGGACCAGTTTGATGAAACACATGAACTCATTCAGGAAATGTTCAAGATCACTGATACTGATGAGGTGCCACCTGAGTATTTCAAGCATCTCTCTTACCTTATCGGTACTATGGTCGGTAGCGATGTCAATGAGGACTTTGCTCGTTACCTGATGCGGAATCTTGTCTACTTCTATAAGATCAAGGGTACCCACGAAAGTTGGCGGGTTAGTTGGACCCTACAGGGCGAGGCACCTCCCATTGTCCATGAGCTTTGGAAGCAAATACCGCAGGAGATCAAGAACTACAGTCTCGAAGAATCGCAGCAGTTCCCCCTGAAATCGGCTCGTGTAGATTTTGGTGTATGCTCAAGTTCCTGCGAGTCTTTCTGTGAGACAACCTGTGAGTATTCGTGTGAGGTGGGTGTTGAGACAGGGGACCTTGTTACCCGGACAGAAGGCAAGCGTCTTATCGGTCTTGTGGATGATCAACGACCTATTCATGTGATCCTCCGTAAGGAAGTTTTGGATGTGCC
This sequence comes from Deltaproteobacteria bacterium, assembly GCA_019309145.1. Taxonomy (GTDB): domain Bacteria; phylum Desulfobacterota; class DSM-4660; order Desulfatiglandales; family Desulfatiglandaceae; genus B46-G9. Next base: position 2,535 of record JAFDGR010000246.1, on the reverse strand, counting down.
GTTGCAGGACGGCATGGAGTTTCCAGAGGACATGATAGGCAACTTCCCTGCATCCTATGATGTAGATGTTTGGAAGGGCAGCGAGATTATTGGAGAACCTGAGGACGAATGGTTCCCCGGGCTGGATAGACTTGATGTTAAGGTGACTTGTGCCAGCGCCTGTGAGAGTGCTTGTCAGGGCTGCTGTGAGATTGATTGTGAGTGCGGTCCCTGCGAGCACACTTGCCAAGTAGGTAGTTGCGAGTTGAGTTGTACGGAGTCTTGCGAGGCCAATTGTGAATGGTCTTGTGAGAATACATGTCAGTTTGGTTGTACTAGTGCTGGTGCGGAAGGCCCGGGTGCCTGTCTTACTGATTGCCAGACTGAGTGCCAAGTTGATTGCCAGACTGAGTGCCAAGCTGATTGCCAGACTGAGTGCCAAGTTGATTGCCAGACTGAGTGCCAAGCTGATTGCCAGACTGAGTGCCAAGCTGAGTGTCAAGCTGAGTGTCAAGCTATCTGCCAGACTGAGTGTCAAACATTAACTTGTCAATTACAGGGTTGTGAAATGGGGGGTTGTCAAACCTATTGTATGCATATTCTGCAAGAGTAATACCAAAGGGGGGCGGGATGGATCAGTACTTTCAGCTTACCAAGGGTTGTGGTGGTTATCCGGCTAAAGCTCCAGCAGAGCCAGAGTTTGTCAAGTATGACTTTAGGGGTAGGCATTATGTATGGGACCCCAACTCTATGGTGCTTGCTACGTATGAGGGTGAAATCCCTGAGATGCATCCTGTGGAGTGGAAGCCAACGTTCCGTCTTGCTAACGCCCCTGCTTGCCCGCACCTCGTTCTTGAGTTGACAGATGCGTGCAATCTTGCGTGTTCCTACTGTGTACCACCTGATTCACTAATAACTATGTCAGATGGTACGACTCGGCAGATAGGTAGCATACTTGTTGGTGACAAGGTGCTTGGTTTCAATGAAAGAAGTGCAAAAGGCAAGCATACTCGTTATGAAGAAGCTATTGTGCAGCGAGTTCTTAGGCGGCGCAGTAATTTGGTAAAGATTACACTGGATAACGGTAGTACCTTAGTGAGTACACCAGAGCATCCTTGGTTCACAGGTCGATCTTTTGTTCCTCCACGTGTGGGTACCACTGTGTGGCAAGGGTTGCCAGCGCCAGAAGGTCCGTTATTCACCGAGGATTATTGGTTAGGTTGGTTGCAAGGTTTGGCTGCCGGGGGCGGTACATTTGTTGTTAAGGAATACGGTTCTTACAAACGAAAGAATACCGTCCGTAAGCGTAGGTTGCATACTTGGTTTAGGCTTGCGTTGAAAGACGAAGAATTGATTGATCAGTTTTCGCGGGTAGCTGACCGGTTTGGTTGGACTCTGCATACATGTACACACGAAGGGTTACCGGCACTTCGTGTAGGAAAGGCTTCTGTTGTATTTGGGTTGATGGAATCACCTGCTGAAGAATCTGATGAGTATGTTAAAGGATGGTTGGCAGGATTCTTTGATGCAGAAGGTTGCATTTCTGGTGGTTTGTGGTCTATAAGCCAAAACAAGGGTGAGCACTTGATTCGGTGCGTGGAGTATCTGCATCGGTTGGGTTTCAAAGTTCATGTTGACGATTATCGTAAGTGTCAGCGTGTTCGATTGCTTGGTAAATCTCAGCCTGCACGGTTTATTGCTATGATGCATCCGCAGTGTTTCAGAAAACGAAATTACTTACTTAATAAGACTGTGTATGGTACTAAGGCTAAGATAATCGCGGTCGAGGATATAGGTGAAGGTGACGTTGTTAACTTAACGACTTCTTCGAGGACCTATGTATCACAGGGTGCTTTGTGCCATAACTGCTTTGTTTCTGAGGATAATGCGAGGAGTAGGGCAAAGAAGACCATGACCTTTGAGACTGCTGTTGATGCGATCTCGAAGTTCTCCCTGCGGGTTGCTGCGAAGCCGACGCCATCACAGCCTGTTTCAATAGGATTCTTTGGTGGTGAACCGTTGGTGGCGGGTGCTCTTTTGCGTAAGATTGTGAAGTATGCGGAGGGGGTTTTTGGGGCGGGGTCTTGTCGGTTTCACTTGACGACCAACGCTACCCTTATCAACGAGGAATGGGCACAGTATATCAACAAGCACAACTTTTCTCTGATCGTCAGTATTGATGGACCTCAGCATGCTCATGATGCCACACGTAAGACTCATAGTGGTGACGGTTCTTACAGCAGGGTTATCAAAGCGTTGGAGTTGCTCCGAACCTATGCACCCCGGGCTATCAAAGCTACCACGTTGCGAGCTACCTTCACTCCGAATAGTAATTGTAGTTTGGTGGATCGGCTCAAGCACTTGAACCACCTCTGCGATAGGGGCTTTGGTACTCATGTCTCCGTAGAACCGGCTTTTCTTGGGGAGCGTGTATGTTTTGACAAGTCTAAAGCAGGAGACCTCACGCCTGACCCTACTGTGCAAGAGCAGTGGTTGCAGGAAGCGCATGAAGCGGCAGACTGGTATATTGAAAGGATTCGAGAAGGCCAGAACCCT
>JAFDGR010000043.1 GCA_019309145.1 Deltaproteobacteria bacterium | reverse complement strand
TGAACTATGAAGAACCGGAATCCCTTGATCTTTTTATCCAGGGGAAGGCCGTCTTTCATCGCAATTGGCCTTATGCCTGGGCGGTTGCGAATGATCCTGGGCGGTCGAGGGTGGCCGGGAAGGTGGGGGTAGGGCCCTTGCCGGCGTTTCACGGTTTCAGACCGGCTTCGACCCTGGGCGGGTGGCAACTGGGAATCAACCGCTATTCCCGTCACCCTGCAGAGAGTTGGCGTTTTATTCAATTCCTGTCTTCCGCGGAGAGCCAAAAAAGACTCGCAGTGGAAGCAGGCCTGGCACCGACCAGGAAATCAGTCTATCAGGACCCGGAAGTGCGGGAAAAGATGCCCAGCCTGCAAGCGTTTCTGCCCGCCTTTGAAAGGGCAAGGCCGCGACCTCTCTCTCCGGTCTATCCCATGATCAGCCAGGAACTGCAGCGCTTTTTCAGCAAGGCCCTCGTGGAGAGGGACTCCGACATTAAAGGGCTGGCGGCGATTGCGTCGAACAGAATCCAGGAACTCTTGAAATTGGGTACCATGCTCGAAAAATGACCCGCAGGGACCACACCTTCAACTTGACCCTGGTTGCCCCGGCAGCCCTGATCCTGTGTTTTTTCATAGTCTTTCCCATCTTTCAGTCCATCCTCTTGAGCCTGCGGAGGATTGTGATCAGTCTGCCGGCTCTCGGGATGCCGTTTGTTGGGCTTGAAAATTACCTCCATCTCTTGAAAGACCCTGTTGCACTCCACTCATTTTGGATCACGCTTGTTTTTGTTGGCGCAACAACTTTTTTTGAATTGCTGATCGGGCTCCTGCTTGCCGTGGTGATTCATCAACGTTTTCCAGGTCGCGGGACCCTGCGGGCGTGCGTTCTGATTCCATGGGCAATCCCGACCGTGGTGGCGGCACAGATGTGGCGATTTCTGTTGAACGACGCGTATGGAATGGTCAATTATATGGCATTCGGGGCAGACGCCTCCCGGTATATCGCCTGGCTCGCACAGCCGGGAACAGCCCTTGCGGCCATTATTATCGCGGATGTCTGGAAAACCTCCAGCTTTGCCGCTCTCTTGATCCTGGCAGGATTGCAGGTTATCCCTGAGGAGCTTTACCAGGCCGCTCGGGTGGATGGGGCAGGGACCTGGAATTGTTTTCGACATATTACCTGGCCCCTCATCAGGCCCGCCCTGCTCATTGCGTTACTTTTCAGGACCATTGATGCCTTCCGGGTATTTGACCTGGCCTTTGTTATGACGCAGGGAGGCCCGGCGGATGCAACAAATGTGCTTCAGCTTTATGGATACAAGAAAATGTTTGTGGAAGGCTTCATGGGATACGGATCGGCCGTATCCGTGTGCATCTTTCTTATCGTGATGATCCTCGCGGTGGTTTATGTCAAGGTGGTGGGCCGGCGCGTGCTTGGAGAGAGCTGGTGAAACGCGGGGTATGGAAAAAAATGGTTCTGCTTGCGGGCATGCTGTTTGCCCTTGTTTTTTCCCTGGCCCCGTTTTTGTTTTTCGTTACCACGGCCTTCAAAACCCAGGCGCAGGTGACGGCCATCCCGCCACGATGGTTGCCCTCGGGTTCCCTGGAGTTCTTTCGTTCCGCCATTTCCCATTATGGCCTTTTTCGGTATCTTTTGAATTCCCTGATTGTCGCGGGCACGGCGACCGGGGTGACTATCTGCCTCGGGACGTTTGCGGGATACGGGCTGGCCCGATTGCCTCGCCGCTGCTCATCGCCCATCCTTTTGGGAATCCTCGCGTGCGCCATGTTTCCTCAGATAGCTATTGCCGGGCCTATTTGGCGTCTCCTGCGGTTCATTGGCTGGCTCAATACTTACCAGGGGCTCATTTTCCCTTATGTTGCCCTCACCCTGCCCCTTGCGGTGTGGATTCTCACGCTCTTTTTCCGGCAAATACCTGAGGAACTGGAATTTGCTGCCCTGGTGGACGGTTGTACCCGGGCAAGAGCCTTACGTTCCGTGATCCTGCCGCTTTCTGCTCCGGGTATTTTTACTGCTGCGATCCTGAGTTTCATCTATGCGTGGAACGAGTTTTTCCTCGCCCTCCTTATCGTGACCGATCCTGCGAGGCAGACCATGCCCGTGGGCATTGCCCTGTTTCAGGGTGAGCATACCATCCCGTGGGGGGAAATAGCGGCAGCCTCTTTTCTCACCACAGCGCCGCTGGTCCTGCTGGTTTTGTTTTTCCAGAAACGGATTGTGAGCGGGCTGTCAGCAGGCGCTATCAAAGGTTGAGAAAAGAACTGAAACCCTCCAATCCTCCAGTCCAGTCAATCCCATTTTTTCTTCAACTTATTTGAAAAAGTGCCGATTAACATAAAGGATCAAGAAAAGTTTTGTAGGAGAGTGAAGAGAATTGGAAGCAAAAAGGGATTTTATCATGCCTGCCTCTCCCCAGGGGCAGAACGAGATGGAAATCCATCCTATTTTTCTTTCCTTTCCAGACGAGCTAGAGAAGGATTTTCAAAGCGACTATTATCGGAATTCCTTGAAAACGGTCCGTTTTTCCCTGCTTGCGGGAATCGTCCTTTACAGCTTCTTCGGGATTCTCGATGCCAGACTGGTCCCCGAGCTGAAAACTACTCTCTGGGCGATCCGGTTCGGCGTGGTCTGTCCTTTTCTCTTGGGAGTGATCGGTTTTTCTTATTTTCCGATATTCAGACATTTTTTTCAGTTCAGTGTGGCCTCTGCCATGATCGTGGCGGGTTCCGCAATTATCTACATGATTGCTATTCTTCCACCTCCCGTGAACCAGACCTATTATGCAGGACTCATTTTGGTGTTCATCTGGGGGTATACCTTCACCAGGGTTCGGTTCATCTGGGCAACATCCGCCGGCTGGATTCTTGTGGCACTTTATGAATTTGTGGCAATCGGGCTAACCAAAAGCCCGGTCTCGGTTCTCATGAATAATAACTTTTTCTTTATCAGCTCAAACCTGGTGGGGATGTTTGCCTGTTATTTTATTGAGTACTACACGCGAAGGGATTTTTTTCTCGCCTTCAAGCTTGAGAAAGAGCAGGACAAGGTCAAGTCTGCAAATCGCCGCCTTGAGAAAATCGTGATGAAGAGAACCGCCCAGATCCAGGCCAAAAATAAGGAGTTGAGTGATGAAATAGAAGAGCGAAAGAGTGCTGAAAAGGAACGGAAAAAGCTGGAATCGAAACTCCAGGAAGCCCAGAAAATGGAAGCCCTTGGAAAGCTTGCAGGGGGTATTGCCCATGACTTTAACAACCTCCTCATGGGAATTCAGGGTAACATTTCCCTGTTGCTGTTAAACATGGACCCGGATGACCCCAAATATGAACGCCTCAAGAACAGCGAAAAATATGTGGTCAGGGGCTCTGAGTTGACCAGGCAGTTGCTCGGCTTTGCTCGCGGTGGCAAATACGAGGTCAAACCAACGGATCTGAACGGGCTCATTATTGAGTGTGCGAAGCTCTTCGGGAGGACGAAAAAGGAAATTTCTCTGGACCTTGATTTTGAAGATGAGGTATGGGCGGTGAGCGTTGACCGAGCCCAGATCGAGCAGGTACTCCTCAATCTCTTCGTGAATGCCTGGCAGGCAATGCCGGGCGGCGGTGACCTGCTTATTCGAAGCAGGAATGTCACTATCGAAGGGGGCAAAGAAAACGGCGATCAGAGGAAAGCGGGACGGTATGTGAAGATAAGTGTGACGGACAATGGAATAGGAATGGATCACAGGACCATGAAGAGGATTTTTGATCCGTTCTTTACCACAAAAGAGGTGAGCAGGGGAACCGGGATGGGGTTGGCTTCAGCCTACGGGATCATCAAGAACCATGGCGGCTTTTTTCAAGTGCAAAGTAAGGTAGGGCAGGGAAGCACTTTTTCCTTCTTTCTCCCAGCAGAAGACAAGGCGGTGGTCAAAGAAAAGGCCTGCGAGACCAGCCAACTTTTGACCGGGAAAGAGACCATCCTGCTTGTGGACGATGAGGAAATGATCGCCGACGTAGCGTCGGATATGTTGAAAAACCTTGGGTACGATGTGCTCACGGCAAAGAGTGGAGAAGAAGCTGTCGAAGTATACAAGGAGTTAAAATCAAAAGTGGATCTGGTGATCCTCGATCTCATCATGCCGGGAATGAGCGGAAGCAGGACGTTTGACCTCCTCCGGGAAGAGAACCCGGACATCAAGGTGTTACTTTCAAGTGGATACAGCCTGACCGGTGAGGCAAGCACCATTATGTCCAGGGGATGCAGTGGTTTTGTGCAGAAACCGTACAATATCCATAAACTCTCGCAAAAGGTCAGAGAAATCCTCCAGTAGTCCCGGACTCTTCCGGCGCAGAAGAAGGAATTATAATGGCTGTTCTTATTGATAAATTCGTCAAAATATTTAAAGAAATGGAGACAGGTCACCTTGAACTCCGGGAGAAGCTGAATAGGCTCAGTGAGAAGGGAAGTGATCTGGAAGAGAAGCTGAGTGAGGAACTGGATTCTTTTGAACCCTGGCGCTTTGAGCTGATGGATGAACTGGGGAGGATCGTAGGGAATTTTCGCAATGGAGAGAGTACCGCACACCTGGAATTTGTCCGAGAATCAAAATATTATCAGATAGTACAGGAAGCGCCTTTCTACTGGCGGATCATGAAAAAGCCAAACGGGTACGCCGGTGATGCCCAGATGATGGCGTTTATCTATCGAAATCAATTTGAGGGGAAAACACCTTTCGGCATGTTTCTGCACAAACATGCAGTTTCAACCAAGGCATGCCAAGCGGTTCGGAATCGAAAACTCTATTTGACCCGCGAAATTATCAGGGCGAACGGCGGAAATATTTTGAGCCTTGCCGCAGGGCCGGCACAGGAGATCAAGGAACTCCTGGATGTATACCGGGATGACAGCTACCAGTTCCTGGCTCTTGACCATGATATGGATACCTTGAAGACTTATGATGTTTCGGACCGTGACCCTCGGTTCAAATACGCGCTTGCTAACGCCTTTCAGATTATTGCCGGCAAATATCTCACTGCCCGCCCAAGAAAACTGTTGGAGAAATACTGTTATCCGCGAAAGGATTTCAATGGATTCAGGTCACTTCTCGGGCCTTTGAAGTACGAATTGAAATATTTGCAGAGAGAAACATTTGACCTGGTTTATAGTTCAGGTCTTTATGATTATATAAAAACTTTTCCCCTTGATGATAGTAAAGGCACGGTCGCCCTCACCAAGAACCTGTTTGAACTGGTGAGGCCGGGAGGTTCACCAAGAACCTGTTTGAACTGGTGAGGCCGGGAGGTTCACTGGTTGTGGGAAATTTTAGCCATAACAATCCAAGGGACCTGAAGTTTGTCATGGAGTATGTCTATGACTGGGTTCTCTTTTACAGAGACAGGCAGGACATCCTTGAGTTTGCGAGGGCCATTCCTGAAGAGAGTATTGAAGATATCCAGGTGATCGAGGAATCCCTTGGGATTAACTATTTCTTGAAGATTACCAAAAAGTCCGCGTAATCACCTTTCCCTATTTTTCTGCTCATTTTCACCTTGCGGTCTATGGACATTATTATTAAATAAGAAATATAATAAGGCTTTGTTTGACGCTGAAAAGCCCAAAGCAGGAGGTTGCCATGAATTCCTTGTCGCTCATCCCGATCCCGGATATTATTCCAGCGCCGGCATGGGTGTTTCTTGTGCTGGATATTCTGCTTTTCGGCATGCACATCCTGTTGATAAACACGGCACTGGGGAGTATCCTGATCATCCTGTTTCGGGGGTTAAAAGGGAAGAAAGGGTCTCTTCAAAATCCCGTGCATGATGGGGTTGCCGGAAAAATCCCGTCTCTTTTTGCGCTGGGAATCAACTTCGGCGTTGCTCCCCTGCTGTTCATGCAGGTCATCTACGGCCACCTTTTCTATACCAGTTCGGTCCTCATGGCCGCGTACTGGATTCTGATTATTCCGTTTCTGATCCTGGCTTACTATGGGGCCTATCTCTTTGCGAAAAAAGGCGAGACAAACCCGGCTCTTTCAAAAGCCGCTCTCTGGGCAGCCGCCCTTATCGTGCTCAGCATCGGGCTGATGCTTGTGAATAACATGACGCTTATGGTCCAGCCGGAGAAATGGACAGCCTATTTTGAAAACCGCCGGGGTACCTTGCTCAATCTTTCCGATCCCACGCTGATTCCACGCTATCTGCATTTTGTTGCGGCCTCGGTGGCTGTGGGCGGGCTTTTCATGGCATTCCTTGGCAGGAGGCACGCGGGAAAAAGGAGAACAGGCTCAGGCGAAAACCGGAGTGCCGGTCTCACGATATTCGGATACGCGACCATAGCCCAGGTCCTCATGGGCATGTGGTTCCTGATAACCATACCCCATGGTTTCCTGCTGAATTTCATGGGGAGAGACCTTTTCTCCACGATTGTCTTCCTGACAGGCTTCTCGGGCGCCATAGGGGCTGTTGTCGCTGCTTTTTCGAACAGGTTGTACACAACCGGTGTCCTGTTTACCCTTACCCTGGCTGCCATGATTGTCACCCGCCATAACCTGAGGGCCATGTATCTCAGCGGCAAATTCACCCTCAGCACCCTGCGCGTGAATCCCCAGTACGGGGTAATGGCCCTTTTCCTGGGGATTCTTGTTGGGGGGATTTTTGCGATTGGTTTCATGATCAAATTGTCCGCTTCAGCCGGTCACGGGAGGGTTGTCTGATGAATTATCCGGTGTGGGAGGTGCTCGGCCTCGGCGGCGGTACGCTTATCGCGTTTATCTCGGTATTGCACGTGTACATCGCGCATCTCGCGGTGGGGGGAGGCTTGTTTATCTGGCTGACGGATGTGAAGGGCTTCAGGGAGAACAACCCCCTTATTCATGAATATGTGCGCAAGCACACCTGGTTTTTCCTGCTTCTCACCATGGTCTTCGGCGGGGTGAGCGGTGTGGGGATCTGGTTCATTATCGCGCTTGTAAATCCGGCAGGCACTTCCGTCCTTATTCACTATTTTGTCTTTGCATGGGCCATCGAGTGGGTCTTCTTTCTCGGTGAGATTGTGGCGCTCCTTCTCTACCACTATAAATTTTCGGACCTGCAGAAAAAAGAGCGTCTGACCCTTGCATTCCTTTACTTTCTCTTCGCCTGGCTCAGCCTGGTGGCGGTGAACGGGATTCTCGCTTTCATGCTCACCCCGGGGAAATGGCTGGAAACGCACGCCTTCTGGGACGGATATCTGAATGCCACCTTTTTGCCTTCCATGTTTTTCCGTACCTGCATGGCCTTCATGATCGCGGGGCTCTTTGGCTATCTTACCACGGTGTTTCAGAAAGACAGCCGGTTCAGGACCACCATGATGCGGTACTGCACCAAGTGGCTCCTCTATCCCCTGCCGGGCCTTGTTGTCTCCGGTATCTGGTACTACTCTGCGACGCCGTTTTCGGTTCGTCATACGGCCTTCTCCGTAAACCCCGAAACCGCCCTCTTTTATCAACTTTTCATGATCCTCACCGTGGTTCTTTTTATTTTTGGCCTGCTTCTTGCTCTCAAATGGGGTGTCGGGGTTCAGCGGGCCTTGAGCTTTTTCCTGGTCCTGATCGGACTGTTCTGGATGGGCGGATTTGAGTATTCCCGTGAGATAGCCAGGAAACCTTTTGTTATTCATGGGTTCATGTATTCGAATATGGCCAGGAAATCGTCAGTTGAGAAATTGAACAGGGAAGGATTCCTGCAGCACGCCAGATGGACGACCATAAAGGAGGTGGATCCGGAAAACACGCTCCCCGGCGGCCATGACCTGTTTTTATTGCAATGTCTGAGCTGCCACACGGTGGGAGGACTGCATAACGATGTTGTTTCCCGGACCAGGGACTTCACTGAACTGGGTGTGGAGGCCCTTCTGACCGGGCAGGGGAACGTACAGCAGTACATGCCACCCTTCATGGGGACGGAAAAAGAAAAAGGGGCCCTGGCCGCCTACGTCAGCAGGACCTTTCACAACAAGGGACCGGCTCGCCAGGCAGACGGGCAGCACCTGGAGAAGGGGGAGCAAAAGATACCACCTTTTGACAAGGACACGGATGAATACGTGCTGCTGGCCTGGAACGATCTGGGAATGCATTGCATTTCCGACAGCGATCCCTGGTTCGTTATTCTGCCGCCGGGCAACACACTGGAAGCAGTGCTCATCAGGCGGGGAGAGACACCGGATCTGGTCAGTGAGGGGGTGGAACTCGCATATGCGGTTGAGGACGGATACCGGAATCCGGCCGCGCATCTGGGTTTCTGGAAATATACCGAGTCTTATTTCGGGAAGAAAATAAAGGAAAATATCGGCCTTCATGGGAACGGCCTGGCAGGGAAATTTGGTTACAACAATGACCGTTCCGCTTTTATTGCTGAAGGTATTCCCGTGGCGCCCTATAAAGATGACGGCTCGTACAATCCTTACCCTGTCTTCACCGTAGCGGCAAAGGATCCCGAAACCGGGAAAGTCCTTGCCACCACCAGAGTGGTGGCACCTGTCTCTACTGAAATGGGCTGCCGCAATTGTCACGAGGGCGGGTGGCGCATGAAAGGCGTGGCGGGTATTGATGCCACCACGTCCACCAATATTCTTGCCGTGCATGACCATCTGGAGGGAACAAGCCTGCTCAAGCAGGCGCGCCAGGGAAGGCCGAAACTCTGCCAGAGCTGTCATGCCGACGCTGTCCTGGGATCACCCGGGAAAGAAGGACCGCTCAATTTTTCCGCGGCCATGCATGGCTGGCATGCCAATTACATGCCCTACGACGATGCGCGATCCTGTGTTCTGTGCCATCCTGCCAAGAGGCAGGGGAATACCCGGTGCGCGCGAGGGTTTCATAACACCATAGGGATGACTTGTGTGAACTGTCACGGGAACATGCAGGAACACGGCCTCGCGTTGCTGAAAGCCGAAAAAACAAAAAGCAGGAGCAAAAGGTTGATGGCCCATCTCAGACCCGTGCACGTGGGTTCGGTTGAAAAAATCAATCCGCGCATTCCCTGGGTCCAGGAGCCGGACTGCCTGACATGCCATCAGGATTTCAGGGCACCGAAAGGGAGCCCCAACGCGTTTAATCATTGGAACCAGGAATTTTCCGGGCTGTATCGCATCCGCGTCGGGGAAGGGGGGATTCGGTGTGAGGCCTGCCATGGTTCTCCCCACGCCCTCTATCCCGCGCAGAACCCCTACATGAAGAACCGCGACAATATGCAGCCCATGCAGTATGCCGGGTTTCCCTATCCTATCGGCTCCAACCGCACCTGTGCAGTGTGCCACACCGTCGAGATGGAGGACTCCATTCATCATGAGAACATGGAGCACGACTTTCGAAACGCGCAGCCGGTACCGTAACATGGAAAGAGAAAAGGTGACAGGTCAACAGGAACAAAAGCCTGAAAAGAGAAAGCAGGAGCAGAAAGATCTTGTGGCGAGGCTGCGTGAAGGGCAAAAGGCCGCGCTGGTGACCATGGTGGTATCAGCGTTGCTCGCCATTTCAAAAGGTGTTTTTGGAACGCTGTCCGGCGCGGTAATCTTAACAGCAGATGCGCTTGATTCCTCAACCGATGTGATAACCAGTCTGGCCGCCTACCTTGGGATTCGGATGGCGAGACGCAAGCCCGATGAAAAATTCCAGTACGGGTATTACAAGGCAGAGAGCCTGGCAGCCTTATTCATCTCCGGGTTTATCGTCTTTGCCGCCATACTCCTTGGGATCAAGGGATACCAAAGAATTTTCCGCCTTCGCGAGATAACCTTTCTCTTCCCAACCCTCGGGGTCGCGGTTTTTTCTGGTATCGCGTCTTTCTGGATGTACGTTTATCTTAAAAAAAAGGGCAGACGTGCCAGGAGCCAGAGTCTCCTCTCCAGCAGCAAGGATCGGCTGAAAGACGTTCTGGCATCGATGGGAGTGGTGATCGGTATCGCGTTTTCATCACTTCACATGAGATACGGGGAAGGTATTATCACTTTGATCATAGCTCTTTTCATCATCAAGGTGGGCATCGAGACATCCAAAGACGCGATCCTGGTACTCCTAGATGTGAGTCCAAGCAGGGAAACCGAGTCAAGCATACGGGCGGTTTTGAATGAATGTACAGGCGTGATGAGCTTTGAGAACCTGAAATTGAGAAAAGCGGGGCCGTATGTTCTTGGAGAGGTGAGCATCAAGGTAAAAAAATCCATAGACGTGGAAACGGCTCATGACCTGACCCTGGACATAGAAGCAAAGGTATTGGAGAAGGTCCCCGAAATAGAATCATTTACTATCCATGTAGAACCTTTTCGCCCGGAGACGAGGCTGTTGCTCATCCCGGTCAATGAAAACAACGGTCTCAGTTCACGGCCAAGTAACAAATTTGCAAGGGCCCCCTATTTCCTGGAAGCCATCCTGTCCGGGGATGAATTAACATCATACAGCATCAGGAAAAACTTCCATGTCGATGAAAAAATTCGCGCGGGCCTGGCCACTGCCAAGGAGATTCTGAAAGAAAGCCCGGATGCCGTTATCGTGGGGCATGTGGGAGAAATTGCGTTTCACGCACTCCGTTCAGAACAGGTAGACATCTATCGTCTTGAGGGCAATGATGCAGGCGAGGTAATGAGGAATTTTCTCCTGGGAAAGCTCGAACCGCTCAAGGAACCGACAGATTCCAGCAAGAAACAAGCGTGACCGGTTGCTGCCGGCGGCAGTGGCCACGATTTTCCATGCAGCCACAAAAGACCCACCATATTTGCCGGTACCGAAGAATAGATTGTAAAAAAGACTAAGAGAAGTGGGCTGTTGAACCGATAGTCCCAATAGGACTTCCTGTTTCCTGCCCTAGAATTTTGCTGAAACCGAGGGAAAGAGGAGGAAAGGATGAAGCGGATGACGAGTTATGGAAAATAATGGAAAGACCGGGGAACATCAAAAAGATGAAATAGCCGCTCTGCGGATGCGCGTGCATGAACTGGAAGAAAGGCAGAAATCCCTGGCAAAGAAAAAGGGAATCATGGAAGCCACTCTGCGCATTCAAACCGAATTCAAAAAGGCCCGGGAAGAACTCCGTCTTTCTGAAGAGCGTTATCGGGGGCTGTTCAACTCTGTCTCCGATCTTATTTACACGCATGATCTTGATGGTCGCTTTCTGAATGTGAATAAAGCGATGACTGAACGACTTGGCTATGAGCCTGCGGAGTTCATCGGCCGCCGGATAACGGATTTCATGAAGCCCGAAGTCAGGCCGCTTTTTGATAGTGATTATCTGGAAGGGGTCAAGAACCAGGGATACTATGAAGGTATTTCGAGTTATTTTACAAAAAATGGCCGGAAGATTTACATTGAGTATCGTAACAGGTTGATAGAGTCAGGAGAAGGGAAACCGTTTGTCACCGGTATAGGCCGGGATGTGACCGACCGCATACTTGCCGAAAGAGAAATTAAGCGGCTGCACAGACAGATGATCCAGGCCCAGAAAATGGAAGCGGTCGGGACCTTGGCCGGCGGTGTTGCCCATGACTTCAATAATCTTCTCCAGGCGATCTTTGGGTATACGCAGATGCTCCTTATGACAAAGGAAGAACACGACCCTGATATTGTCAAGCTTCAACAAATAGAAAGAGCCGCGCAAAGGGCGAGTGAGCTCACCCAGCAACTTCTTGCATTCAGCCGGAAGGTGGAAAGCAGATTGAGACCCGTGGATCTCAACCTGGAAGTGGAACAGGTACGGAAACTCCTGGAAAGGACCATTCCCAAGATGATCGATATTGAACTCCACCTGGCCGAGGATCTGAATACCGTCAATGCAGATCCTGTTCAGTTGCAACAGATAATGATGAACCTGGGCGTGAACGCAAGGGATGCCATGCCTGAAGGCGGGAAACTCATTATCGAGACGGAGAACGCGAGACTGGATGAGAAGTACTGCGAGATCCACCTGGGTGCAAGGACCGGAAACTATGTGCTCATCAGTATGTCAGACACAGGTTCTGGAATGGACAAAGAAACCGTAGAACACATATTCGAGCCTTTCTTCACCACAAAAGAGGTAGGCAAGGGAACAGGTCTTGGCCTCGCCATGGTCTATGGCATCGTCAAGAGCCACGGCGGATATATCATGTGCTACAGCGAACCAGGGGAGGGGACCACCTTCAAAATGTATTTTCCGGCCGTTGAGGGAGAGACTGGAGAGATCGAAATGGGGAGAAAAAGCACTGAACCGATGCCCGAACGTGGAGGTGAGGTTCTTTTGCTGGTTGATGATGAAGAGCTGTTGCGGGAGATTGGAAAGGAGATGCTGGAGAGCTTCGGCTACTCCGTCTTTCTTGCGCCGGATGGGGAAAGTGCTCTTGAACTCTACCGTGAAAAAACAGATGACATCTCCCTTATCATACTGGATCTTATCATGCCGGGCATGGGAGGCGAGAAGTGTCTCGGGGAAATCTTGAAATTGAACCCGCGGGCAAGGGTGGTGATCGCCAGTGGGTATTCAGTAAACGGGCGCACGAGAGATGCCCTTGATGCGGGCGCAAAGGCCTTTGTGAAGAAACCTTATGAAATAAGGCAGATGCTCGGGGTGGTGAGAGAGGTCCTTGATAAAAAGGACTGAGAGACCTTGACGCTTCAAGGAGGCCGAATGACCAGTGGCGGAGAAGGAAAGCGCTTCCAGGTGGATCGGTATCAGATTGCCATAATGGACTCGAAGATCGTCCTTGGGATTCTGTCGATTATTACGGGGAAGTCCTTTTTTGTCAGACCCAATTGACCCAGCCGTTGCTCCAACTGTTCCGCGTTCGGCCGGTCCAGTTGGTAACCCGCCTTGAATCTCGACATCAAGAGGTCGGCCAAATTGACAATTGTTACCGAGTCCTTATCGCCGGGGGCAAGTTCGGGCGTATGGTGATACTGGATAATATGAACGAGGCTTTCGGGGAGGTTCCAGTCTCTGGCCAGAGTCGCGCCGACCTCCGTATGATTCATCCCGAATTTTTCTTTTTCCACTTGGCACAATTCCATGCCGTCACGATGAATGGAACGATAGAAAAATGACGTTGCATTGACTACGAACTGATCCAGTGCAGCCTTGCCGATATCATGGAGCAAACCACCCGTATAGGCGATGTCGGGATGGCCGCGGCCGGTAAACACTGACATCTCATGAGCTGTCATGGCCGTTGCCAGGGCATGATGGAACAATCCTCCTTTGCACAGGGAGTACCCTCCCATCTCGCTGCAGGAAAAAAGCATTTCCGCCGCGGCCGAAAGGACCAGTTGGAGAAGCTTCTTTTCCCCCAGCACGATGAGGGCCCTGTCAATGGAATCTATGCTGGTACCTATTCCCACAATGGGGCTGTTGGCAAGATTGAGGATCTTGGCGCTGATCACCTGGTCCTGCCGGATTTCAGAGGCCAAATCATCCAGTACATAATCTTCGTTACGAATCATTCTTATCACTTTCAGGGCGATTTGAGGCACCGGTTTCAAGGTGCGGGTTGCAGTGGCTATCTCGTCAGGGCTTACCTTTTGTGTGTTTTCGGGACCGTGAGCGATTACCGGGGCAAGAGGTTCTATGGTTGTCGTCATATTCTGGATGTCAAATGTCATTTTGCAACTAAACATTCCACCTGTTTCAGCCTGATCAACGTGAATGTCTTCATCTCGCAGGATGTCGTTGACGCATTCCGCGGTATTTCCCCCGACGTCGAGCCAGAGATCTCTCTCAGAGACTTCGCCCACCAGGGCTCCCCCGGCAACCACGGCCACCAGGTTGCTTTTTGAGGCCCCTGCTTCACAGAGCGATTGGATGAAAAGCGGCAGACCGGTGGTCGCATATTTTTCCGGTGCAAAAGGGATATCCGTGCCCGTGGGCTGGGCAAGAAGTATGTGGAGGAGCCCTCCGAGCCCCGCGCCGGTATCTTTCAGGGTAACACCAACACAGGTTCCCAGGTAAGCTTGCAGAACGCCTTTCTTTTTATCGCTAATTGCAAATGATCCAGATGGAACAACGTGAGATATCATTTCAATGACCGGTTTCCTTTATGTCCATACCAATTTCCAGTATTGTGGGCCTTTTTCCTTTTCATCGGTTTGCCGCGGGGTTTACTTTAGAGAAAATCACGCGGAGAAAAGGGCCGTTGTTGAGGTGATCCAGATATCCCATTGGAAGGAGAAAGGCTGTATCCTGTTGAATATCAAATTGATGTAAAGTTTATGGCAAAACGCGCCGATATTACAGGTAATTGCCTCCACCGAAAAATCGTTTGCTTTTGCGCGCGATGGAACGCGCGGGAAAGGAGCAAAGCGTGCAGATCATATGTCCCAGCTGTAATACGGCTTACCATATCCGGGAAAACCGAGTTCCTCCGGGGAAGAAAGGGGCAGCCATCTGCAAGAAGTGTGGTCATAAAATGATAATCCAGGTGCACGATCAATACGCAATGCGCACCGAGCCTGCGGCTGAAGACCCGCACCACCCTCCTGTGCCACCTGTCCCGGAAACACGGCAACCTGCTGTCCCGTGTGATGCATTGTTTGAAACAACGGTACGCAATGAATACCCGGGATTAAATGAACTCTCTCTTGAAAAATATGATCTCGAAGGGGTTTTTTTCCAGAATAAAAAAGGCGGGAACCGGGGGCGGAGAAACAAAAGAACCGCAAAAATACTCATCTCCATACATGGTCTTTTGGAAAAAATCTTGGAAAATGGGGAAATGGTCAAGAAAGTCTGTTGGGGGACTGCGTATTATCCCTTCGAAATTCTTCTGGGAAACGGGTTCCTGACCATGCTCTATAATCGCTACTGCATTATAGCCACTGACCGCAGGCTCCTGTTTATCAATGTCAATTATCGAATGAATAAACCGAGCCATTATCTTTTTCAATTGCAATTCCAGGACATAAGAAAGATCAAGCGGGGGATTTTTGGCGGAAGCCTGACCTTCTACAGGGTGCAGGGGAAACGACGTCACTTCATGGGAGTAAAGTCCTATCTTTCCAAAGAACTGTACGGGTTTGTCACGAAAAAAAGAGAGGCCGTTGCCCACGCCGAGCACACCCCGCGAGAGCCTGAAAACCTTTGCCCTGTCTGCTTCAGTCCCTTGCAAAAAGGTCTTGTCCGTTGCACGCACTGCTGGGCCGGGTTTAAGAGGCCCCGGAAGGCTCTTCTGCGCGCCCTGCTGCTGCCGGGGTTGGGAGATTTTTATCTGGGACACCGGTTCCTCGGTGTTCTGGAAATGACCGGGTCCGGGCTGGTGTGGCTGTTTGTTCTTTCTTCCGTGCTTTCAGGAGTGCCTGCAAATATGGTGGTTTCGGGCATCATTCTCCTGTGGGTAAACGGATTCGATGGTGTTCTCACCTATCACATGGCCAAAAAGGGGTATATGCTCGACCACAAGAAAGGAGAGCCCCCGTCCTCCGCATCCTCCACAGGCCGGTTTGAAGGAAAGCCCGGCATGCTTCCGGAGAGTGTGTAATCGCTTCACATCTTCCCGATTATCCGGTAGACTACTTATGCATTGCCATGATCGGAGGCTCAAGATGAAAAACGTATCCCGATTTGTTGTTCGTGAGGCAGCAGGGAAAATAGCTGTCCTGCTGATGCTTCCGCTTTTTATAATTCCGATGATTTGGATCTCATCTCTTCCGCAACTTACCCCATCGGTTTGGGCCGTGGAACAGGGCAGAGGTGGAGAAGTTGATTTCCTGTATGGTTTCCTCCAAGGCCAGTACTCCCTGGTAGGAGAATCCCCTGAGTCAAAGAAGACCTATGCGGGAAAAGTGATTCTCAGGAAGAGCGCTGAGGGCCTGGAGGTTATTCGCAAAATCAAGGGAAAGGAAATACGGGGAACCGGGAAGATTGAGACGGCAACAGCGGACAGGATAAAGGTTCTGAGGGTCCGTTTTGTCGAGGGCGGCAAAAACTACGAGGCTACCTACCTCATCCACTCTGATCTGGATAACTACGCCAGGCTGACCGGCTACCTGTATCTCAAAGAGGGGGGCACAACAAAGCCCGGTCTTGAAGCCTTGTTCATCGACCAGCAATCACGCTAGATTGAAAAGATTCCTGCCATGGAACCGGTAATCATTGTTGCCCATAGAGGTGCGTCCCGGGATGCGCCGGAAAACACACTGCCCGCCTTTGAGCTGGCATGGGCAAAGGGGGCGGATGCAATTGAGGGCGATTTTCGCCTGACCAAAGACGGTCACATTGTCTGTATCCATGATAGGGATACCAAGCGCGTTTCGGGGAAGAGGCTCGTCATTAAGGAATCAACACTGGCTGCATTGCGCGCGCTGGAGGTCGGGCTGTACCGCGGCAAGAAGTACAAGGGAACATTCATTCCAACCATTGAAGAGGTGTTTTCCACAATCCCTGCAGGCAAGATCATCTATATCGAGATCAAGAGCGAAGGGGCGATTGTTCCCAGGTTGTTTGAAGAGATCAATCGGTCAGGCCTCCAGCGCGAACAGATTGTGGTGATTTCACTCAACGAGAACGTGATCCGGGAATGCAAAACCAAGGGCTTGCAATCCAAGGCATTCTGGGTGTGTGAATTTCAGAAGGACCAGTCCGGGGAAATAACACCCTCGCTTGCAACCACGCTGGAAACCCTGCAAAAAATCAAAGCGGATGGCCTCAGTTCAAACAAGGGCGTCATCAACGAGTCTTTCGCGAGGAATATCATGGAACACGGATACGAATTCCATGTCTGGGCTGTTGATGAACTGGAGATGGCCAGGCAATACATAAAATGGGGGGCCAGGTCCATCACCACCAATGTTCCAGGATTCATGAAAAAGAATCTGGGACGCTCATGACGCTGGTGAAAAGTAATTGAAAACTCTCACCAGCGATCTGAATTTGGGGGACCACGGGTTTACCCGTGGGGTTCCATTGCCTTCCAACCAGCTGTTTTGAGGGAATGCACAGCTCTTGTCGCTTTTCTCATCGTATCGAAGAATTTCCTGTTTAAGTAATAGTGCATCTGATGTGGCTTTGTACCAATGTTTTCCGCTATCATAGATTTAATCAGGTTTTCCCGGTGAAATTCGAAAAAGTGCGCCTTTAAACAATAGATTGCATTTTGCCTGGAAAAGTCATAAAACAAATTTACCTTCAGGCCGATAGTCCTCGGAAGGCTTTTTATATCCTGCGGCTGGAAAAGATTTCCGAACTCGCGGCATCCAGACTTCGAAAATCACCGGCATGCAAGTCAGACAGGTATATCGCTGGTTGAATGTCGCGGTGAAGGACTGAGATATGCGACGCATTATTTGCTGTAATAAAAGGCATTGCCGCCATGCCGGAAACAGGCGTTAAGTCTATTCCAGTTTAACAAAAAAAGATCTATACTTATACTTTGTGCGACCACACATTGTCGCTCATGGAACTCGACTCCAAGAGGAGGAGGAAAAATGTTGCTGATTGAAGATTTGTATGTCGCCATTGATGATAAAGTCATTCTGAAGGGGATTGACCTGGAAATTCATCCGGGGGAAACCCACATCCTTTTTGGGCCGAATGGTTCGGGAAAGACCTCTCTCCTGATGACCATTATGGGTTATCCGAATTACCGGGTGGTGAAAGGAAAAATCTCTTTTAAAGGTGAGGATATCACACACATGCCCATAGATGAACGGGCCAGACGTGGGATCGGGATGTCGTATCAGCGACCTCCCACCATAAACGGGTTGAAGACACGTCAGATGGTGAAGATTTGCGCTGGAGAGGATGTTGAGGTGCAAGGATTGGCTGCCAGGATGAATTTCACTGATTTCCTGGACAGGGATGTCAACAGCGGTTTTTCCGGGGGAGAAATCAAGCGGTCGGAATTGCTTCAATTACTTGCGCAGGATGCCGATTTCATGATGTTTGACGAACCTGAATCCGGTGTAGACATGGAAAATATTACCCTCGTGGGCAGGACCATCGCTTCATTGCTCCAGAAGGATGATGGGAATGGAAAGGGCCAAAACAAGACCAAGATGCAGAAGAAACTTGAGCGGACAAAAATGGGACTCATTATTACCCATACGGGTTACATTTTGGATTATGTGGCGGCTGACAAGGGACAGGTACTGTTCGATGGGAAACTCAGTTGCGTAAACAATCCACGTGAGATTCTCAGTTGTGTCGGAGAATCTGGATATAAGGAGTGTGTGAGATGTATCCTAGAGAGTCACTAAAAGAGATAGCGGGGAAAGTGAAAGACAAAAAGGCCGCTTTAGGCACAGACATAAATCTGGATGAGTTTGAGAAGGTGCCGGTGGAACACGCGTATCTTGCGGAACAAGACCTCCGCGTCCTGCCGCAGAAAGAGCAGGACCAGCTTGCCATGGCGGGAATCGATGCCTCTGAAGAAAAACGGGGAGGTACCTTTTTCCAAAAAGACACCACAGTTGTCCGGTGTGGGACGAAACAGGATGGCATTGAGGTCATTCCCATTACAAAAGCGCTGGAGCAATATGACTGGATAGAAGAATACTACTGGAAACTGCTTTCACCCGGCACTGACAAGTATACGGCTGCCGCGGAACTGGAGCTTCAGAACGGGTATGTGATCCGGGCTCTCCCCGGCACCAAGAGCATTTATCCTATTCAGGCCTGTCTCTATATGGAAAAGGACGGGATTCAGCAAAATGTCCATAACATCATTGTGGCGGAGGAAGATTCGGAACTTCATATCATAAACGGGTGCACAACTTCCCCTCACCTCAACAGGGGCCTCCATATCGGGATCTCTGAATTTTATGTCAAGAAGAATGCAAAATTAAGTTTTACCATGGTTCATAATTGGGCGAAAAATGTCCTTGTGCGCCCGAGATCGGCAGCACGAGTAGATGAAGGCGGGCTCTTCCTGAACAATTATATTTGTATGACGCCGGTCAAATCAGTCCAGATGTACCCCACCACCTATCTAACCGGAGACAACGGAGTGGCACGTTACTATAGTATCATTGTGGGAAGTCCCGGATCTGAGCATGACATCGGCGGGAGAATCTTCCTGAAGAACCCTGGGACCAAGGCAGAAATCGTATCGAGAACGATCAGTAATGGCGGGAAAATTATCGCCCGCGGTGAATTGATTGGTGAAGTCCCCAACATAAAGGCCCATCTTGAGTGTAAGGGTCTTATCCTGAACGGCGGGATCATCCATGCCATCCCCGAACTTGAAGGGCATGTGGAAGGGGTGGAAATGTCCCATGAAGCGGCGGTTGGGAAAATAGCCCAGGAAGAAATAGCCTATCTCATGTCCAGGGGTTTGAGTGAGGATGAAGCTACCTCCACCATCGTTCGGGGCTTCCTGAACGTGGATATTCCCGGCCTGCCTCCCCAGTTGAAAGCCGAAATTGATCGTGCAATAGAGAGCAGCAACAAGGACATGATGTAGCGCTTGTTTCTCTCCCTGGAAATGATCTTGGATACGCATTGCTTGAAGCGGGAAAATTTGAAGAGGTCGAAGAAGTTTTTCAGAGATCAATAGCTCTGGCACTTGCGGCCTAATCGGACACCGCCTCAGAAAGGGTAGTTGTCAGATCAAGTCGTAGTTACTACATGTCAAAGTCCAGGACATCGATGACCCGAGTCTAACGGTAAAAATGTTCATTATTGAGCCAATTTTTATAGGAACTTCGGTTTAATCCATTAACCGAAAAGGTGGTAATATGATCTACCAGGCGCTCAGTGAAGGTTTCATCGTATTCCTCACCCGTGATGCGCCTTACCATGTTACGTGCCAGGGCGAAGTAGAGGACCTGGCTAAATATGCTCAACGCGTCCAACATTACATTGTTGCCGGTGCTCTCCTGCGCCAAGCTCCGGCGAAGGACAGCGGCAAGCTCATTCAAAAACGGCTCTATTACTTCCGTGATAATGAGTTCGAAAGCTTCACCGGGCTGTGCCAGTTCCCTGGCGATAAGTTGATGCTGCCGAATACGCTCTTCACCGAATATCGGCACATCCAGAAACGCCTTTACAAGGGTCCTGACCACCAACTCCGCTGAGGGTGGAGGATCAGTTTGGAGTGAATTCCAAAACGAGGTTTGGAGCTGCTCGGATCGAGGTATCCAGCGTGATCTGAATACTTCAAGATAAAGGTTTTTCTTGCTTCGAAAATAATAGTTTACGGCGGCCTGGTTGCACTGGGCTCTTCTGGTAATTTCCCGAACATTTACACCGTCAAAACCCCGTTGGGCAAACAGGATTTCGGCCACATCGAGCAACCGTTCCCTGGTAGCCACATTGCAACTTTCTTCCCTCGTCATTTGAGTATCCTTTCTCTTCATTTCCTCTCTGGAGGACCCGGCGAGACCAAAGCATCCGTCAAAGATAGCCTGGCATTCACTGAGTGCCTCGGGCTGGATGCGGTAAACGTTACCATCGGGATCAGGATTTATCCTTCGCACGCCCTCCACGGCCTTTTCTGCCCGTGCTATGCCCCGCCCACTGAATCGTCCTGTTCTCGAAAGGGCCTATTTTTTCCCCGTTGCGCGACGGTACCACACCGTTGCTTCATCAAACCTCATAGCCAGGATGCAGGCCAGGAAGGCCAACTTCGCAGCCCGGGCGCTTTTGTTGATGCCCCATGCCCTTTTTGCATGTTCCAGTGCTGGCAGGCCATTATTGTTTTTTAATTGCTCCGCGCCCCTCCTTAATTCCCGTTCGGCACCCTCCAACAGGTTCCAAAGACTTGACAGGTCACAGCCGCAACGCGGGCATTCACGGTTTGTCGGATTGATTTTCCGGCAGGCAGGACATTCTATTTCCATTAATCCTCCAGGTAAAAAAGCATGTCGGAGAGGGATTCATTCAATTCGGCAAGCCTTTCAAAGTCACCATTACTGATCGATTCCCTGCTTTCACTGATCAGTGCTTGAAGCTCTGACGCATCTGTTTCTTCAACGCTGCCCATGATTTCTTCGGCCCTTTTGCGGAGATCCCTGGCGTCGCGAAGAAGCGTTTCTTTCTTTGCGCTCGCAGGCATGCCGGGTACGCTTTCCCTGCCATCTTCGCCAACCAGGGCCTGGATATTTTGTTGCGCTTTTTCAAGGTCAAAGACCCCTTTTTTGGCTCCGGTTCCCATTTTAACCGTCTTTGATAATCCCGTTCTCTTTTCTACCGCTGTGACCTCCAGGATCCCGTTCAAATCCAGATGGAGATCCAGCACGATCTCATTGCCTGCCGGGACATCACTAAGCCCTTCCACCATGAAGTTCCCTATGAATATGTTATCGGTGGCGATCGGCTCTTCTCCCTGGTATATCCGGACATCCACGGCCTCCTGGCCGTTAAACATTGTTGAAAAAACCTCTCCCTTGCTGACGGGAAGGGGCGTATTTCGCCTGATAATCGGGACAAAGACGTCTTCCAGAATTTCACCGCCATATGGAGCCACGGCGCCGGTTCCAAAGGTGTAGGGAGTAATATCCACCAGCACGGAACTGGTTTCCACCCCGCTGACGATGCCCGCCTGGATTCCCGCCCCCATGGCAACAATGAGGTCGGGATTGATTTCATGCCGGGGCTCGGTTCCCATCTCACTACGTATCGTCTCGGCAACAAGGGGGGTGCGGGTGGCCCCACCGACAAGGATGATTTTATCGATACTGCCGGGAAGCAATCCCCCGTCTTTCAAACATTGATGGACTGAACTCAGGGTCTTTTTCAGGAGGGGACGGATCATATCCTCATAATCCATCCGGGATATCTCGATATCAAGATGATGATCGCCATGAATAAATTCCTCCTTGATTGATGCATAGGGGGCGTCGGACAATTCTCTTTTGGCCTTTTCAACCGCAGACCATAACCTGTTTCGGGACCGGGAATCCGCGAGCAGGTCTTGGTCGTGCTGCTCCTTGAAGATCTGCGCTACATGCTTAATCAAAAGGTCATCGAAGTCATCTCCTCCCAGATGGGTATCGCCGTGGCTGGCCTTTACTTCAACCACCCCGTTTTCAACCGATACAAGAGACACATCAAAGGTCCCGCCTCCAAGGTCATAGACCAGGAGTGTCTGATTCTCCTCAAGGCCGCCGTCATAGGCCAGGGCCGCGGCGGTGGGCTCATTTATGATTCTCATGACCTCCAGCCCGGCGAGGGTGCCCGCATTTTTCGTGGCCTTTCTCTGGCTGTCATCAAAGTACGCAGGTACCGTAATAACCGCCTTTTTCACTTCCCGGCCCAAGTACGCCTCTGCCTCATCCTTGAGCTTTCTGAGGATGAGCGAAGATATCTCCTCCGGGGTGAGCTCCCGCTCCCCCAGCCGGATCTTTATATCCTGGCCCATTTTCCTTTTTACGGACAAAATGGTGGATTCCGGATCGGAAACCATCTGATTTTTTGCCGGCCTTCCAACAACTAGAGATCCACTCCCGTCGATCCCTACACAGGAAGGCATGATCATCTCGCCGTCTACAGGGATTACGTGAGGGACACCATCTTTTATTACCGCAATTTCAGAGTTGGTAGTGCCTAGGTCAATCCCAACAACTAATTCCATCGCTATTCTCCTTTGGGTTTACCCGGAAAATACCTCCAGACAAAATTGAACCGATATATCTGATTTTTATGCCCGTAGGCGGCTGGAATCATTCCGGTCCAGCCGTGTCGGTTTGGCCACTTTCACCTGTGCAAGCTTCAAGGGATGCCCACGATACAAATAGCCGGATGAAAATTCTTCCACTACCATGCCCGGCTCGACTGAGCCCGTCTCTTCTGTTTCGACGGCGGTCATGAGTGTGGGATCAAAGGGCTTTCCCACGGTTTCAATGGTCGTTATTCCTTCGCTTGTGAGTAATTCTTCAAAGTGCGAGCGCAATATACCAAAGCCGTCCCGCAAGCTCTTCCAGGTCTTTTTCTCCCATGCCCTTCGTGCAAAGAGCCCGGACCGGGGCCGTTTACCCAATTTTCCCTCGATCCGCTTGAACCTTTCAAATATCTCCACAAGGGGAAGATAGATCCGTTTTTTTGAAAGGATGTCTTCCGCTTCCTTCTGCCTTTCTAATTCCGACGTCCTTGACAACATGGATTGGGTCATACGCTCGAACCCGGAAAGCGTCTCCCCGAAACGGACAAAGGTCTCATGGCTTCGCCTGGCCCCCTTGCGGAACTCCGTCCTCAGGATGCATAATTCCTTAAAAAATGATGCAAGATCTGGAGGTCCCTGATCCGGGGATTGCCTGACAGTCTCCAGGTCTGAAACCTCTTCCAGCCAGAGCGCGAAATTTTCCTGAATGGCCTTTTTCCATCCTTCCCCGGCATTCATTTCATCTGCACAATGTTCAGGCCTTTTGCTGCCGGGGCTCTTGGAATCATCCGAATCACAGCGCCCATCTCTCCCATTGTCATCCACTACCGTGTTGCACATTTTCTCAGGTACTCCTTTATTTCTTCAAATGTGGGCGGTTTCCTTTTACCCGCAATGGCAAAATGTGAAATAAGCACTTCAAAGGGACTGTTGAACCGCGTTTCACGGTTGAACAGGTAATATTCAAGACGGCTCCGCTTCTCTTTTACCTTATTATAGGCTTCATTGATTTCCGTGAATCGTTCCGGGGCCCGTTCCGGAGGAAATTGCCTTACAAGTTCAAGATATGCCCTTCTTATTGTCGCGTCATCCGCGTCATGAGCTATGCCAAGGACGGCATAAGGATCCATGTCACTTTTCCCCTTACTCAAAAAGATTCAGTTGCCGGGAGGCAGATGCCTTCTTCTCCGTCTTTTTATTCCTTCTCCTTGTTCTTTCCCTTGAAGGGCGCTCCCCTATAACGTTTTCAACAAAAGCATGGAGGTCTTCATCAAAACCGTCCTGTCCAAATACGTCTTCATCTTCGAGAAAATCATCCATGGTCTCATCAAGAGAAAGCATATCCTGAAGATCCTGAAGCTCGTCCATGGCCTTGCGAATCTTCACCATAAGCTGCTGGTCCCTTCGGTTTTCGGCAAGGGCCAGGATCCTTTTCAGCTCGTCCATAGGTGTTATGTTCCTTTTGCGAAACCAATGGTCGTCTTTCATCTGGTAACGAAGGAAGAGAAAAAAGGGGTCATCCGGATCTTGGATCAATGCCCTTTTTACATACGCCCAGGCAAGGTTTTTATCACCATTTGGCTGAGAAAGCGCATACTCCACAATGATCCTCGCCTGGTCCCGGGAAAAATCCCCTTTGACCGCCTTCCGGGCAAAGTGATTGACCCGCTTCAATTCATCCTCCAGCCAACCGGGTCTTGAAGCATGAGAGAAATAAGAAATCGTCTCGGCAAACCTTGCGGCCCTTTCCGGGGAAGCCCGGCCTGAAAATGCCTCTTCTACCCGTTTTCGCGTCTTCTTCACATACTTAAACGGCACCTCATAGAGCCTTGCAGCAAGCCAGTTGAAGTAGAGGACCCCGGATTCATCACCGGCCAGGGCGAGCCCTGAGTTCAACAGGGCTTCGGCCTCGATTACATTGGCGTTGAGCAGCTCGAAATTTGCCCATCGCGCATAGAGATAAGCATGACCGCGGTTAAAATCATCTGAATTCTCATCGCCTTGCTGAAGGGCCCTGGGCAGGAGTTTTCTGTATCGGTCCGGTTGAGCGTTCCTTGCATGCTTGAAAGCCGCTTTGATGCAGCACACAATAAAGGAGTCGCGGACATTCCCGTCCAGGGGATCGAGCTCAAGGGCCCGTTCCAGGTACTTCATCCCCTTAACAAAGGCGTTTCGTTCCACGCACCTGCGCCCCGCCTTGTAAAGTGCATCTTTGTCTTCAGGAAACACTCTGATGATTTCGTCCAGCTTTTTATTCGCTCTCGATTTTTGCCCGGTCTTTTCATAGAGTTCCAGGAGGGAGAAGTGCACATCCCTGGTGCCTGACTCCAGCTCAAGGCTTTTCTCATAACAACGCTCTGCAATCTCTGCATTTCTCACATCAAGCCTCTGTGACCGTCGCCCTCCGAAAAAGGGAGAAAATGTATCGCAGTGGACTTCTTCTTCTGAAAAAAGGTCGCCGAGATGGGCATAAACAACGGCCTCCAGGCTGGAGTCCTCTCCATGAACATTACGGTACAACTCTAAGAATTTCGTCCATAGGTCAAGAAGCACAAAATCATAGGTAGGCTCGTTTTCAATATAAAGGCACTCCGCCCGCTGAATCATCAGTTGTTCAAGTTTGTCTGTATTGCCCTTCCCGGACCTTATTTTATCGAAAAAACTAAGATATTTTTCCGCCTCCTTCCTGTTCATGAGGGAAACCGCATTGAAATAAAAATTCGAGAGGCTTTGCATGATACCGGGGCCTTCAGAAGGAAAACCGCGCATGTTGCTTCGGACAAATGCGAAAGAGTCACGGAACCGTCCCACCCTCCACAGGTATTCCGCCCTGGGCAGAACCGGCTCAAGGTCCTTCTCTCCTGCGACCCAGCATGCCTGCCCCAGCAGGTCTGTTTTTTTATGGTATTCCTTCAGACCATCGCGGCCATCCAGCAGCACAAGATACCCTTGGGCAGCCTTGGCAGGGACTGACTCGCAAGGCAGCCGAAGAAAGGCCTTCCGGGCTTTTTCATCTTCCATCCTGTAAAAAGCGCACAGTCCTTTGATGAATAATTTCCAGTGCGAAAAAGGCGAATGCAGCCCGACAGGCCGCAAGACATCAAGGGCCTGATCATATTTTTCTTCACAGAGGAGTTTCAATGCGGACTGGATAGCAACGGTTTCTTCCCTGATCAAGGGTGGGACAGAACCCAAGGAATCGAAATCTCCAAAGGAAAGAACAAGGGCATCGTGCAATAGGCATTTTTCTTCTATTCCATCTGCTTCTTTACCTTGTGCAAGATACCGGAGGGCTGCCAGGGCCGCATCAGGAAAGTTCCCTTCTTTCATGGGGAGAATAAATTCAAGCCGACTTTTCTGTCCCTTACTCCCAAGGCCCTTTATGTGGTCCAGCACGGCCCTTGCGTTTTCCCCGTGCCCTTTTTCTATCATGTTGAGGGCAAGCCCTTCGTGTGCCTTGATAAGTTGTGGGAGATACTGCTCCGTGTCGTGCCTGTAAAGCTCCTTGAAGTAATCTCTGGCCTCTCGGTATTTTCCCGCTGCCAGGCTTTCTTCCGCCTTTTTCTCAAGAACCTCGAGAGGCAGGGACCGGTAGTCGTTCCTGTTCCTTTTCTTTTTCCTTTTTTTCTTCTTTCCCATGAAATTTCGGAAATCCTGCAGTTATTGGAATTGACTTTGCCCTAAAAGCCATGGGTCTGCCCATGGGTATCTACAGGTGTTCAGCATGCAGCTCAAATGGAATAGACGATAGAGTCGAGAGACAAAAAATTTCGCGCGTTGTCACCCGCAATCTCCTCTTGGCAAGACAATGGATTCATACCCAATGATGCCGGGCAAGTCAAGGCAATAGCCCGGATTTCTCAGTGTGCCGTGGAAGGGTACGGTTTCCAGTAGATGACAATCCCACCCGGCAATTTTGTTCCAGCCGATGGCACTCATGGAGGGCGTGGAGATAACGAAACGACTCAATCATACCGGTTACATCATGTGTCACCTAACCCAACTTCCGCAGTTTGGATCTTTTTGAAGGGTTAAGAAAATTTTTTGCTGATTTTTTTGAA
>JAFDGR010000245.1 GCA_019309145.1 Deltaproteobacteria bacterium | reverse complement strand
GATGACGACGGTACTCCCGTGGGGCTGCGGGGGATCCTGGTTGATATTTCCGCGGAAAAGCGGGCCGAGGAAGAGCCCCTGAATTACCAGCGGCACATGAGCACCCTTGCATCTGAGCTTTCCCTTGCCGAGGAGCGGGTGCGGCGGCATACGGCCATGGAGCTCCATGACAGCGTGGCCCAGATCTTGGCTTTCGTGAAGATAAAGCTGGGTGTTTTGCGAAAATCCGTACCGGAGGTTCCCCTGAAAACCGGAATTGACGAAGTGCTTGCCCTGGTTGAGGAAGCCATCGCGAATACCAGGGGGATCCTGTCTGAACTTGTTTCTCCGATCCTTTACGAGATGGGGCTGGTTCCTGCCATTGAATGGCTGGCACAACGGTTCAGACAAAGGCATGACCTGGACATAGAAGTGCAAAAAGATAAGGAGCTGGAACCACTGCCATTCGATGTAAAGGTGCTTCTTTTTCAGATCGTTCGTGAATTGCTCCTGAACGTGGTGAAACATGCCAATGCGCGGAAGGCCTTGGTGAAGATAGACCACACCGGGCAGATTTTACGCATTTTTGTTGAAGACGATGGAAGCGGTTTTGAGTTCGATAATATTTCTCCGGGCCGGGATGCTGCAACCCATTTTGGTTTCTTCAGTATCAGGGTACGTTTGGAGTCCATTGGCGGGAAATTCAGGGTCAGAACCAGGCCCGGTCACGGCACCAGGGCCATACTTTCTGTCCCATTTTCTTCAGACGAAGAAAAGAGGAAAGGAGCAGGAGATGACCATCAGGATAGTAATCGCGGATGATCACCGGATCATCCGGGAAGGACTTCGCTCTCTGCTCAATGAGGAGCCTGGCCTTGAGGTGGTGGGGCATGCGAAAAACGGAAGGGAGGCGGTACGCCTCGTCCGTGAGCTTTCCCCAGACGTGGTCCTTTTGGACGTAACCATGCCAGACCTGAACGGCATTGAGGCCGCGGGCCAGATCGTCACGGAATATCCCCGGGTAAAGGTGATCGCCCTTTCCATGCATAAGGACGAGCATTTTGTGGCCGGTATGCTCCTGGCAGGGGCCTCAGGCTACCTGCTCAAGGACTGCTCTCTTGATGAGCTTGCCGGCGCCATCCGCTCGGTGATACAGGGAGGGCTGTATCTGAGTCCGGGGATCACTCCCCTGGTCGTGAAGCGTTACCTCGACCATCTCCTGGAAAAGGAGGGCCTGCTCCGCCCGCCCCTTTCTTCCCGGGAAAAGGAGGTCCTGCAGTTGGTTGCGGAAGGGAAGACCTCTAAAGCGATTGCTGCAGCTCTCCATATCAGCACGAAAACCGTGGAAACCCATCGTCACCTGATCATGCAGAAGCTCGGATTGAATACCATCGCGGACCTGACCAAGTATGCCGTCCGCATCGGCGCCACCTCCCTTGAACCGTGATTCAGCCGGCTCTACTTCACAGATTTTATGAAAGCATGCACTGGCATCCCGACATAAACCAATGGGCTACCCCGCCGCAGGCAGAGGGGTATCCCTCTGTTGTCATTCCGGAAAGCCCGCAGGGCTTATCCGGAATCCAGACACCGCTCACCAGAAACCAACACCTGGCGCATGGCATAGTGCGTTGATACCGCTGCTGCAGGAGTGTGTAAACTCTTACCATCGACGGAAACGAATTACACAGTATATGTGTAGCATATTACACAATCTGCGTTTTGGTGATTAAGGATAATCAGGAAAATTAACAATAACATATCAAAAATAATGATAATATAAACTGGCATGACTCTTGCCTTGCATAACATGAGTTTACTCATTTTTATACAATGAAAATGGGGCAGATTTAATCGTAAGGCCGAAAAATGATTTTGAGCGACCACAGCGTTCCTTTCTTCAGAAATAGGCACGACGCCCAAAATCAGGGTTTTCCCCTTGAAAAATCAGTATTTCCCCTGATTGCGATGGGCGCTTTTCCCGGATATAAAGGGAAAACTCTTAATAAAAAAGAATGGAGTGAATGGAACGATATTTTATGAAAAACAAAAAAACCTGAATAATCCTTCTTGATCGGTCCCAAGGGCCCTGTCCCCAGGGTTTTGGAACCGATCATTTGTTTCCTTCCTTATATTGAAAGGGGATTTCAGAATGGACAAGATGAGGAATCCGCTTAAGAGATTGGGTGCCTTCTCAATTGGTCTCCTGATTCTCTTCGCAATGGGCCTGACCACTCCCGCCCCTGCCGCCTCGGTGACCCCCCCGTCACTGACCAAGCTGCCCGACAAACCGTCCCAGAGCAGGAAAGTCCTCGAGAAGATGATGCGGCTCCGCATCCCGTTCGTGGAAAACCAGGGGCAGATCCCGGATAAAAATGTGCGCCTTTACGCCAAGACCTTTGGGGGCACTGCCTATGTAACCGGGAATGGGGAGATGATCTATTCCTTTTCCAAGGCCACCGTAAGCAAAAAGCCGGACTCATCCCCGGCGAAGACGGTTGCGAGGAAGACCTGGACGGTCAGAGAAACGCTTGTGGGCGCATCCGGCCTGAAACCCGAAGGCTCGGATCGGGCCAAGACGCGGGTAAACTATTTCATTGGAAACGATAAGACAAGATGGAAAACAGGGCTCCCCACCTTTCATGCCGTGAACATGGGGGAAGTCTATAAAGGGATAAACCTTTCCCTCAAGGCATACGGAAAGACGGTAGAAAAAGTCTTCACAATTCAGCCCGGCGCAGATCCGAACAGGATCAAGCGCAAAATGGCAGGGGCCACCTCCCTCGGAATCAATGACAGAGGCGAGCTTGAAGCACAAACCGGCCTCGGCCCCGTGCGATTCAGCAGGCCCATCGCCTACCAGGTGATGAAAGGGAAAAAGAAAAGCGTGCAGGTGGCCTATTGCCTGGAAAAGGACACGTATGGATTCTCCGCGGGCGAGTATGACCGCTCGCGCCCGCTTATTATCGACCCGGTCCTCGTCTACGCCACTTTCCTCGGCGGCTCCAACTCCGAAAAGGGTAAAGACATAGCAGTGGATAGCTCGGGAAATGCCTATGTAACAGGGGATACATCATCATTGGATTTTCCTACCCAGAACCCTTTGCAAGGGTCTGCAGGTTCTCAAGATGCCTTTGTGGCGAGGATAGATCCTTCTGGCAGTTCCCTTCTTTACTCAACATATTTTGGCGGAACTTTGGATGACTACGCAAACGCCATCGCAGTGGATAGCTCTGGAAACGTCTATGTGACAGGATCCACTAGGTCTTCAGACTTTCCCACTCACAATCCCATCCAATTGGACTCGGGTGGTTCTGATGCCTTTGTTACCAAGATAAATGCCTCTGGTAGTTCGCTCATATATTCTACCTATCTCGGAGGAAATTATGGTGATTCGGGCATGGGAATCGCGGTTGACGGTCTTGGAAACGCATACGTCACCGGTCAGGTTGAATCAACCGATTTTCCCACTTTTTTCCCCGGTTCCACTTCTATTCAAAACGCTCTTAATGGGAGTGAGCCTGATGCGTTTGTGACGAAGATAAATGCAACCGGGACCAGCCTCATATACTCCACATACCTTGGTGGAAGTCAAACTGATGCGGTAAAGGACATTGCAATTGACAGTTCCGGGAATGCCTATATTGTAGGGTTTACCGAATCAGGGGATTTTCCCACTCAGGCTCCAATTCAAGCGAGTTTTCGTGGTGTCTATGATGCCTTTTTGACGAAAATAAATCCTGATGCGAGCGCACTTGCGTTTTCCACCTACCTTGGGGGTACTGGTACCGAATCTGCCGCAGGTGTTGCTGTTGATGACCTTGGCAATGCTTACATAACGGGGCATACAACATCAACAGACTTTCCTATCTTTCCTATGCAGTCTTCCCTTCAAGGAACAAATGCAGGCGGGACAGATGTTTTTGTATCGAAAATAAATACATCCACCCCTTCTCTCCCTTCTCTTGTCTATTCAACGTACATAGGTGGAACACTTGACGACTATGCTTACGGTATTGCGGTGGATGTCCAAGGGAATGCCTATATAACTGGTTACACCTCCTCTTCCGATTTTCCAGTATATGACCGCATGCAAGATGATCAAACTGGCATAGATGCCTTTGTGACAAAGATAGATAATTCCGGCAGTTCTTTTGTGTACTCGACCTACCTGGGTGGATCCGATTCCGAGAAAGCACTCAGTATTGCGGTCGATAACCTAGGGGATGCTTATATAACGGGATATACCGGCTCATCTGATTTCCCAACAGAGAACCCTTACCAAGCAACTCTCGCGGGCGGGAGCGATGCGTTCGTGGCCAAAATAAGTGATGCGCCGCGAATGCTCAACTGGTTTGAAGTGGTTGTCGGCGACGGGCACCTGTTCGTTGATTTTGATGTGATGCCGGGGTTCCGGAGCCTCCTCACCGGCGCGAGTGTAAATACTCCGGGTCAAGGAACGTATGGATTCGATCTCAATGCAGACAAGAACACCTTGTGGGATTCAGAATGCCGGTATCTTCCCCACTGGATTCATGATTTTGGCACGGTTGGGTCGAGTGATTATGGAACCTACACCCTGACCCTGGATTTCGCCGACGGCACGCAAAAGGTCTATACCCGCACCCTGCAGGACGTTTCAGTTATTCCTATTGCAAGTGCTAGTGTGGTGGTTCAGATAAACCCAGACGGCAGCGCTGACCTCACTTGGGATCGACAAGACA
>JAFDGR010000244.1 GCA_019309145.1 Deltaproteobacteria bacterium | reverse complement strand
CGGAAGTGTCCAGCATTTATTGCTGAGACCAACTATTTTTCTATTGGGCGTTTATACCTGTTACCACAGTAGGAGAACAACAAGTGAAAATTACCATTGTAGGAGCCGGCGATGTGGGTTTTCACATTGCCAAGCGGCTTTCTGATGAAAACCAGGATGTTGTTGTCCTCGACAAAGATCCCGAAAAAATAGCACAAATCAACGAAAACCTCGATGTCCAGGCCATGCTTGGATCCGGGACCAGCCCTCAAATGCTGAAGGATTCCGGGGTGACAAATGCGAGGATACTCATTGCCGCTACCGACAGCGACGAGGCAAACCTAATCGCGTGCATGATAGCCCGAAACCTGAACCCTGTCATCCTTAAAGTCGCCAGGTTGCGCAATCAGGAGTATCTCAAAGAAGAGAAACTCCTCGGGAATGAGGGGCTTGGCATAGACCAGGTCATAAATCCTGAATTGGTTATGGTCGAGACTATTCTCAACCTCATGATGTTCCCCGGAGCATCAGAGGTGATTGATTTTGAGGATGGACGTGTCAAACTGGTCGGAGTGACGATCCGAAATGATTCCCCTTTCGTCGGGCGACGGTTCAGAGACATCAGTAAAGGTGAGGGTGGTCTCCTGGTCGGGGCCATTGTCCGGGGAAACCAGGTTCTCATCCCCCATGGGAACGATCATATCAAGGCCGACGATCTTCTGTATGTGGTCACAATACCGGACCAACTGGACAAGTTATTCCGCAAATTGTATGGTCGTGACCGCGAACTGAAAAGGGTATGCATCGTTGGTGCAGGCGCCACTGGGGCATCTCTCGCCGCAGCCCTGGATCGGTCAAGAATCAGTGTCAAGATCATTGAGAAAGACAGCGCCATTTGCACCAATCTTGCCCAGAACCTCGACAAGGTTACGGTCATCAACGGAGATGGCACGAACAGGGATTTGCTCCGGGAGGAAAACATCAGTGAAGTGGATTTTATTGTTGCGGTCACCGGTGATGAAGAAAGCAATGTTCTCATGTCCCTGCTCGCGAAAACACTCGGTGCAAAGAGGGCAATTACCCGAATCGACAAGCTGAGCTATCTTCCCCTTGTCTCCATCATTGGGATTGATTCGGTGGTAAGCGGAAGGCTGTCTGCCGTCCGTGCCATCCTGCAGTACATCCGTCGAGGCAAAGTCCTCTCAGTTGTTCCCCTGGAAGGAAAACGCGCTCAAGTCATCGAAGCTGAAGCGTTGCGAACCGCGGATATTGTAGATACACCTCTTTCACAAGTGAAATTCCCGAAAGGGGCAATCTTAGGGGCCATTATCCGTGATGATAAGATCATCATTCCAAGCGGAGACAGCGTGGTTCGGGAAAAGGATCGCCTCATCATCTTTGCGCTCGACAAAGTCATCACCAGCCTTGAAAACCTCCTTACCGTGAAACTGGAATACATATGATACATTTTCGATCCATTATTCGTTTCATCGGTATACTGTTGTTTTTTCTCGGGTTCTCCATGGGGGCGCCCGTCCTTGTTTCCATAGCGTACCGGGACGGCACCACCCTGGCATTGCTTTACTCCATGTCCATATCCATGGGCATTGGTTTGATCTTCTTCCGTCTGGGAAGGATTGTGGACGAATCAGCCATCAGTCATCGCGATGGAGTGGCAATCGTCGCCATCGGCTGGGTGATTGCAGGCCTCGTTGGTGCACTTCCCTTTCTTTTTTCCGGTTCTATCCCTGATTTTACAGATGCCTATTTTGAATCCGTTTCCGGGTTCACCACCACAGGGGCCTCCATCCTGACCAATATTGAAGCGGTCCCCAATGCCATTCTCCTGTGGAGGAGTCTTATCCAATGGTTTGGCGGCATGGGAATCATCGTCTTCTCCATCGCCATCCTTCCGTTTCTGGGCGTAGGGGGGATGCAGCTTTACAAGGCTGAAATACCCAGCCCCGTTATGGACAAACTGAAGCCGAGGATTTCAGACACGGCCAAGGCCCTGTGGAAAGTCTACCTCCTGATAACCATCCTTCAGATCCTCCTCCTCACCGTGGGAGGCATGCCCGTTTTCGAAGCGGCATGTCATGCCTTTGCCACCATGCCGACAGGTGGATTTTCCCCAATGAATGCCAGCATTGCGTACTACAACGATCCTTATTTTGAAGGCGTCATTATCATCTTCATGCTCCTTGCGGGAATCAATTTCTCTTTGCACTATAAATTGCTCAAGGGAGAATACCGTGCTTTCCATCGCGACCCGGAATGCCGTGTCTTCCTCATCATTGTGGTTGTATTCACAGTGGCCGTCACCCTGGACATTTACGGAGCTGTTTATGACTCGCTGGCCGGTGCCTTTCGGTATGCGGCCTTCCAGGTAAGCTCCATTATCACTACCACGGGTTTTGCAACCGCAAACTTCGACACCTGGCCTCCCCTGTCCAAAACCATCCTCGTGCTGTCCATGTTCCTGGGTGCCATGGCGGGCTCTACAGGCGGCGGGTTGAAAATCATGCGGATCATCCTGCTGGTCAAACACAGTTACAAGCAGGTCTTTCACATCATCCACCCCCATGCCATAACGGCCGTCAAGCTGGGGGGAAAGCCTGTTCCCCAGGAGATATTGAGCAGCATCTGGGGGTTCTTTGTCCTCTATCTGGGTATCTATGTGGTCTCGGTCCTGGTTATGGCTTCTTTGGGACTGGATATGATCTCAGCCCTTTCCTCGGTGGCCGCGTGTATTTTCAATATCGGTCCCGGCCTGGGGACCGTGGGACCGGTGCAGAATTACTCCTCGGTTCCACTTTTGGGAAAATGGCTGCTGACATTCTGCATGCTGGTGGGCCGGCTGGAGATTTATACGGTCATCGTCCTGCTCATGCCGGAATTCTGGCGAAAATAGCAGCCTGCAACAGATGACTCGAACTATCGGCACCTTATGGGCAGGCTTATGTTCAAAATGCGCAACAAAGGTCTTATTTCATCGTATTCAATTCCAAATTCAATAATCCCAATGTCAAATCAATGCCAAATGCCAAATGTCCAATGACTGATTCGAATAATAACTTGAATGGTATTGCAGATCTCCATTGTTATTTAGGTACAATATGTTTTCTCATTTTTTCATTTGGGTTTTATTTGGCATTTGAGCTTTGATATTTGTCATTTCCGGACATGTCCGAATTACCCTGCCTTATCGCTCTCCTTCTCTCTCAGCTTGTCGAGCGCTTCATTGGGTCCGAGCAGGATCAGGGTGTCACTGTCCTTGATCAAGAAATGGGCTGTAGGAATGAGGTTCAGGCGGTCTGGGATGATCTCCTTGATCCCCACCACCTGGATGCCGTACCGGTTGATCAGGTCCAGGTCTTTCAGTTGTTTCCCAATGAATTCCCTCGGCGGCGCAAGCTGGATAATGCTGTATCCTTCAAGAAAAGGCAGGTAATCCAGCATGTTGGGATTATGCAGCCGCTCGGCCAGTGAAATAGCCTGGTCCTTTTCAGGAAAAAAGACCTCTGTGGCTCCCACCTTGTAAAGGATGCGCCCATGGGCCTCACTCACCGCCTTGGCATAAACAAGCTCCACGCCCATATCCTTGAGGTTGAGCGTTGCCAGGATCGAATTACTCAGGATCGACCCGATGGAAACCACCGCCACATCCACCTGGTTCAACCCCAAGGCCTCCAGGGCGGCTCGATCGGTGGCGTCCGCTACTACTGCCTGGCTCACGTGGTCTTTGATCTCCTGCACAAGCTCGTGATTCTTGTCTATGGCCATGACCTCGTGCCCTTTTTCGTAAAGAAAGGACGCAAGATAATAGCCGAAATTACCAAGACCGATAATCGCAAATTGTCGCATTGTTCTCACCTCAGGCCATTACTCCAATTACAGGTTGTAATGCCAAATCAATGTCAAATATCAAATGTCCAAATGAGCGAGAGTTCCACACTGCCCTGAGAGGCTCCCTCGCCTTTGGCTACAACAGGCAGGTGATCCTGACATGTTTTGTCATTGAGGCATTTGGGTTTTATTTTCCAGCCTATTAGGCTGTGGCGATCCACACCTCACCCGATCATAATGCTTTCTTCCGCATAATAATACCGGGGAGCAGATTCCCGGCTCACGGCCATGGCAATGACCAGGGGGCCCAATCTTCCAATGAACATAACCATGGTGATAATAATTTTTCCAACAGCGGACAAACCGGGAGTTACTCCCGTTGAAAGGCCCACGGTGCCAAAGGCGCTCACCACTTCAAAGAGCAATTCAAGAAATTTGCCCCTGCTCGCAACATGGGGCATTTCTCCGAGCTCGGTTATGAGAAGAGCCATGGTGGCGATAGCGATAACGACACCGCTGATCATAGCGATACTGATGGCCTTTCCGATACTGCCTTCAGAAATGGTACGTCTGAAACAGTGCGTCTTTTCTTTTCCTCGAACCCTCGAAATACCCAGGGCGATCAGGCTCGCAAATGAGGTGGTTTTTATGCCTCCGCCGCAGGAACCGGGAGAAGCGCCGACAAACATAAGCAAAATCATGAGGAACAGGGTTTCATTTGCCATGATCCCGATAGGAAGCGTGTTGAATCCCGCAGTCCTTGCGGTAACGGACTGAAAAAATGACGCCAGAATTTTCCCCGGTACGGAGGGTCCCTTTAACGTATTATTCCATTCCATGGAAAGCACAAGAAATGTTCCCGCCACGAGGAGTATTGCTGTCGTGAAAAGGACAATCTTGGAATGGAGACTCAGGCGCGCCCATG
>JAFDGR010000042.1 GCA_019309145.1 Deltaproteobacteria bacterium | reverse complement strand
CCCTTGAACGCCGGATGGCAGGAACCAATGTGCACCATGTCTGTCCTTACCTGCTTGATGATGTCCGGGACATTTACCCCTGAAGGACAGTTGACAAAACAACTGGCGCACGTGGTGCACTGGAAAAGGGTCTCGATCAACTC
This sequence comes from Deltaproteobacteria bacterium, assembly GCA_019309145.1. Taxonomy (GTDB): domain Bacteria; phylum Desulfobacterota; class DSM-4660; order Desulfatiglandales; family Desulfatiglandaceae; genus B46-G9. The sequence continues at coordinate 21,208 of JAFDGR010000042.1, read as the reverse complement.
ATCGTTCAAGTCGATCTTGCCGTCCATCACCTCCTTGAGCAGCAGCATCTTTCCCCGGGCATTCAATGCCGGCCGCAGGGTCGCCCCGTACACCGGGCACACGGCCTGGCAGAACCCGCACTTGGAGCACTGCAGTATCTGCTCCCGGTATTTCCTTTCAAAATCATATTTCGCTTCCATATCTTTTCCTTTTCTTCCCACCGTCAAAGGGAGAATGCCGTTTTTGTCCGGCCGGACCCGGCAGGACAAAAACGTCTGCGTCCGTCTGCGTGGGTCTGCGGCTCATTCATTCTTCCAGGGCCATTTTGCCGGGGTTGAGGATATTGTTGGGATCAAAAAACCGCTTGAGCCCCCGCATCACGGCCATCTCCGCCTCGTCATGTTCCAACGTCATAAACCGGGCCTTGGAAATGCCGATGCCGTGCTCCCCGGTCAAGGTCCCGTCCAGTTCAATAGCCAAGCTGAACAGGTCCGCAGTAGCCGCTTCCACCCGTTTCACCTGCCCTGGATCATACCCGTCATACAGGATCTGGGGGTGAAGATTCCCGTCCCCGGCGTGGCCGTATGTCGCAATCTGGAGGCTATGCTCCTTTGCGATATTCTGGATTCCTTTCAGCAGGTCGGTGATCCTCGACATGGGCACGGTGACATCTTCCAGCACAAAATGGGTCTTGATACGGGCCAGCACCGCATAGGCCGATTTTCTCGCCTGCCACAATTCATCCGCCTCTTTCTGTGTCTTTGCCCGTTTTATCTCCCTCGGGTTGTTTTTCTCAAAAACCCCGATGACCTTTGCCATCTGGTATTCGGCCTCTTCCCTGGTATAGCCGTCCGTCTCCACCAGGATCATCATATCCACCTCGGGAAGCTCAAGATCCGTATTCTGGTTGATTGCCAGGATAGCCTCTCTCCCCAGGATCTCCAGGGCGCTCGGGATGATCCCGCTGTGCATGACCTCGGTGAGGGCATGACCTGCGTCCTCCAGATCGTCGAATGTGGCGAGAGTGGTACTCGCGGCCGTGGGCCTTGGACTTATCTTGAATGTCATTTCCGTGACCACACCAAGGGTTCCTTCGGAACCCACAAACAGCCTTGTCAAGTCATACCCGGACACACTTTTCATGGCCCTGGACCCGGTCTTCATGATCCTGCCGTCCGGCAGCACCACCTGGAGTGCCAGGACATAGTCGCGGGTGGTTCCGTACTTTGCCCCCTTCAGGCCGCCCGCGTTCGTGGCCACGTTTCCCCCAAGGGTGGACACCTGCCCACTCGCGGGATCAGGGGGAAAGAAAAATCCCGATGGTGCCAGGGCGTTTTGGAAATCATCATACACCACCCCGGGCTGGACTACGGCAAGGCGATCTTCTATGTTGACCTCGAGGATTTGATTCATATGATTGAGATCCAGCACAATCCCCCCCTTTACGGGAACGGCCATCCCGGAGAGGCCAGTCCCCGCTCCCCGTGGAATAACAGGGATCTTCTCCCGATTCGCCACTTTCAGGATCTCCGCCACCTGCTCTGTGGATTGGGGCCAGACCCCGCATGACGGCCGGTGGGTGTGCTCCGACGCATCGTAGGAATAGGAAACCAAGTCCAAAAGGCTCTCGGTATAGTTCCGCTCCCCCACAATAGCAATAAGAGCCTGTTTCACCTTCTCATCCATACTTTTCCTCCAAACAACAGCGTGTTGCATATCGCACGTTGTCTGTTGTTTCTCGCATTTTTCCCACCGACGACAAGCAACAAAGAACGAGCATTCAGCGACCTTCTTTCGTGGTGGCGCCCATGAGCAGGACCACCGGGGCCAGGATCATGTGGATCAGCCTGCTGAACGGCAGGTAGGCCACAAAGCCTCCGGCCAATATCGCATGGGCATACCATAGGTATCCATAGATGGATGTCAATCCGGACGGATCAGAAAACAACCTGCTGATCCAGTACCCCACAAACGCATACTCTGCATCTCCGACCGGGCCTGTCATGGCCATACGCATACCTTCCAGGACGAAACCCACCACGACGATCCCGCCGATAAGCCCTAACGCCAGGGGATCCTGTTTGGGGAGCCCGGAAAGTTGCGTGAACCGTCTCAGGGTTCCCCGCACGAGGGCCAGGAGGATCCCCAGCAGCAGAAGGATCCCGCTGAGATCAAAAAGAAAGGCTGTCAGAGAATGATTCTTGTCCAGCATGATCCACACGGTTCCTGCCCCGGGCCTCCACAGGGAACCGAGCAGACCCACCATGCCCCAGGTAAAACGAAACAGAAAGGGATAGAAGATCAGGGCATGGATCAGCCACCTCCCCTCAGACTGCCGATAAAGCCTCCTCTGGAGCAGGATATCCAGCATGAATACACGAATGACCGCAGCAACCTTTCCGAAACCGTCCGTGTGTTTTTTCGGTTCCAGGGTCCCGTCTCCTTTTCTGCGCAGCGACCCGGTCAGCCAATAAGAAAGGGCCAGGGCAATGCCTGCCAGGAAGACGAGAAGCGCGATGATGGTGGTGGCATCTCCCACGGAAAAGGTGGCCGCGTGGCATCCCATGCACAAAATACTCTTGGCCGGGAGCACCAGTGCGGAAGCACCCACTTCATTGCCCTCTGTGTGGCAGCGTCTGCAGGTTTCCTGATCCCCGTCTGAAACCATGTGGTGGACCTCGAGGGGTTTTCCCGGGGCCGGACACAGCTTCCATAAGACCTTTCTTGAAACCGGATCCCGAAAAGGCGTAACACCTTTCAGGTGACAGGCCTCGCATGTCACGTCAAGGTGGGCGTCATGTGCCTTCTTTTCGTCATGGCGGGTGTGGCATTGAAGGCAATTCCCTTTTGCCTGCTCCCGGTGATGAAAGGCCGCCCCCCCCGGATGGCATGCAGTGCAGGACTGGCTCGCATGGGGCGTGCTTCTGTATGCTGCCGGGTCCATAAGGGGAACGACGGCGCCCGTAGCCTTCCTCGCCGGGCTATCCCCTTTTGCATGGCAGTGAAAACACAGCGCCTGGGTCTTCTCTCTTCCCTGCGGCTCCTTTGGATCCACAGCCCGGTGGCACGTCATGCACGCTTCGTCTTCCTCTGAAAAGGCCGGCAGTTTCGCGCACGTTTCATGACAGGCCCCGCACTGGTCCTGGCGGGGAATACCCGGTTTGAATTTTCCGATCCGGTTCTCGCCGAGGTGCGGCTGCCGGTGCGGCTTGTGGCACCGGATGCAATAGCTGTATTTTTCCGGGTCCTGGATCTTTTTCCGGCCGTGTTTCCCCGCTGCCAGATCATCCTCTATCTCATCGTGGCAGGAGAAACACGTATCCGTTGAAAAAAAATCCCCACGCGCCTTTTTCACCTCCGAAGGATCCGGGTGCAGTTTTTTGTCCGCAATATCCTCGTGGCAATCCTGGCAGGAGATCTGGCCGTGGGCCGACGCATGGTAATCCTTTTGGTCAATGAACCATGATGCCTTTGCCTCAACAGTTCCCATCCCCAAGACTGCAAGAAACAAGAAGTATATTGCTGTGTTCTTGAGCAATGAATTACCCTACGCTTTCAACCACATTTGCCGTATAATGCCGTTCAATCCCTTCCAGATGCAGGGTATCAAGAGATGCCCTGTGCGCAGCAAACCGGCATGTTCCGCTGCAAATCCTGTCACCCTGCATCCATCTGGCGGCATCTTGTCTCACGAGTAAAAGCTATGAGCACAATCGAACAGATTGACCACCCCATCATCAGCGCAAACGCAGCGCGATAGGCCCCAAGATCGTAGATCCTTATGCCGTTTTCCAGGACACCATTCCAATGCTTATCCAGAATCAGGCCCATGGCCGGCTGGAGGAGCATCGGTCCTGACATCACACCCATGTTGCAGACTCCCGACACTGTTCCCGCCAATGGTGAAGGGACCGATTCTTTTGCGAAGACAAAACTGATAATCATGGCACCGGAGGCAAATCCGACAATAATGATAAGGGTAGTCAGCAGCCACACCGGGAGCGCCTGGATATAAAGAATCAAGGCCCACCCGATACAGCTGATAATGCAGCCGCCCAGATAGAGGGGTTTTCTGGATCCGATTCTGTCTGAGAGACCGCCGAGCAACGGTCCACCCACGCCCCACGCCACCAACAACGTGGATGTCAACGCCGCGCTCTTCACCGGCGAAAGCCCATAGTGCGTCGTCAAAAACGGGACCCCCCAGAGCCCGGAAAACGCGAGGACGGGCCCAACAATCCCGCCAGGAGCAAGGGTCAGCAGCCAGGTGTTCTTGTAGTGAAACACCTTCAACAGACCTGAGAAAACCGGCCCGGGCCCATCACTTTCGGCCTGATCGGAAGGGGCAAAGCTTGCATATCCCCTTTCTGAAGGATCATCGCGCACAATAAGCCAGAGCGCTATTGCAATCATCAAAGCGCCGACCGCCGAAAAAAGCATGACCGGCCGCCACCCAAAATGATTCACCAGGATGCGGAGCGGCACACCCGCTGAGACCGCCCCGAGCAGACCGCACATCAACGCGAGCCCGCTGGTCAACGCAAATCGGTGAGGGGGAAACCATCCCGTCGTGAGCTTGAGCACGGCAACCCAGGCAACTCCTACGGATCCGCCAATAAGAAGCCGCCCGATGTTGGCCACGAGGACGTTCGGTGCGGCAGCAAAAAGAAAAGCGCCAAGTGACGCCACACACGCGCCGGCGGTCAGGAGCTTTCGGGGCCCCCAGCGATCTGCAATGACCCCCGTCGGCACCTGCATGAACACATAACTGTAGAAATAAAAGGCCGACAGGTTGCCGAGTGCTGCGGCTCCTATCCTGAAGTCAGCCATCAGGTAGTCTGTCATGACGGCGGGTGCAACCCTCTGATAAAACCCGTTCAGGTAGAAGGCCGCGCCAAGGCCCCAGACAATCCACGACAGGGAGGCCGGAGGATATTTCATGTTCTTCATGCAAAACCCCAAAACATCATCAGTCCAAAATGAGCTCTCGCGTGATCCGTCGTTTGTTTCAACAGAAGAGGAACTCCATAATTCATCGACATCCCGGCTCAGGCTCAGCCCGCTTCGGCCATTTGCGATCCCTTTTCCTTCAGGTAGTATCTGCTGTCACCTGTCATCCCCACCATGTTGCTGGAAACAAGGTATTCAAGTGCTTTTGGCCGGTAATCCCTTGTCCCCATACGAAAAAACATCGATGTGGCATAGGGGAGCCTCACGGCTGAGGCATGATCAACAGCCCCCTTTTTTTCAAGATCCTTCAGGATGAAATCCAGCGCTCGTTTCATTCTCCACCCATGCACCCTTCGGGTGAAAATGTAAACGAGCACCAGGAAAAAAATCCCTACAATAATCTGACCTGTTTCCGTCATGCTGATTTTCCTCGGCCTCCTTCAGCCTGCAACCTGGAGCAGGAAAAACCCACAGTGCGCAACCACACTCCTGGCTGAAATGTCATATCTGGATAAAGGAAGCGGCCGTGATTTGGGGAATGGACCAATGCGTGTATGGTGAAGTCCAACTGGTGTTAAGATAATGAAGGCCAACCAAAAAGGTTGGTTTTCCCAAAAGCCCTACGACTTCTCTCGGGCCTTTTTTTCCATTTCCAGCGCTCTCAATTCTTTTCGCATAATCTTCCCGGTGGTCGTCATGGGGAGTTCTCCCACAAACTCAATCTCTCTCGGGTATTCATGGGCAGCCAGACGTGTCTTCACGAACTGCTTGAGGTCCTCTTCAATATCCGGGCCCGGGGCCATTCCTTCCTTCAAGACCACGAAGGCCTTCACGATCTCGGTCCTCACCTTGTCCGGACTTCCTATGACCGCCACCATGCTGACGGCCGGATGCTTCATAATGCAGTCCTCTATTTCCGCAGGCCCGATCCGATAGCCAGAACTGGTGATGACGTCATCCTTGCGACCCACAAACCAGAAATACCCATCCTCATCCTTTCTTGCCAGATCCCCGGTCAATAACCAATCCCCGACGAATTTTTCACGTGTCGCCTCAGCGTTTTTCCAGTATTCAAGGAACATCACCGGGTCGGGGCTTTGCACGGCTATCTCTCCCACGGTACCCGGCGGCAGCGGATTGCCGGAATCGTCTATCACCTCGACCCTATGCCCGGGGATGGCCTTTCCCATGGAGCCGGGCCTGGCTTCCATCACCTCCGAGCATGTCCCCACCACCAGGTTGCACTCCGTCTGCCCATAGAACTCGTTAATGGTCAGTCCCATCACGTCCCTGCCCCAGGCAAGGAGCCCCTCCCCGAGTGATTCACCTCCACTGCCGATCGTCCTCATATGGTAATCATATCGGCTGGCCGGATCCTTGACCTGCCGCATCATCTTTATCGCGGTGGGAGGCATGAATGCATTCCGAATACCATGCCTGGCAAGGAGATGAAAGGCCTCTTCCGGGTCGAATTTCCTGGCTCGATGCGCGACCACCGGGATTCCGTGGTGCCAACTGGGAAACAATACGTCAATAAGCCCCCCGATCCATGCCCAGTCCGCCGGGGTCCAGAAAAGATCATCCTCTTTCGGAAAAAAATTGTGTGGGAACTCCACCCCCGGCAGATGCCCCAGCAATGTCCGGTGGGCGTGCAGGGCCCCTTTGGGTGGGCCGGTTGTACCGGAGGTGTAGATAATAAGCGCGGGATCATCCGCGCGGGTCTGCAGAGGAGTAAAATCAGCGGATCCCTTCTCGATCAATCCCCAGAAATCATGGGCCTGATCCTTGTCTTGCCCCTCCGTCACAATCACGGTCTTGAGATCAGGGAGGTTTTCCTTGATTTCCAGGATCTTGTGAAGGTTCGCGGCATCGGTGATAATGCCCTTTGCCCCGCTGTTTGCCAGGCGGTATGCAAGGGCATCGGTGCCGAAAAGGCTGAAAAGGGGGATCGCGATCGCTCCGAGTTTATACAGGGCAATGTGGGAAATCGCGGTCTCGGGCAATTGGGGTAACAAGATTCCCACGCGATCCCCCCTGCCAATGCCATAGTGCTGAAACCCGTTGGCCAGCCTGTTTGACAGCCGTTTCAATTTCCAAAAGCTGTACTTCGCTATTTCCCCTTTTTCATTTTCGTAGATCAGGGCAAGGCGATATCGCTGATGGGCCCACTTATCACAGATGTCAACCCCGATATTGTAGTATTCCGGGATCTCCCATTGAAAAGCCCCATACACCTTCTCATATGTCTTCCCGGACAGCAACATGGCAACGCTCTCCTGTCTTATTCTATTTCACCAGTGTATTGGCAAGCCACAGAATAGTCCCGGGCCAGACGACCACGATGATCAGCCCCAGTTCCATGAGCCTCCAGAAAGGGAACGCACCCCAGTAAATATCAGATGTCGTCACCTCCGGTGGAGCGACACCCTTGAGATAAAACAGGGCATACCCGAATGGCGGCGTCAGGAAGGAATCCTGCAGCATCACGGCCATGGTTACCACGAACCACACCTTGTCAAACCCCAGGTCCCTGGCGATGGGGAGAAACAGGGGAAAGCAGATCATGATAATCCCGATCCAGTCGATGAACATCCCGAGCAAAAAGAGAATGATCATCATGATAATGAAGGTCCCCCATTTTCCCAGGCCCATACCAAAGATAAATTCCTTCACCACGTCACCCCCACCGGAGCCCATGAAAACGCCGGCAAAACAGGCAGCTCCAACCAGGATGATAATGACCATCGAAGTGGTCTTGGCCGTATTGATTACTGCCTGGGTAAGACCTTTCCAGGTGAATTTGCCATAGGCAACAGTCATGATGAAGGCAATGGCGGCGCCAACCCCTGCCGCCTCGGTGGGCGTCGCGATGCCGCCAAATATGGAGCCAAGGACGCCCAGGATAAGAATCATGGGGGGGACCAATGACTTCAAGGTCATAAAAAAGAGCTGCTTGCCGGAGACCGCCCGCCGCTCCTCCAGGGTCAAAGCGGGCCCTGCCTCGGGGTGGATGAGGCACTTGATAAAGATATACGCGATGTAGAGACCCGACAGGATGAGTCCTGGAACAATGGCCCCGGCAAAGAGCTTGCCCACGGACACGGCAGCTTGGTCCGCCATGACAACCAGCATGATGCTGGGCGGGATGAGGATTCCCAGGGTCCCGCCCGCGCAGACGGCGCCGGAGGCAAGCCGCTTGTCATACCCGTATTTCAGCATCACCGGCATGGACAGGAGCCCCATGGTCACCACCGATGCCCCGATAATCCCGGTACAGGCTCCGAAAAGGGTGGATACCACAACAACTGCAATCGCGATGCCTCCTTTTACCGGGCCAAACAGGTATCGCATGGTATCGAACAGGTCTTCCGCCACTCCTGACTGGTCCAGGAGCTGTGCCATGAATATAAACAGGGGAATCGCAACCAGGATATAGTTGTCCATAATGCCGTAGGTCCTGTTCAGGAACATGTAGAAACAGGAAGGTCCCCAACCAATATACCCGAAAATCACCGCCAGCCCGCCCAGGACAAAGGCAAGAGGATGCCCCATGAACAGGCCGATCAAAAGCCCCACAAACATGCCAATAGCTACAAATTCTGGACTCATAGTGCTTCCCCCTTCACCGCCTGAATGATGCTCCGGATAAAATTCGCAAGGCCTTGCAGCAAAAGCAGGGCGAATGTGACTGAAATAACCGTCTTGATTTCGGGAATGACCGGCAAGGCGGCCGATCCGCTCGTTTCATGGATGAGCCATGAGGTCTTTGCGAAAATGATCCCCTGGTAAAAGACAATGCTGCAGAAGGGGAAAAAAAACACCAGGTAAGTGATAATATCCAGGATACCTCGCACCCTGGGAGAAAAGCGATTATAGATGATATCAATGGCCACATGTCCCTTGTAGAGCAGGGTATAGGCCGCAACCAGCATAAAATGGGGACCATATAAGAAATCCGTCACTTCAGGCGCCCATATATGTGGCATATCGAAGATCCTCCTTGATATCACCTCGAATACCACCACGGCGGTCAGGGGAACGACAAGCCAGATAAAAACCCTGCCGGTCCATTCGCTGATATTATCGATGCTTTTGAGGAACGTTTTAAGTTGCATGTGCAAACCTTTCCTTGGATAATGAGCCTCTATTTTTTCTTATTCCTTTTCAAACACATCTCTTCTCGGTTTTGTTTCATGTAGGTATTTCACAAAACTTCTCAAAAGGGAAAAGAGGCCCCCGGGGATTCTCCCATCCCCACCGGAGGCCTCGCCAGGGTCTATTGAACTCCCATTTTATCGAGCGCAGCCAGGACCTTGTCCACATAGGGTGGAGTCTGTCCATGGCCGAATGGTTTGGAGAGTTCGCGCCAGTCCTTGTACTCTTTTAAATACATCATTTGGGATTTCAGGAGCCGTGCGTAAAATTTGGATTTCTTGGCCTGCATGATGCAGTACTCGCCTGCCAGTTCTTCCAGTTTTGCGAAGGCTTCTTCTTTCATCTTGACGATTTTCGTGCCTTTTTCCACAAATCTCTCTATGGATCTTCCTGATTCACCTTCAAAAAAGGCCATTGCCTTTAAAGAGGCCGCCTGGGCCGCATACTTCAGGATAATTTTATACGTCTTGGGCAAGGCATTATAGGACTTCAAATTCACCATAACGCCTACCTGAGAAGAAGGCTGAAACCAGGCCGGCGCGGTCCAGTACTTGGTAATCTCGGCAAATCCCATTGACCAGTCTATGCCGGGGCTGCTGAATTCAGCGCCGTCCAGGGTCCCCCTTTCCACGGCCAGGTAAATCTCTCCTCCCGGCAGCTTAATGGGGGCGGCCCCGATCTGCTTCAGGATCCAGATGGTTGCGCGGGATGGGGTTCTCAGTTTTTTGCCTTTGAAATCAGCCAGGGTGGTAATGGGACCGGCTTTGGCGGTGGTACGGAACCCGGATTCCGCAGGGGTCGCTCCCACGGAAAAATAGGTCATCCCGTATTTTCCATAGAGTTCCTGCATGATCTCCAGGCCGCCAAAGTCATACATCCAGGTAATATAGTCAAGATTGTCAAAACCGAAGGGAAATGATCCCAGGAAATCAAAGGCAGGATCCTTGCTTGCCCAGTAGCTGGGCCAGTCACCGGCTGCATCGACTACTCCCTTGCTGCAGGCATCAAAGTATTCGAAGGCCTTCATCAGTGATCCGGAAGGAAACCACTTTATCTCAAAATTTCCGTCGGTCATCTCTCCCACATACTTGATCATCAATTTTTCACCTTTGTAGAGATTAATGGCCGGGGTCCAGGTACTTCCCATTTTCCATTTAATCTTTTTTGCCATGGCCGTGGTTCCAAACGCAAGGACCACCGCTACAACTGCCACAAAGATCAACCATTTGTATTTTCTCATTTTCTCCTCCAAGGTAGTTGGGTTCATAACCACGATCTGAGATCCTTCTGAAAGATCTTGATCCCCTTACCGTCTCCTGTTTCACCTCCTTTCTCGTGTGTTCTGCTACTCTTGTCCGCCACGTACTCACCCCAGGGCGTCCCCGCAAAGACAGCAGCAACTCCGGCCCCAAAGGGCCTCGTTCACGTCATCAAAATCTGCGTTCCCGTGTTTTGTCGCGAACCATCCCCACCACGTATGGCCCCTCAGGAACCACCACAGCGCGGTGCCTTTCCTTGAGCAGCCTGTCCACAGTGGCCTGTAAATCATCCACCTTTGCGGCGCCGATGTTTTTTACCTCGTCACCGGTCAGGCCCGAGGAATACACGTATACTTCCCCGGCATGGTCCAGGGCCTGGTAGATATTCTGGACGCACCACTGGTCGATGACAAAGTCTCCTGGATCACCATATTTCTTTGAAAACTCCTGAAAGCTGCAAACTGATTCAAGGATACCACAAAACTCCGCACTTCCCAAGCCCTCCCTGCACTCGCAGGCAACCACGATGGTGCCGCCCTTTTCCAGGATATCCATGGCGCAGATAAGGGCCTTGCTGATCTGGTAAAAGGTGGCATCCAGGGGAAATCCTCCACCCGAAGTGATCACCAGGTCCACCCGTTCTTTCAGTTCCACCACGGAATGTTCTCGAACCAGTCGGCAGCCCGCGACATGGGCCTTGTCATAGTGACCGGCAAAGACCCCGGCGATCTCCCTTTCCTTGTTAATGACCACGTTCAGGATAAAATCAACGCCCATTAATTCAGCGACCCGAATACCGTATTCGTGGAAGGGGTTTCCCTCCAGGAGACAGTTGGTCACGTTGGGATGGTCGATCATCTCATAAGAATGCATGAATTTCATGGTCTTGAAGCTCGAAATACCCGGCAGGATGGCCTTGCGGCCACCGGAATAGCCCGCATAGAAATGGGGCTCGATAAGCCCGGTCAGGATCTTCAAGTCCGCATCGAGATAGCGGTTGTTAATCTCAATAGGCGCCCCTTCTATCTCGTCTATCTTCCGGTATTCTTCTGACTTCCGGCAGTAATGGTTCACGATTTGATAATGATCCATGATATCCCGACCAACCATGTATTCCAGCTCGCTTCCAAGGTTGGGCCGGTGCATCCCGGTGGCAATGAGGATGGTAATGTTGTCTCTTGGGATACCGCTTTGTTCCAGCGTTTTGAGAAGCGGGGGAAGAATGATCTTGTTTGGGACAGGGCGGGTGATATCGGAGATAACAATGCAGGCGTTTTTCTTTCCTTTGGCCAATTCGGTGAGAGGAGGGCTCTCGATCGGATGGTCCAGAGCCTCCTCAACCGCCCTGAATGGATCATCTACGGGTTGAAGGGGCTTCATTTCCAGGAGCTCCACCGACTCCGGAAGGTTTACGTCGGCCGTCTTTTCACCATAGAGCAAATGAGCCTTCATTGGTCCGCCTCGTTGAAAAAGTTCGCTATAATCAAGCAAGCAGTCATTGAGGAAAGAAACGTTCTGAAAACTGGTCATACCAATATCTAAATTTGAAAAACATTGTCAAGAACTAATTGGAGCGGTATAAGAAAAAGACATTGCACCTCCAGTATTTTTTTGGTATTACCAGTTAACAATGCAACCGCCCTGCAGGAGATCCCCATGTTTCATAGAATCTCCCCCAAAAAGATTTCTGATGAAATCATTGAACAATTCAAGACCTTGCTGAGCACCGGTGAGCTCAAGCCCGGTGATGAATTGCCCTCCGAGAGAGAGATGGCTGAATCCATAGGGGTCAGCAGGCCCCCGCTCCGCGAGGCGCTCAACGCTCTCCAGGCCATGGGATTTATTGAAATACGTCCGCGGAGCAGGATTCTTGTAAAATCCATTACCCAAAAACCTGTTGAAGACCCTTTAAGCCTCCTTATCTCCGATGACCCGGAAAAATTCTTTGAGCTCCTGGACATTCGCAGGGCCATGGAAAGCTGGGCCTCTTTTAACGCCGCGAAAAAAGCAACGGAATCTGATATTAAGCGGCTTGAACAGATCATTGCCCGGGACCAGGAAAATTTGAGGAACAACCGGGAAGATGCCAAGACCGACGCGGATTTCCATATCTCCATCGCCATTGCGACCCACAATACCGTCCTTTCCCACCTGACCGCTTCCTGTTACAATATCCTCTGGAGTACCCAGAAGATGTCCCGGGAACAACTTTTCAGGAAAAAAGAAAACAAGCAACGTATCGCCGAGCAGCACCTGCGCATCTTTCAGGCCATCAAGAGCAGGAATCCCGATCAGGCATCCCGGGAGGCACGGCGTCATATCAACTTCGTCGAAAACGAACTGAAAGAGCTCATCGCTCCACACAGTTCTTCTTGACTGCAGTGCAAGGGTTTACCATTCAGGGTTGGGCCATGAGGTTGATGAGAGAAAAATCAACCCTGAACTTTGAACCGTGAACCTGTCAACCTGAGCAGTTACTGCCAGTTTTTCTTTTCAGCGTACGTGAGCACCATCCCCCCGTCAAAAAGCAGGTCCCCGCCGATAAGATACCTGGCGAATCGTGAAAACCCAAGGACAAAGAGGTTTCCCACCTCTATGGGGTTCATCATCTCCTTGATACGGCTGAAGCCCATCATGACATCCCGCACCACCTCATCCGGGGTTATTCCTCGCTGTTCGGCCTGTGCCGGAATCTGCTTCAGGGCCAGGGCAGTCTTCACGAAGCCGGTGCTCACGGAGAATGAACGGATTTTTCCATCCCCTTCCGCGGCTATGGACTGGGTGAGCGCGCGAAGGCCGAACTTGGTGATATTATACACCGGCTTGTTGATAGTGCAGATATGGGCATGCACAGAGGCCATGTTCCCAATGGCGCCGGTCCCGTCTGCACTCTTCTTCATGTGGGGGATGGTCAGCTTCGAGAGGAAAAACGGGGCACGAAGCATGAGACGCATCATGTAATCATATTGTTCCATGGGGAAATTTTCCACGGAGTCAATATGCTGGATGCCCGCGATATTTGCCACGTACTTGATGCTTCCCAGCCCGGCCGCCTCCTCGACCGCTTTTTCCACCTGATCATCCGCGCACAGATCGGTCTTGAGGAAGATCATCTGGCCGCCCATATCCCGGGCCATTTGCCGGGTCGCCTCGCCGCCCTCTTCATCAACATCCAGGCCGACGGTCATGAGGCCGTTTGCCGCGGCGGCCACGGCCGTGGCCCTGCCGATCCCGCCTGCGGCACCGGTGACGATACAGACATTCTCAGGGCTGAAATGATCGTCCTCCAAGAACAAGATTTCGTTTTTCCTGATTTCAGGTTCATTGATGTCCATCTTTTCCCCCATTTTTCCATTTTAGATTTGATTCCTCGATTCGTGGCTACCCTGACGTATTTTAACGCTGCAAAGAGTGATGCTTTCGGGGAAGGCAGGGAAACGGGATATTCCCGAGGGTGTATTTACTAATCACGGCACCTGGCTGTTCAGGAACTCTCTGATTGCCTGATCCCTTGCATCGTTTTCCTGAAACATGATGGTATAATGGTTTGTTCCCTCCACCTCGAAACTTCGCGCGTTCGGGATCTCGCGCAGCATCCTTTCCAACACCTCCTGGGGAAGCAGAATATCATCGTCCGCAAGGAGGCCTTCCGGGGCCCGCAGGATCAGCACGGGGCAGGAAAGCTTTGAATAAAATGCACCCACATCCACTTTCCGCAGGTTGATCGCTTCCTCCGTGATATGCTCCGGCCGAATCCTCGTCCGAATGCCGCCGCCTTCCACATCTTCCACCTCATACCGATAGTAAACATCCAACGCTTCGGACCACTCTTTGAGAAACGGGGCCTGTTTCATCATGTCCAGATAGGTCTCGAATGATGGAAACACCTTGCCCAGCCGGTCCAGGGAAGGCTTGATCCCGGCAAATACCTTGTTCATCTGTTCTTCAGAGAGCTTTCCCCCGCCGTCCACCAGGACGAGACGGTCAACCATCTCCGGGTAGGTGGCGGCAAATACGATGGCGATAAAGGCGCCCAGGGAATGTCCCATGAGGACCGCCTGTTTCAGCCCGAGATTCCCGAGCAGGGCCCGTATGTCATTGCAGTGGGTCTCAATGGAATAGCCGGTGGGAGGCTTTTCCGACAGCCCCCGCCCCCTGAGGTCCATGGCCAGAATCCGATAATCCCCCCTCAGCGCTTTTGCGAGCACATCCCAGCAGCGGCAGTTGGCGGTGATCCCGTGGATGCAGAGCACACTTTTTCCTTTCCCGTCCCACTCAGCCAGCTGAATGTTGACGCCGTCTCCTCCAACCTTGATCATGTTCGGCTCAGACATATTCTCCCTCCCTGGATTCCATGGTATCATTCCGGTACCGACCGCAAGAAAATGTCTCCGAAATGAAGGAAATATTTGGGTGCAAAGCGCAATGTTTCAAACGCGCCGCGCCGTATAGTCACGCACGGATTCCCTGATTCCTTTGAAAAAATAGCACAATCAGGACAAAAAGTATCCCGAAAAAACCATCTGTTCAAAAACTGACGGCCGGGCGCTGCACGCGAACGAATATCTTTGCCAGAATGCTGGACAGCCAGATGCAAATCCTCCCTTATTTTTATTGCATTGCCCAGTGGAGAGATGTAATGAATGCGTATCAAGCGATCATTCATACCATTGTGTTGAGAGAAGGAAGCAGGCCTGCTATGAAAGCACCATCAAGAACCACAAAGGAAATCCTTCATGAAAAACTATCGGGACAAGAGCGTGACCCTCTTTATAACCCGCGCACTTTGAAGAAGATCCGCCAGCAGTTTGAAAAATGGATCAAATCCGCAGTGCGAGAAACAGATCGGCAGAACTGGATAAAGACCCCGCACACGGTTTTGGGCTCAGAGATTCCCAGAGAAATGCTGTACACGCCCTTATCGGTTCCGGATTTTGATTACCAGGGGGATCTGGGCAATGCAGGCCAAGAGCCCTTTACAAGGGGCATTCACGCTAATATGTATCGCGGCAGGGAATTTACGATGCGCCAGCTGACCGGTTTTGGATCTCCAGAGGACACCAATCAGCGAATGAAATTCATGCTTGAACACGGCGCTACCGGTCTGAACGTCTTGTTTGATATCCCGACCATCCAGATGTATGACTCCGATGACCCCTTTGCACTGGGCCAGGTGGGCATGTCGGGGGTCTGCGTGGATTCGGTAGAAGATATGGACCTGCTTTTCAGGGATATTCCTCTGGATGAAGTAACCGTTTCCATTGTCACCCATTACCCCACGAATACCGCGATACTGTTTCCCATGTTCCTGGTAGTGGCAGAGGAAAGGGGCATCCCCTGGGACAGACTGCGGGGCAGTGTCCAGAATGATATGACATTGGAAGAACTGATTCGGAGCGGTCCCGAGTACATTCCACCCAAAGACTGTTTCAGGATACAAGGTGACAATATCGAATTCATCAGAACGAATGTACCCAAATGGAATTTCATCACCCTGAATGGATACAACTTGAGAGAATTCGGGACTTCCGGGATCACTGAAATGGCCGTCGCTGTGGCAAACGGTATTGAAACACTGAACGGACTGATGCAAAGGGGACACAATATAGATGACATTGCCGATCGACTCTCATTTTTCTGGTCTCCTGCAAGCGATTTCTTTGAAGAAGTCTCTCGATTAAGAGCTGTCAGACGGCTGTGGTACAAGATAATGAAACATCGCTTCAATGCAAGGAATCCAAGATCCATGTTGATGAGATGCCATGTGCAAACCTCCGGTGTTTCTCTGATTCAGCAGGAGCCCTTGAATAATATAGTACGATCAGCATACCACGCGCTGGCTGCTGTGTTGGGAGGTGTTCAATCACTCCATGTAGACTCCTATGACGAGGCATACTCAGTTCCTACCGAAGAGGCTGCTCTTCTCTCCCTCAGGACCCAGCAAATCATCCAGGCTGAAACCGGCATCACGGATGTGGTCGATCCCCTGGGCGGCTCTTTTTATGTGGAAGCCCTGACAAATGAAATTGAAGGCAGAATCCTTGACGAGATAGATGACATTGAGAGACAAGGGGGATACGTGGCAGTTATAGAAAAAGGTGTGTTGCACAGGAAAATCGCTGAGTATTTTTCAGCACAGCAAAACGATATTGAAGGCGGCAAGATCAAGGTGGTGGGCTACAATATTTATACATCAGAAACTGCTGTGCCGCCCATAAACGTTTTCCGCTATCCCAAAGGCGTTGAAGAAAAGCAAAGGGGAAGATTGGAGAAACTGAGACTCCAGAGGGATAGCGACAAGGTGGCAAGCACTCTTTCAGCGTTGAAGGAAGCATGCAAGAAGGGCAAAAACATCCTTCCAGCAAGCATTGAATGTGCAAGAGCCCGCTGTACCGAAGGGGAGCTGTTCAAGATATTGAAAGAGGCATTTGGTCTCTGGAAGCCTCCACCGCTCTGGTAAAGAGAGCAGGAATGAGTTTTTTGCATGCAGGCCTGACATGATGGGGGAGAAGAAGGTATGGGGAAAAAAATAAAGGTGCTCCTGGCCAAGCTCGGTTTGGACGTGCATAACAGAGGCATTATCACCGTGGCGAAAAAGTTACGCAATGCCGGGATGGAGGTCGTCTACCTCGGCAATGCGCTCCCGGATGAAATCATTCGATCTGCGATTCAGGAAGATGTTGATATGGTGGGAATAAGCTCGTTATCAGGTGCACATCTGAGCCTTGGCTCCCTTCTTATCCGAGAGGCCGAAAAGGAAAATTTCAAGGACAATATTGTCTATGTGATCGGCGGTGTCTTTCCACCTGCCGATGCACAGAAATTGCGAGAGATTGGATTCGACGGCATCTTCACTCCGGGAGCCACCGGAGATGACATTGTGTCCTCGATACAGCGGATGGTGGCTGAAAAGCAGGAAACCAACACCAGCCTCCCTATTGATCCATGAAAAAACGGGACGTACAAGACCCGGCGCCCCTGAATACAGCAAAGCACAAGGAGAATGCCCTATGGAAAAAGGATGGCCGCCCCTCTATGATCAATCCTACCTCCCTGCCCATAACGCACACTATTGGCAAGAAGAAGCAGAAACCATGGATCCTGAAAAGAGAGAGCAGGAGATCATTTTACCCAAGCTGCAGGCACAGCTACAATACGCGTACCAGAAGTCGACTTTCTATAAAAAGAAATGGGATAAGGCCGGAATACATCCGGATGACATCCGTTCTCTGCAGGACTTCGAACAGGTTCCTTTTGTGACGAAGGAGGAAATTCGGAAGGATCAGCTCGAAAACCCGCCGTTCGGAACCAATCTGTGTG
The DNA here is from genome assembly GCA_019309145.1 of Deltaproteobacteria bacterium. Taxonomy (GTDB): domain Bacteria; phylum Desulfobacterota; class DSM-4660; order Desulfatiglandales; family Desulfatiglandaceae; genus B46-G9. The sequence goes on along the minus strand of JAFDGR010000042.1, from coordinate 3,544 downwards.
TTTCTCGAAAGGATGTTGCCAGGGTCCACGGGACCTCCGGCACCACTGGAAAACCCACGGCTTTCGGCATCAGCAAGGGAGATATGGCACGAATCGCTGAGGCCCACGCAAGATGCATGTGGGGCTTTGGGGTACGACAGGATGACATTGTCTTCATTGGATCATTTTTCAGCCTGTACTGGGGAAGCTGGGGTGCATTGGCAGGCGCTGAACGACTTGGCGCTACCGCCTTCCCTTTCGGGGCCGGCGTTCCGGGACAAACGGAGAGGGCGCTTGATTGGATAAAGGAGATAAAACCCACTGTTTTTTACGGAACACCATCGTACAGTCTTTACCTGGCCGAAAAAGCAATCACCAAGGGAATTGATCCCCGAAAGGACTTTACCTTTCGCATCCTTTTCTTCTCCGGGGAACCAGGCGCTGGCGTCCCGTCAACAAAGAAGCGAATTGAGGAAATCTATGGCGGAATCTGTATAGATTCGGGCTCAACCGCTGAAATGAGCCCGTGGATGTCAAACTGCGAATGTGCTCATCGCCAGGGAATGCACCTTTGGCAAGACGTCGTCTACGCCGAGCTTGTGGAGCCAAACACAAAAAAACGGTTGCCTTACGGCAGTGAGGGTGCCACGGTTTATACGCATCTGGAGCGTACATCACAGCCCATGATCCGTTTTTGGTCAGGGGATATTTCCCTGTGGGTGAATGATCCCTGTCCTTGCGGCAGAACCTTTCCCCGATTGCCAAAGGGAATCTATGGCCGGGCAGATGACATGTTCGTGGTGCGGGGGGAAAACGTGTATCCCAGCGCAATAGAAGATGTCATAAGGGGCATTCGCGGTTTTGGGGATGAGTTCCGCATTATTATCACCAGAGAGAGGACCATGGATGAATTAATTGTGGAGGCGGAGTACACCCCTGATGTTGAGGAAAGTCTTGTCCCCGGTTTGAAGTCGAGGCTTGAAGCTGAACTGAAGGCAAAGGGGTTGAGAACAACCGTACAAATGATGGAGCCCGGGACGCTGGAGCGGACCGAATTCAAGGCAAAAAGGGTGATTGACAAGCGCGGCTTATATGAAGAGATGACGCAAAGGGAATGAGGCCACCGAACGCCTCTTCAGCAAATGCAGATTTCATCGGGAAAGCGATTGAGCTTTTTCATCCCATTGGTCGTAACGACAAATGTATTTTCAATTCCCACCACTCCCTCGCCCGGAAAAACAAATTTCGGCTCTATTGCAAGCACCATCCCCTCGTGGAGGATCCAATCACTGCGAGCGGCGATAACGGGCCATTCATCCAGCTCAAGGCCAACGCCATGACCTACAAAAGGGACCGGATCAGGATAGCCCATAAAGCCGTTTTTCAGCCCGCTCTCTTTTACAATTTCTTGAGCCAGGTCATACAGATCTCCCGATCTTACACCGGGCCTGCCCTTTTCAGCCAGTGTATCCTGCACTCGCACCATAACCTCATGCGCCTTCTGATATTTTTCGCTCAAGGTTCCCATTGAAAAAATGCGGGTTTGATCAGAGATATACCCTTCCACATTTGCAGCATAATCTATTAAAATCGGCTCATGGCGCCCTATTTTCTCCTTGCTTGCGCCTTGGGAATAAAAAGGGCCCGCGCCCTTGCCACCCGTTGGCCCCGGAGAGCTGCTCGGCAAGGCCGCATTCTTCCCGGACATGAGATGTCCATAAAACGCTTCACTGTTGAATCCGCGTGTGCAAATAATACCAGGATGCCCTTTGCTCCTATAGTAACATTCAACCCTCGCAGCCAGCTCCATTTCGGTTTCTGCTTCCTGCAAATAAAGCGGCACCTGTTCAAACATACTATCTGCCATTTCCGCGGCCTTCTGAATACACGAGATCTCGTAGTCAGTTTTCACCATACGAATTTCACGAATCAGCGGAGATACATCAATGATATCCGCATCCGGAAACACCTTTTGGTAAAACTGATATCGATTGATCGGAAGGATATCCAGTTCAAGTCCGAGCCTCCGGGGCTCCTGCCTTAATTGTTCCAAGACCGCGTCATGAAGGGAAGAAGGACTTGTGCTTTCTCTCATATGCTCAATCGCTCCACAGCTCCTCACGTGCTCCATCTCTTTTTGCACAATGAGTACGGCTGGACCCACGGCAGGGACGCAAAGCTGCGCCTCTCTGTCGACTCCAGAGAGGTAATAAAGATCGACCCTTTGAACCAAGAGAGCGACGTCAATGTCTTCCTCTTCAAGTCTTCTTTGAAATCGCGTCACTCGACCAAGGAATTCTTGGTTTGTGGGTAATCCGGACATACGAAACTAACCCCCTGCGCCAGAAAATTCACTTCCATCAATAGTATTGGGGCTAGGTCAACGCTCTCGTGAGAATTTCCGCCAGGTCCAGGATTTCCAGGCTTTGTTCCAGTTCTTCGGCCTTTAACCCGTCCTCCAGCATCTTTGCGCACTGGGGACAGGCGACGGCGACAATGGAAGCGCCCGTCTCCAGGGCCTGCCTGATCCTGATCCTGTTGGGGGCATCATCTCCACCCCCGAGAATATCCGTAAAGAAATTCCCGCCGCCACCCCCGCAGCAGAACGCGTTCTCACCGTGCTGGTCCATCTCCACGAACTCCAGGCCGGGGATGGCCTGGAGAATTTTCCGGGGCGCCTTGTATTCTCCGTTGTGTCTCCCCAGGTAACAGGGATCGTGATAGGTCACCTTTGCCCGGTACTCACGCAGGGGCAGTGCCTGAGACTGGATGAGGGCAAGGAGGGTCTGTGAGTAATGGAACACTTCAAAGGTCCCTCCCAAGGGGGGATAAAACTTCCGAAAGGCATTCATGGCGTGAGGGTCCAGGGTAATGATCTTTCTGACACCGAGTTCCTTGAAGAGCGAGATATTCTGCTCCGCCAGGAATTGGAACAACCCCGCCTCACCCAGGGCCTTCACCTCGTTCCCGTCGCAGACTTCTTTCTCCCCAAGGATGCCGAAAGAAATGCCAGCCCTCATGAGAAGATCTGCCACGGCTTTTGCAATCCTTTTTCCCCGTTCATCGTAGGAGCCCACATCACCCACATAGAAAAGATAATCCTGCCCGTCATAGGGTTTGGTGGACGTCCCCTCGGCCCATTTGCCCCGCTCGCTAGCAGGCTCCTTGTACGGGTTCCCGGTGATATTGATATTCTTCAGGTAATCCCGCACCGGAGGCGGTATGATTCCCTTGTTCACCAGGTCTTCCCTGGCCGCCATAAAGATGTTTACCAGGTCTTCACTGAAGGTGAAGACACAGTGCTCCACGCAGTTCGCACAAGTGGCGCACGAGAAAAGGATCTCCTGGAAACGTTCACTGTTCTCAAGATCATTGTTGAGCCACGCCCGGATCAACCACATCCTGCCGCCGGGAGAATAGGTCTCAAACCTGAATTTTCGGTAGGTGGGGCAGTTGAAATCGGTATAATCACTGGTGAACTTGCAGTATCCGCACATGAAACATCGATGAAGAATTTCCTCGTATTGCATCCAACTAACCTCCCAGTTTCCCGGATTCATAATCC
>JAFDGR010000041.1 GCA_019309145.1 Deltaproteobacteria bacterium | reverse complement strand
GTGCATCAAAAAAAGCGTACAAATAACAATGGGTGAGCATAATCTGCCCACCCATCATGTGCGTGGAGGCGGCAACCGGATTCGAACCGGTGAATAACGGTTTTGCAGACCGCTGCCTTAGCCTCTTGGCTATGCCGCCTGTGGGGTGAAGGCCCATGATGCGTTTTGCATAATGGGCCCATAATGCGCTGGAGCGGGAAACGGGACTTGAACCCGCGACAATCACGTTGGCAACGTGAGGCTCTACCAACTGAGCTATTCCCGCATAATTGGGCTTTTTATTTTACAGGCCCGGGTTTTTTTTTTAACAAAAAACTCGACGCTCCCCAAACGGCCATTCAGAGCAATGCATCAGTCATTATGCCGATATTTCAATCATTCTTCATGAAAACCTTGCGGCTGAACTGGCTGAAATAATCCCACCCGGACCACACGGTGAGGGCCAGGGCAATCCACAGAAAAATCATCCCCACCACATGAAAATTGATATGCAGATAGGTAAAGTGAAGGCAGAGCCCCACCACGGAAACACTCTGAAAGACGGTCTTGTACTTTCCCCACGAGCTTGCCTGGATCACAATCCCTTCACTTACCGCAATCCCTCGCAATCCGGTCACCGCCATCTCCCTTGCGATAATCACGATGACCATCCACACTGGGATTCGCCCCAGCGGGATAAGCATAATCATGCTTACCGAAATCAGGATTTTGTCTGCCAGGGGATCAAGGAACTTCCCCAGGGTGGTAACGGACGCGTATCTTCTCGCCAGGTAACCATCCAGCATGTCCGTGATAAATGCCAGGGCGAGGAGCAAAGCCGCGAGGAAACTCCCTGTTTTGCCCGAAATCTTGAGAAAAAGAAGCACCAGAGGAATGCAGGCGATCCTGAAAAACGTCAGGCTGTTCGGAAGGTTAAACACCTCCTCTCGGAAGCCTTCTTTCCCTGCGCTCTTGTTCTTCATTTCTCCCGCCGCCGCCATTTCTTTCTTCTCTGATACACTAAGGCCGTTTCGTATTATACCGACGGTAATAGTTCATGACCTTCTGCACGAACATCCTGGTTTCAGGAATAGGAGGAACCCCGTGATACTTCTCAACCAGGTCAGGGCCGGCATTATAGGCCGCCAATGCCTTCTTGATATCCTTGAATCTCACCAGCAACTGGCTCAGGTATCTCGTCCCGCCGAAGATATTTTCCTCAGGATCATAGGGATCTTTTACGTCCATGGCACCGGCGGTCTCCGGCATGAGCTGCATGAGCCCCTTGGCACCCTTGTGCGAAACCGCCCGGTGATCAAAATCAGACTCTGTTTTGATGACGGCCTTGATTAATGAGGAAGCGACCCCAAAACGCGAGGACGCCTGCTTAATGATACCCTCGTACTTCTTTATATAGGCCGAAGGCTTTTCCCGGGGTGTTCGAATATAGAGCCGGTAACGCTTATCATTCTTGACATTGGTGAAATGCCACACCCCGTTGTCGTCTTTGTACCGGTAGATATCGGAAAATGCCCGTGGGCTCACGGAAACCAGGAATAACACGATCAAAAAACAAAAACCTACTATTTGTCTTCTGTTCCCGCTACACATCCCTACCCCTGCTTTTTCCAGTCCGCGAGAAACTTTTCAAGCCCGATATCAGTCAGGGGATGCTTAATCAACTGTGCAATCACCTTGTAAGGGATTGTTGCAATATCCGCGCCCATCAGCGCGGCCTCCAGCACGTGGGTAGGGTTTCTCACGCTCGCCACAATGATTTCTGTTTCAAAACCATAGTTGTCATAGATGGTGGCGATCTGGTCAACCAGTTCCATGCCAACCTGGCTGATGTCATCCAGTCTGCCTACAAAAGGGCTGATAAAGGATGCGCCGGCTTTCGCGGCCATAAGCGCCTGAACCGGGGAAAAACAGAGGGTGACATTAACCTTTATCCCCTCTCCTGACAGGACCCTGGTCGCCTTTAATCCCTCTTCAATCAGGGGAACCTTCACCACGATGTTGTCAGCCACCTTGGAAAGATCCCGTGCTTCCCGGATCATCCCCTCGGCTTCCAGGCTTACCACCTCGGCGCTGACCGGGCCATCCACGATAGCACAGATCTCCTGCAGGAGCCCCCTGAACTCCCGTCCCTCTTTTGCTACCAGAGATGGATTGGTGGTCACCCCATCAACCATTCCCAGTTCGTTTGCCTTTTTGATCTCCTCAATGTTCGCCGTATCAATAAAGAATTTCATTGCTCGCTCCTCTGGCTGTTCAATTCCACTTCCTGTTTTATGATTTCGATTGCCTCTGAAACTCGTCTGCGCATTTCTTACTGCAAAAATAGTAGGCCCTGCCGCCTATCACCCGTTTTTCCGCTTCCCGCACGGGCACGTACGTCTTGCACACCGGATCCTGGACCATCTCGTCAATGGCGTCAGTGCCTTCATGGTGTTCAAGGTTCTGCCCCGATCTCAAGTATCGCCGCACGGTCCGGTACAGCAGGTACCCCAAAAGCAGAAGAAGGAGAAGTCGCATCTATTTTTCCTCAAGGGGGATGACATCCTGACCTTTTCCCTGGCAGGCGTCGAGGAGATCTATCATTCTTTTCCCATACACCGGATGAACAAGGGTGGGGGCCACGTCTACCATAGGTACCAGGACGAAACGCCGCTCATGCATCCTCGGATGAGGAATGATGAGCCCTGCCTCGTCAATGACCCGCGCACCGTGAATAAGCAGGTCCAGGTCGATAACGCGCGAACCCCATTTTTCCGTTCTCACCCTGCCCATCCTTTTCTCAAGGGCCAGAAGTCCCTCAAGGAGATGCTGTGGAGACCTCTCTGTTTTGAGGGAAACAACCCCGTTTACATACCATTCCTGCCCCGTCACTCCCACCGGCTCAGTCCGATAGAAACCGGATTGGCTTTCAAGATGACAGCCCTGCATTTCATCAAGAAATCTGATGGCCGTGAGACAGTTCTGAAGCGGATCACCGAGGTTCGAACCGATTCCGATATACGCGGTTTCAGCCATTTAGAACCTCAACACATTCAGTCTCGCCAGTGCTTCGGACAATCGATCCAGGCGCTTGGTCAGGGCGATTCTGAAATAGCCTTCTCCCGGTTCCCCGAACCCGTTTCCCGGGGTCACCACGAGTCCTGCCTCCTCCAGGAGCCGCGCTGCGAAGGATGTTGATGAATATCCTCCCGGCACCTGGACCCACAGATAGAACGTCGCTTTCGGGGAAGTCACTTCAAAACCCATCTCTCTCAATCCCTTGACCATTTCATCCCGGCGGGCCTGATAGGTCCGGACCATTTCATCGACACAGGACTGATCTCCCCTGAGCGCCTCAATACCGGCCAGTTGCACCGCCTGGAAAACACCCGAATCAACATTGCTCTTGATGGCGCTCAGACCCTCGATACCTCCCGGGTTGCCCACCGCGAAACCGATCCGCCAGCCGGTCATATTGTACGTCTTGGAAAGGGAATGGAATTCGAGACCGATCTCCTTCGCCCCTTCTACTTCCAGGAAACTCGGCGGTTTATATCCATCAAAGGCCATTTCCGTGTACGCGGCGTCATGGCAGACGATGATGCGGTGTTTTTTCGCAAAGGCCACCACCTTGCTGAAGAATGCCGGATCAGCCGTCGCCGAGGTAGGGTTGTTGGGGTAGTTGATGACCATGATCCTGGCCCGGTCCGCCACCTCATCAGGAATCGCATCCAGGTCCGGCAGGAAATAATTCTCCTTCAGCAGGGGCATGGTATAGGGTTCTCCACCTGCGAAGAGGGTTGCAATACGATAGACCGGATAGCCGGGGCTCGGAACAAGGACAATATCCCCCGCATTAATGAAAGCCAGCGGGAAATGCGCGATTCCTTCCTTGCTCCCGATAAGGGTAATAACCTCCTTCGCAGGGTCAAGGGTGACACCGAACCTCTCTCCGTACCATTGGGCCACGGTTTCCTTGAACGCGCTCATCCCCGAGTAGGATGGATACCGGTGGTTTTGCGGTTCATCTGCTGCCTTCTTGAGGGCCTGGATAATGTGGGGCGGGGTTGGGATATCCGGATCCCCTACTCCCAGGTCAATGATATCGACCCCCCGGGCCATGACTTCCTTTTTCTTTCGGTCAATCTCCTTGAATAAATAAGGGGGAAGCTGTTTCAGCCGCTCCGCCTTTTCAAAAACCGTCATTTCTCCTCTCTTTCTCTATCGGTTGAGCGATTAGCTTTTGGTCTTTAGCTATGAGATTATGGTTGCAGGCTCTCCGTCGTCCATGACTCCGGTCACTGCGGATCAGGCACTCAACCTATTCATTTCTTTCGTGCCCATCACTTTATGCCAAGCACATCCTGCATGTCATAAAGCCCGTTGGGTTGTTCCACGACCCACAGGGCCGCTCTCACCGCGCCCCTGGCGAAATTATCACGATTGTGGGCCCGGTGGATCAACTCCAGCCTCTCACCGATACCCGCAAACATGAGCGTATGCTCACCGGCAATATCCCCTCCTCGCCAGGTCTGGATGCCGATCTCCTCGTTCGTCCGCTCTCCGATTTGGCCCTTTCTTTCGTACACTCCCACATCTTCAAGGTCCCGGCCCACGGCCTCCGCCAGGATGCGGGCAAGGTGCATGGCGGTCCCGCTCGGCGCGTCTTTCTTGAGACGATGATGTACTTCCAGGATCTCCATGTCGTAGTCTTTCCCGAGAAGCCTTGCCATTTCTTTGGCCATCTTGAACATCACGTTGACTCCGACGCTCATGTTGGGCGCCATGACACACTGGATGTTCTCCGCGAGCGACCTTGCTTCTTCCAGTTGTCCCCCCTGGATCCCCGTAGTTCCAATGACCATGGCCAGTCCCCGGGAAACAGCAATATGGAGATTCTCAAGGGTTGCCGCAGGCGTGGTGAAGTCAATCAGGACATCCCCCTTCCCCAGAACCGCATCAAGGGAAGGCGCGATTTCCACGCCCAAATTACCTGTGCCGGCCTCTTCGCCGGCGTCCTTGTGCACAGCCGGGTGCTCAGGATGCTCAAAGGCCCCTGCGAGGGCAATCCCGGGATTCTGTTGAATCATGTGTATAATTCGTTTTCCCATCCGTCCCGCAGCGCCCGCAACAATTGCATTTACCATGGCGAACCTCCTTCCTCCTCCTTCATTCACAGCAGGCCGTAATCCCCAAGGACCTTTTTCAATTTGTCCAGGTTGGCCGGGGCCATAGGCGCGAGCGGCAGTCTCATCTCGTTTTCTATCTTCCCCATGAGGGCCAGGGAGGTCTTGACCGGTATGGGATTGGTCTCATAAAACATGGCCTGGCAGAGCGGGAGCAGTTTGTAGTAACGTTCCTTCGCTTTTTCGGCATCCCCCTCCTCCCATGCCTGGACCAGCGCGGCGCTCTCCCCCGGGACGATATTGGCCACCACGGAAACGACTCCTTTTCCCCCTATGGAAAGCACCGGCAGGGTAAGGTTGTCATCACCGGAGAGCAGGGTGATCTTGTCCCCGGCTATTCTGACAATCTCCGCCATCTGCCCCAGGTTCCCCGAAGCCTCTTTCACGGCTACCACCTCCGGCAATTCCGCGAGGCGTGCAACCGTTTCCGGGAGCATGTTGACACTGGTCCGGCCAGGCACATTGTACAACACCTGCGGCAGGGACACGGCGTCGGCGATGGCCTTGAAGTGTTGATACAGCCCCTCCTGGGTGGGTTTATTGTAGTAAGGGGTTACCTGCAACGTGGCATCCGCTCCCGACTCTTTTGCGTGCCTTGTCAATTCAATTGCCTCGCTGGTGCTGTTTCCACCGGTTCCCGCAATCACCGGGACACGCCTGTTGACCGCCTCAATGGCGATATCAATGACGCGGGCGTGTTCCTCCACCGTAAGCGTGGCCGATTCCCCGGTAGTACCGCACGGCACGATGGCGCTCGTGCCGCCCTCGATCTGAAATTCTATCAGTTCCCGGTATCTCTCTTCATCCACTTTTCCCCCTTTAAAGGGGGTCACAATCGCGACTATAGATCCTCTAAACATGATACCCTCCATGGTTGTGGTTTACGCAATCATCCAGGCTTAAAACTTTCATCTTTCCACCAGAAAGCATCGGTGTGCTATGAATTTTGCATGCGGAGTTGTCCGGCTAGAGGGCCTCCTCATGCAGGATCCCCTCATAGGCGATGGTCGTATTTCCTTCCATCCACACTTTTTCTATGGTTTCCCCGTTCTTCTCGAATGAAATGGTCAATATCTCTCCGCTCCTGGTTTTCACCCTTGTGGGAGATTGCACCAGGTTCCGGGAGCAGGCCACAAGGGCGGCTGCGATTGAACCGGTACCGCACGCCAGGGTTTCGTCTTCAACACCCCGCTCATAGGTCCTTATTTCCAGGGAATCCGGGCCTGCGACCCTGATAAAATTGGCATTGGTCCCTTCCGGCGCAAACCGCTCATGGTACCTGACGGCCCTCCCCTGATCCACGATCGGGTGGGCGGAAAGATCCTTTACCTGCACCACCACGTGCGGGACACCGGTATTGATGAAATCCACGCTCAACCATCCCGGCTGTGGTTCCAGGTCTATGTCCAGGGAGAGGCCCTTGGGTTTGGGCATGAGCACCTTTACCATCCGCCCGTTCACCGTCGCGGAAATGGGGCCTGCCAGGGTGTCGAAGGTCATCTCCGGTCCGGCGATGCCCTTTAAGTAGGCGAAACGGGAGACACATCGCCCCCCGTTGCCGCACATTTCAGCCTCCCCGCCGTCGGCATTGTAGAACCGCCAGGCAAAATCGTAACGATCAGATTCGTTGACAAAAATCACTCCATCAGCACCCACCGACTCCCGCCGTCTGCACCAGCCCTGCACCAGCAAGGGCATATCCTCGTCGCTGATCTTGTGATCCCGGTTGTCAATGATGATGAAATCATTACCGCTGCCGTTCATCTTCCAGAATGCGATTGGCTCCATTTCTTTCTATCCATTCAGCAAGAAATCAGGGATCTCTTCTCCCCTGACAAGATCCTCATACGTTTCCCGCTTCCTGATGCTGTAGAAGTGATCTCCCCGCACCATCACCTCCGCTACCCGTGGCCTGGAATTATACGTGGATGACATGCTGAACCCATAGGCCCCGGCACTCATCACAGCCAACAGGTCGCCCGGCTCATAGGCGTCCACCTCCCGGTCCTTCGCCAGGAAATCCCCGGATTCACAGATGGGGCCCACAATGTCCGCCTGCAGCTTTCCTTTCCCTTTTTTCCGGACCGGTTGGATGGCGTGGAAAGAGTTATAGAGACTCGGGCGCATGAGATCATTCATGGCCGCGTCAACCACAATAAAATTCTTTTCCGCCGTGGATTTGGTGTACAGCACCTTGGCCACCAGGATCCCTGCATTCCCGACGATGACCCTTCCCGGCTCAAAGATCAGGGTGATATTCGACCGTGAAACCATTTGCTTAATGGCCCCGGCGTACTCCCGCGGATGCGGAGGATCCTCCTGGTCATAGGTGATTCCCAGTCCACCCCCCAGATCCAGGAAAGTCACCGGGATACCTGCCTTTTCCAGTTCCCCTAACAGTCCCATAAGTTTTGCCACGGCGTCCACGAAGGGGCCCACTTCGGTCAACTGAGACCCGATATGGCAGGAAACTCCAAGCACCCTTATGTGCTTCAGGCCGGCTGCAACGGTATACTGCTCAGGGGCCTCCCGGATATCAATACCGAACTTGTTCTCCCGGAGTCCCGTTGAGATATAGGGATGGGTCTTCGGGTCCACGTCAGGATTTACCCGGATCGCGATTCCCGCTTTCTTCTTCATCGTCCCGGCAATTTCATTCAGTCTCATGAGTTCCTGGGAGGATTCGACATTAAACATGAGGATATCCGAGGAAAGCGCGAACTGCAAGTCTTCTTCGCGTTTTCCCACGCCGGAATAGACTATCTTTTTCGGATCAATCCCTGCCTGCAAGGCACGAAAGAGTTCGCCACCGGAAACGATATCCACGCCGCCTCCAAGCCCTGCAAACAACCGCAGGATTGCCAGGTTGGAATTGGATTTCATGGAAAAACAGGTCAAATGCCGGGCCCCTTCAAAAGCGCCGTCAAAGGCCTTGAAATGCTGCACAAGGGTTGCGTGAGCATACAGGTAAAAGGGGGTGCCGACGGCCTCGGCGATGGTCGCCACCGGAACGTCTTCACCGTACATCTCGCCGTCTTTATAATGGAAGTGGTGCATCGTTTCTTACATTACTCCTCACAGAATAGATCAGCATCCCGCTCCCGGCCCCTTGTTCTTTTCGCAACGTTGCTCCTGCAACTCCCCTCATCTGAGAAAGTTTCTCCTTTGTCTTAGGCATAGAGGGTGGTGCCTTCTTTCCACATCCCGCCGGGAGGATGAAAGCACCCAGGAGGACAGCACACATGATGATAGAGTTCAGCCTCACTTCTTAAGCTCCTTTCTTGCCTCTGCAATCCGTTCTTTCACCTGTTCAGGGCCGGTCCCTCCAGGGAGTTCCCTTCTCTTCACACAGGAAGCCGGATCGAGCCATTCGTAGACATCCTCTTCTATCTGGCGGGAAAAACCCTTCATCTGCTCCAGGCTCAGATCGCGCATTTCCTTTTTCTCCTGCAGGGCGAAAAGAACCATTTTCCCCACCACCTCGTGGGCTTGCCGGAACGGGAGCCCCTTCCGTACAAGGTAGTCTGCAAGATCCGTGGCCTCCAGAAAACCGCTCTGGATCGCTGATGCCATTCGTTCCCGGTCAAAAGAAACCGATTTCAAGAGGCTCGCCATGATGGTCAAACAGGCCTCGATGGTATCAGCGGCATCGAAGAGGACTTCCTTGTCCTCCTGCATGTCCTTGTTGTAGGAAAGCGGGAGTCCCTTCATAGTGGTGAGCAGCGCCATGAGATCCCCATAGACCCTTCCCGTCTTTCCCCTGATCAGTTCGGGAATATCAGGGTTTTTCTTCTGGGGCATAATACTGCTCCCGGTACAGAACGCATCGGAAATGGATGCGAACCCGAATTCCTGGCTTGACCAGAGAATCAGCTCCTCGCTCAGCCGGCTCAGGTGCATCATGAGCACCGAGGCGGAAAAAAGGAAATCGAGGATAAAATCCCGGTCACTGACTGCGTCCATGCTGTTTCTGCTCACTTCATCAAATGCCAGTTCCCGGGCCACCATGTCCCGGTCAAGGGCAAACGTAGATCCTGCCAGGGCCGCGCTGCCCAGCGGCATCACATTGGTCCGCAGGAGGGTATCCCGGAACCGTGCGCTGTCCCGCCTCAGCATCTCGAAATAGGCGAGCAGGTGATGCGCCAGGAGCACCGGCTGTGCCCGTTGCATATGCGTGTAGCCGGGCAAAACCACATCCTGGTTTTTTTCCGCGAGATTCACCAGGGACTCCTGCATATCTTTAATGCGTTGCAGCGTCCTTTGGATACAATCCCGCACGTACATGCGGACGTCCAGTGCCACCTGGTCATTGCGGCTCCTGCCGGTATGCAGTTTTTCGCCCAGGGGACCTATCTTTTCGATAAGGGTCTTCTCAACCAGGGTATGGATATCTTCATACTCCTCGTCCACCGGGAGCTCATTGTGATCCAGTTCCCTTTTCACTTCCGCAAGGGCCTCCAGGATCGTGCTCGTTTCATCTTCCGAGAGGATCCCCTTTTCCCCCAGCATCCTGCAGTGGGCCATGCTCCCCTTGATATCCTGTTCGTACAGGCGGCGGTCGAAGTCAATGGACGCGTTAAATTGATCCACCAGGGTATTTGTCTCTTCCTTGAATCGCCCGCCCCAGAATTTACCGCCCATACCTCCTCTCACCTCCCACCGTTCTGCTTCCGTTCCAGGAGCCGCGCGATCTTCAGGCGCAGTCCGGCCAGGCGTATAAAGCCCTCTGCATCCTGTTGATTGTAGACTTCATCGCTCTCGAACGTCGCGAAATCAGGATCGTAAAGGGAAAAATCCGACTTTCTTCCCACCACGGTGCAGTTGCCCTTGTAGAGCTTCAAACGCACTAAACCGTTTACCCTTTTCTGGGTTTCATCTATCAAGGTCTGCAGCATCTGCCGTTCCGGCGCGTACCAGTAGCCGTAGTAGATCATCTCGGCATACCGCGGGACCAATTCTTCCTTGAGGTGCGCCACCTCCCGGTCCAGAGTAATGGACTCCATGGCCATATGGGCAATCCTGAGGATGGTTCCACCGGGTGTCTCATAGATGCCTCGCGACTTCATACCCACGAAACGATTTTCCACCATGTCTACCCGGCCGATACCGTTCCTGCCGCCCAGTTCATTCAGTCGCGCCAGGAGTTTTGCGGGAGAAAGTTCTGCCCCGTCTATGGCCGTCGGGTCACCATTCTTGTATTCTATTTCTATGTAGGTAGCCTTGTCCGGCGCTTCTTCGGGTGATGTGGACATGACAAAAATATCCTCGGGCGGTTCTTTCCAGGTGTCCTCAAGGATTCCTCCTTCAAAGCTGATGTGCAGGAGATTGCTGTCACTTGAATAGGGCTTTGCTTTGGTCACGGGCACCGGGATGTTTTTGGACCGCGCGTACTCCATGAGATCCTCGCGGCCCTTGAAAGACCAGATTCGCCACGGCGCAATGATCTTCAGGTCAGGTTCCAGCGCCATGTACGCAAGCTCAAATCGTACCTGGTCATTCCCTTTTCCCGTAGCGCCATGGCTCACGGCGTCGGCCCCAAATCTTCTTGCCGCTTCCACCTGCCCCCGGGCGATCAGAGGGCGGGCCAGGGACGTGCCAAGCAGGTAATTGGATTCATAAATAGCATCGGCCCGTAAGGCCGGAAACACGAAATCCCGCACAAATTCTTCTTTCAGGTCATCGATCACAATTTCTTCCGCCCCGGTGGCCATTGCCTTTTCCCTGACCTCGGCCATATCATCACCCTGGCCCACATCTCCGGCGTAGGCAATGACCGGGCACTGGTACGTATCTTTCAGCCAGGCGAGTATAACCGAGGTATCCAGGCCGCCTGAATACGCCAGGACTATTTTTTCCACTTTTTCGTTCAAGGTCTTAACTCCTTTCTTTCAGCAACCACTCCAGCAAAGCCTGATGGAGATGCATCTTGTTCTCGGCCTGGTCGAACACCACTGATTGCGGCCCTTCAAGGACCTCCGCCGCTATCTCTTCTCCCCGGTGAGCCGGGAGACAGTGCAGAACGATTGCATCCGGTTTTGCCTGCTTCACCAGCGTCTCATTCACCTGGAATCCGCGGAAATCCCGGATCCTTTTTTTCTGCTCTTCTTCCTGTCCCATACTGGCCCACACATCGGTGTTGATCACGTCCGCGCCTCGGGTCACCTCGTTCGGGTCCGTTGTCATCCGGATGTTTTCCCCCGCGCCGGAAAGCACATCCGCATCCGGTTCATAACCGGGGGGGCAGGCAAGGGAAAGACGAAACCCCATCATCCTCGCCGCATTGATCCATGAATTGGCCATGTTGTTCCCATCTCCAACCCACGCAATCTCAAGTCCATCCAGCCTTCCCTTTTTTTCCTTCACGGTCATCAAATCGCTCAGGACCTGGCAGGGGTGGTATTTGTCTGTGAGGGCGTTGATCACCGGGATGTCCGCCCACCTCGCCATTTCTTCCACAACCGCCTGGGAATAGGTGCGGAGGGACAGGCCGTCGAGGTACCGGGAAAGGACCCTCGCCGTATCCTTTACCGGTTCCCCCCGGGAGAGCTGCGTATCCCGGCTGCTCAGGAACAGGCTTTGTCCTCCCAGCCGGTACATGGCCGATTCAAAGGAAACCCGGGTCCTGGTGGATGCCTTTTCAAACACGAGCCCCAAGGTGTACCCCGCGAGGGATTTCGGGTACTTTTTCCCGGCCCGTTTCATCTCCAGGGCCTTTTCCAGCAGGGACTCTATCTCGTCTCTGCCCAAATCATTTATGCTCAGGAAATCTCTTTTCATCACCTTTTCCCTTTGTCTTTCAATCTTCCGACTTCCCTCTTCTATTTCATTCCCTCAAAAATTCCATCCAGGGTATCCACCAAAGGGTCGATCTCCTCTTTTTGAACGATCAGGGGGGGAATGAACCGCAGCACCTTCTCCTGGGTGCAGTTGATCAGGAAGCCCTTGTCCATACACGCGTTCACAACAGGCCCACCGGGCAGGTCCAGTTCCATTCCCAGTATGAGTCCGTATCCCCGCACCTCCCGGACAAAGGAATATTTCTGCCGGAGTTCTTCAAGCCGGGACTTGAAATAGCCACCAACGCTCGCGCAGTGGTCAACCCATCCCTCGCTGAGAAGGGCCTCCAGCACGGCTCTGCACACGGCCGTGATCAGGGGCGTTCCCCCGAAGGTCGTTGCATGGGTACCCGGGCCGAAAGCCTTGCCCAGTTCCTCTGTCGCGAGCATCGCTCCCACCGGCAGGCCGTTCCCCAGGGCCTTCGCCAGGGTCATGATATCAGGCGTCACCCCGAAATGCTCATGGGCGAAAAGTTTTCCGGTGCGTCCCATTCCCACCTGCACCTCATCAAAAATCAAGAGAATATCTCTTTTCGTGCAGAGTTCCCGTACCTTTTCCAGGTAGCCGGGTTCCGGACAGACAACGCCTCCCTCCCCCTGGATCGGCTCCATCATGATCGCGCAGACCGTCTCATCCAGCGCCGACTCGATGCCCGGCACATCATTGAATGGAACGAACCGGAACCCGGGGAGAAGCGGATCGAAGCCCTTCCGGATCTTGGCCTGACCCGTGGCCGAGAGGGTGGCCATGGTGCGGCCATGAAATGAATTGTCCATGGAAAGAATGGTAAAACGTGATTCCCCAAACTTCTCGCGTGCAGAGTGGCGCGCGAGTTTTATGGCTGCCTCGTTCGCCTCGGCCCCGCTGTTGCAGAAAAAAACACGGTCGGCAAATGAATTGTTCACCAGCAGCTCGGCAACATCTACCTGGGGCTTGGTGTAAAAGAGGTTGGACACATGCACAAGGGTCCTGGATTGCTCTTGCAGGGCATAGGTCACCACGTCAGAGCTGTGCCCCAGGGCGCAGACCGCTATCCCACCCACGAAATCCAGGTACTCCTTGCCATTTTCATCCCAGACGCGGCACCCTTTGCCCCGGACAAGGGTCACCGGGAATCGCCCATAGGTTTGAAACATGTACCGGTCCGCCCTTTCCATGGTCGTGCTTTTCTCTGTATCGCTCTCCATCATCCATTCTTCCCCATTCTTGCTTCTTTTGCCTCTTCTCTACCGTCATCTTCCTGAGCAGGCAAACGGCATATTCCTGAAGCTACGATCCCTCCGTCGTCCATGACTCCGGTCGCTGCGGATTTCGGCCCTTCCACTGTCCTGTTCCAGGGCCGAAATGACGCCGCTTCAGAAACATCCCGTTCACCTGCTCTTCATGGGAAGCCCTCTCATCTCCTAGACCGGAACTCAGCAGGAGAATCTGAGGACCTTTAACCTTTGCCCTGTTAGTGGACGATCTCCGTACCCACCCCCCGCTCGGTGAAAACTTCCAGTAGGATGGCATGCTGCTCGCGCCCGTCAATAATATGGGCCTTCTGGACACCGCCGGCAAGGGCCTCCATACAGCAGCGCACCTTGGGGATCATCCCTCCGCCGATGGTTCCATCCTCTGTCAGCTGATGTGCTTCCTCCCTCCGGAGGGTTGAAAGGAGGGTGCCTTTCCTGTCCTTGACCCCGTCGGTATCAGTCAGCAAAACCAGTTTCCTTGCCTTGAGCGAGGCGGCGATGTGCCCTGCCACCAGGTCGGCATTGATATTGTATGTCTCTCCTGCTGTTCCCGCGCCCACGGGCGCGATGACGGGGATAAACTCCCGCTCAATGAGACTGAGCAGGATCCGGTTATCCACCGCGGTTATCTCGCCCACCAACCCCATATCAATGATCTCCGGCGGCTGGTCATGGGCCTTCTGTTTCCGGTATTCCATTTTTCGCGCCGTAAGCAATTGTCCGTCCTTCCCGGACAGTCCCACGGCCCGCCCGCCGTTGCTGTTGATGAGGTTCACTATTTCCTTGTTCACCTTGCCCACAAGGACCATTTCCACCACGTCCATGGTCTCCTTGTCGGTCACCCGCATGCCGTCCACGAAGTGCGGTTCTATGGAGAGCTTCTCAAGGAAGCTTCCTATCTGGGGACCTCCACCGTGGACAACAATCGGGTTTATGCCTACATACTTCATCAATATGATGTCCAGGGCAAAATCCCTCTTGAGCCGCTCGTCGGCCATGGCATGTCCGCCGTATTTCACCACCACGGTGGAGCCATTGAACCGCTGGATATAAGGGAGGGCCTCGATCAGGACCTTGGCCCGGTCACTGTGTGTAATCATATGGCCTCGTCTCCTCTTTGAGGGTTGGTCCGTTTCCAGCCTAACCGTGAACCCTTGAACCTTGAACCTTGAACCGCCGTTACAATATATACCGGCTCAAATTTTCGTCTTCCAGGATGTCCGCCAGCTTGTCAACCACGTACTTTTCGGTAATGGCTACTTCCTTTTCCTGCCGGTCAGGGGCGTCAAAGGATATCTCGTCCAGGAGTTTTTCCATGACCGTGTGGAGCCTGCGAGCCCCAATGTTCTCGGTGCGTTCATTTACACTGCTTGCCAGCGCGGCGATCTGCCTGATCGCCTGTTCTTCAAAGATCAGTTCAATACCCTCGGTGGCCAGGAGCGCTTTATACTGGGTGATCAGCGCATTTTTCGGCTCGGTGAGGATCCTGACGAAATCCTCTTCGGTCAGGGAATCAAGTTCCACCCGTATGGGGAACCTCCCCTGGAGTTCAGGCAACAGGTCCGACGGTTTGCTCACATTGAAAGCCCCGGCGGCGATGAACAGGATATGATCGGTCTTCACCATCCCGTACTTGGTGGTAACGGTACTCCCCTCCACAATGGGCAGGAGATCCCGCTGCACCCCTTCCCGTGACACGTCAGGCCCGTATCCTGATTCGGCGCCGGCGATCTTGTCCAGTTCATCCAGGAAGATGATACCGTTCTGCTCGGTCATCTGGATGGCCCTTTCCGTTACTTTGTCCATGTCGATGAGCCGTTGCGATTCCTGTTGAAAAACGATATCCATGGCCTCGGGAACTTTCACCCGGCGCTTTTTCTTTTTCGATGGAAACACGTTGCCGAACATCTCCTTGATGTTGAATTCCATTTCCTCGATGCCGGCATTAGAAAATATTTCGACCATCGGTACGTTCCGGTTGCTTACTTCCAGTTCCACAAATCGCTCATCCAGTTTCCCGTCCCGCAGCATGCGCCGCAACTTCTCGCGGGTGGAAGAGCCCTCGGCCTTGTCTGTACGGACCACTTCGAGGACTTTCTCCTTTTCCCCCTCTCCTTCCTCACGGACCTCATCCCGTTTCTTGGGGAGCAGGATGTCGAGAAGCCGTTCTTCCGCCAGTTCCCTGGCCTTCACCTTTACCTGTTCCTGCTCTTCCTGCCTGGCCATGTTGATGGCAAGTTCCGTGAGGTCCCTGATCATGGATTCCACATCCCGTCCCACGTATCCCACTTCGGTAAACTTCGTGGCCTCTACCTTTAAAAAGGGAGAATTGGCCAGGCGCGCCAGGCGTCTCGCGATCTCTGTTTTTCCAACACCGGTGGGCCCGATCATGATAATATTCTTGGGGGCGATCTCGTCTTTCAGATCGGGTGCCACCTGTTGCCGGCGCCACCTGTTTCTGAGGGCAATGGCCACGGACCGTTTCGCATCATCCTGGCCGATAATGTACTTATCAAGTTCAGAGACAATCTCTCTTGGCGTCAGTACCTTCATGAGAATTCTATTGAACCTCGCTTTTTCAAAGAATTATTCTTCCAGTTCATGGATGCTTATCTGATCATTGGTGTAAAGACAGATGGATGCGGCAATGGCCATGGCTTCCCGGGCTATTGTGACGGCATCCAGGTCCGAGTGGTCCACCAGGGCCCGGGCAGCCGCCAGGGCATACGGTCCTCCTGATCCAATGGCCGCCACGCTCTCGTCAGGCTCGATCACGTCACCGGTCCCCGATATGATGAGCGTGTGGTCCTGGTCCATTGCCAGCAAAAGGGCCTCCAGCTTCCTGAGGATCTTGTCCGTTCTCCAGTCCTTTGCCAGTTCCACGGCCGCCCTGGCCAAATTGCCGCTGTAGGATTCAAGTTTTCCCTCGAGCCGCTCAAACAGGTTGAAGGCATCTGCCGCTGCACCGGCGAACCCCACCAGGACATTCTCCTTATACATGGTGCGTACCTTGCTCGCCTTGTGCTTCATAATGGTTTCCCCGAGCGTCACCTGGCCGTCCCCTGCCATAACCGCCCTTCCATCTTTCCGCACGGCCAGAATCGTGGTTGCCCTTATTCGGGCGGGTCCTTCCTGCATTCCTCTCTCCTCACGTTTACACTTACTGCTTTGATTCGGAATTACACCAACATATTGAGCCGCTGCAGGCAGCGAACCGGCATATTTCCTCTGCTCCGCTCGCTTCGCACTCCATGGATCCGTGGTGAACAAATCACAGAAAAAATGTTCCCTTATCCCGGCCCTTGTTATTCAGTGGCTCCGGGGATGCGCTTTGTCATACACCTCCATGAGCCGATCCAGGGAGACATGGGTATATTTCTGCGTCGTGGACAGGCTCTCGTGCCCCAGGAGCTCCTGGACCGACCGGAGATCAGCACCGCCGTCCAGCATATGAGTCGCGAAGGTATGCCGCATGGAGTGGGGGCTGATTTCGGGGGAAAATCCGCACTCCAACGCATATTTCTTCACGATCCGGTGAATGCTTCGACTCGAAAGACGCCCGCCCCGTTGATTCAGAAACAGAGGGGCATCCTGTTGATCCCATTCCCCCTTCACACGGAGATGTTTCGTGGCATCCAGGTACCTCTTGACAGCCCCCAAGGCCTGCCTGCCGACAGGGACCACACGTTCTTTATTTCCCTTCCCGGTCACCTTCAATAACCGCTCATCAAAATCAATACTGGAAATGTTCAGTCCCGCCATTTCACTCACACGGATCCCGCAGGAATAAAGCAGCTCCAGGACAGCCTGGTCCCTGCTGCCGAAAAGCTTCGTTTTTTCAGGCCGTTCCAGCAGCCTGAAGACCTCATCAACGGTGAGATATCCGGGTATGTACTTCTCCAGCTTGGGTGAAGAGATCTCCTTCGCGGGATTGCTCTCCAAAATGCCTTTCCGCTCCAAAAAAGCAAGAAATGACCGGATAGCCGAAAGTTTTCGCGCGATAGTCGTCCGCTTGTACCGGCCAAAGAGACTCCCCAGGTAGGCCCTGATCTCCGTGGCATGAACATCTTCTTGCCGTGTTCCCAGGAACGTGAAGAAATGAATCAGATCAGCTCGGTAACTTCTCACGGTGTGCAGGGAATAACCCTTCTGCTCGCGGAGCGTGCCAAGAAATGCCTCTATGAAGCCTTTCATTCCAGCGCCGGAAGCTTCTTTTCCAGTGGCCCCTGCTCCTGTCGGATTCCGTTTCCTGGTGCGGGCCATCAACCCCATTCCCTTACAATAAAAAAATAATAAATATATCATGTTGCCCAGGATTAGCAATCAAAAAATCGTTCCTCTTCATTCTGGACTTGACTTTAATTCAGTTCTTGAGGTAGTTTTTTAAACCAAATTCTGGTCATTTTTTCATACATGCCCACACGTGGAAAAGACAAGATTCGATTCATTGATTCATTTCTTGACGACAATCCGGAAGGTCACCCGCACGAACAACCACCGGGATACACAAAGGGTGGAGGGGATCTGTCCGTATTCCTGCGGCTGAGTGCCTGGAAAGAAAAAACAATATTGATCGGGAAAGGATAATAAGAATGGAAAAAAGAGCACAACAATTGAGAAACGTAGCACTTGTGGCTCACGGCGGTTCCGGGAAAACGTCCCTCGCGGAGGCCATGCTTTACGATGGGAAGGCCACCACCCGTCTGGGGAAAGTTGATGACGGTTCATCCAACATGGATTTCGAGCCTGAAGAGATCAAGAGAAAAATCACCATCAGCACCTCTTTCCATCATTGCTCATGGAAAAAGCAGACGATCAACATCCTGGACACGCCGGGAGAGGATAATTTTCTCTCTGATACGAAATTCTCCCTGCAGGCCGCAGACGCTGCCGTTGTGGTTGTTGATGCGACATCAGGGGTCAAAATAGGCACTGAAAAGGTCTGGGAATTTGCCGACGAACAAGCACTTCCCAGGGCCATCTTTATCAATAAAATGGATCGTGAACGCGCGGATTTCTACAAAGTCGCGGCCGAAGTCTCGCAGGCCTTCGATATCAAGGCAACCCCGGTGTTTCTGCCCATCGGCGCTGAAGAACAATTCGCCGGGGTGGTAGACCTCATAAAAAAGAAAGCTTACCTGTACGCAAAGGATGCCAGTGGAAAATTTGAAACCGGGGATATCCCCGCAGACATGGAAGAGCTGGTAGGCGAATGGCATGAAAAAATGATTGAAAATATCGTCGAGGCCAATGATGACCTGATGGAGAAATACCTGGAAGGCGAGGACCTCCCTGAAAAGGACGTGGAACAAACCTTTGTCGAGGGCGTCAAGTCCGGCCTCATCGTCCCTATTGTCTGTGGTTCAGCAACCGCCAATATGGGCGTGCCTCAATTAATGGACATTATCGTGAACGCGCTTCCTTCCCCCGCTGAAAGGAAGCCGAAACAGGGGACCAAACCCGGGAGCGATGAGGCCATAGAGCGAGTCCCATCCGCAGACGCGCCCTTTTCCGCCCTGGTATTCAAGACAGTTGCAGATCCTTTTGCCGGCAAACTGACCCTGCTCAGGATTTTCTCCGGCACCTTGCAGGCGGACTCTACCGTTTACAACGCCAACAAACAGGTCAAAGAGAAATTCGGGCAGCTTCTCCTCCCCGAAGGCAAGAAACAGCAATCCATAGAACAGGCCGGGCCGGGAGATATCGTGGCCATCGCGAAATTAAAGGAAACCACCACAGGTGATACCCTCTGCGCGGAAAATGATCCCATTATTTACCAGCCCACCCAACCCCTGCCGCCGGTCATTTCCTACGCGGTTGCCGCCAAGGTCAAGGGAAGCGAGGACAAGGTCTTTTCCTCCCTTGCGAAACTCCTTGAAGAGGATCCGACCCTCCGGCTTGAAAGGGATCAGACAACATCGGAGATTATCCTGTCAGGTACGGGCCAAATCCACCTGGAAACCATCTGTGAGAAACTGAACCGGAAATTCGGGGTGGAAGTGACCCTGAACCCGGTCCAGGTTCCTTACCGGGAAACCATCAAAAAAACAGTGAACAAGGTTATTTACCGGCATAAGAAACAGACAGGAGGACGTGGGCAGTTTGCCGAGGTGCATTTTGATCTCTCACCGCTGCAAAGAGGAGCGGGCTTTGAATTTGAAGAGGCCCTCGTCGGCATGAACGTGCCCAGAAACTTTGTCCCTGCGGTGGAGAAGGGACTCAACGAGGCCATTCAGAGCGGTATCCTGGCAGGTTTCCCGGTTGTGGACCTGAAAGTCCGGTTTTTTGACGGAAAATCCCACGATGTTGACTCCTCGGAAATGGCCTTCAAAATCGCCGCAAGCATGTGCCTGAAGAAAGCGATCCAGGAAGCGAACCCGATCCTGCTTGAACCCATCATGAAAATGGAGATCATGGTGCCGGAAGAGGTTATGGGGGACGTTATGGGAGATCTCAACGGCCGGCGCGGCCGCGTCCTTGGGATGGACACCAAGGGCAAGTATCAGGTCATCAAGGCCCAGGCCCCCATGGCCGAAGTGCTCCAGTACGCCCTGGACCTGAATGCCATGACGGGCGGGAGAGGAACCTTTACCATGGAACACTCCCATTACGAAGAGGTCCCAGCCCAACTGGCGGAAAAGGTTATTGCCGCGGCCAAAGAAAAGGAGTAGATATGCCGTTCCAGGAGAGCCTGGTTCGTGCGGGGGTCCTGACCGTCAGTGACAAGGGTGCCCAGGGTCTCCGGGAGGATGAAAGCGGCAGGGTGGTCGCACAACTGCTGGAAGGCAAGGGATACACCATCGCGAAGCAGGGCATCATCCCGGACGAGAGCGACCAGATAGCCCGAACCCTTCGGAACTGGGCGGACGATGAACACCTCGCACTCATTATTACGTCCGGGGGAACCGGGCTTACGCCCAGGGATGTGACTCCCCAGGCCACCATGAGCGTCATTGACTATGAAGTCCCCGGCATGGCAGAGGCCATGCGTGCGGAAAGCCTCAAAAAAACGCCCCACGCGATGCTGTCGAGAGCAGTCACAGGGGTTCGTGGAACCTGCCTCATTATCAATCTCCCGGGCAGCCCACGTGGGGCCCGGGAAAACCTGGAAGCGGTCTTACCCGCACTTGATCATGCCCTTGCCAAGCTGGCCGGCGACCCCTCCGATTGCGCCACATAGTCAAATGAATCTCCTATTCCACAATTCCTTTTCCGAAAAAGATTTTCAGTTCTTCAGGCGTATAGCCGAGCTGTTCCAGGACATCCCTCGTATGCGCACCCCTGGGCATGCCGGGCTGAAAGGCTTTGCCGGGCGTTCGTGACAGCCTTGGCGCAGGGGCCGGCTGAAGGACTCCGTCAAGCTCTATGAGCAGGTCCCGTTCCCGGTTGTGCGGATGTTTCTTCACTTCGTTGAGGCCAAGAATGGGTGCCACGCACGCATCTTTTCCTTCAAAGATCTCCATCCACTCCTCGCGTGTCTTTCTCCTGATCACTTCCGCGAACCGCTCCTTCATCTCCGGCCATTTCGACATATCAAACTGATGGGGTAACGAGGAAGGTTCAATTTCCAAGCCCTTTATGAATTCTTTATAAAACCTCCCTTCGATGGCCCCCACTGCCAGGAAGTTTCCATCAGATGTTTCGTATGTTTCATAAAAGGGGGCCCCGGAATCCAGGAGGTTGGTGCCGATTTCAAGTGACATGAGGTTGTTTCCAAGCAGGCCGTAGAACATGGTGATCAAACTGGAGGCGCCGTCCACCATGGCAGCATCCACCACCTGTCCCTTTCCCGACTGCTCCCTTTCAAAGAGGGCCAGCACGATACCGAGCGCGCAAAGCATTCCCCCGCCAGCGAAATCGCCGAGGGTATTACAAGGAGGGAGGGGCTTTTCCCCTTTTCTCCGAAACAGTGACAGGGCCCCTGACAAGGCGATGTAGTCGATATCGTGGCCGGCCATACCCGCATAAGGCCCTTCCTGTCCCCATCCGGTGAGGCGCGCGTAGACAAGTCGTGGATTGAGCAGGAAAGCGTCATCAGGACCCAGGCCCAGACCTTCCATGACCCCGGGACGATAGGGTTCAATAAGGACATCCGAATTCCTGATCATGCGTTTTACAATGTCAATCCCATCCGG
>JAFDGR010000243.1 GCA_019309145.1 Deltaproteobacteria bacterium | reverse complement strand
CTCCAAAACGTAGTGTGTGCTAAAGCAGCAAATTAAAAAAATTCAATCCCCTGTCACATCATCCATCACTTAAAATCCGAAATTCGAATTTCGAAGCACGAAACAAATCCGAAATCCAAATGTCCGAAAATTCATCGGCTTTTCTGTAAAATAGCTCCGAAAATATTCATCAGTTCAGTAGCCTCTTGTGCCAATGCATCGCACATATCTTCCAGTTCCCGGCCTCCTGCATTTATCAACCGAAGCCAGTATCGGCTCTCCTTTGCTTCTTTGCGACAGATCTTGATTCTCATGACAAAATCTTTTTTGCTAAGCGAATCATTGGCCTCGATATAATTTGCTCCTACCGAGCCTGATGACCTTATCAACTGTTTGCCATCTTCAATATTTGCTATGCTTTTAGGCAATTTTCTTACAAAGCTTCTTGTCATTTTTGCGAACATAAATGTTCGCTCTTCCAAATCATAACGTTTCGAATTTGGATTTTGCGTCATTGGAATTTGTTTCGAATTTCGGATTTCGTGCTTCGGATTTTCTTCAGTGCTTTTGATTTTTCTATTTTAGTCTTCTCCATTCATACTATTCGCCTGAGTAGCTTTACCGGTAATTAATAAAATTTTTCACAAAGTCTTTCAAAAAAAAGCCCGTCAAAACGGGCCATTATTCCTCTTACACGAACAACGTGCTCACCGAGTGAGAATTGTAGATCCTCTTGATGGTTTCCCCCAGAATTTCCGCGACGGACAAGACGATGATCTTCCCGGAGGCTTCCGCGTCCGGTTTCAGGGGGATGGTGTTGGTCACCACCAGTTTATTGATGGGGGAAGCCTCAATCCTCTCGATCGCGGGGCCCGACAGCACCGGGTGGGTACAACAGGCATAGATCTCAGAACATCCCCTGCTCTTGAGCGCCACCGCCGCCTGGGTCAGGGTCCCGGCGGTATCCACCATGTCATCCAGAATGATAACGGTCCTTCCCTCCACTTCCCCGATAATATTCATGGCCTGGGCAATGTTGGGCGCTTCCCGCCGCTTATCAATAATGGCAAGGGAGGCGTCCAGCCTCTTGGCAAAGGCCCTCGCCCGTTCCACGCCCCCGGCATCGGGGGAAACGATCACCAGGTGATCCTGAAAATGGTCTTGAATGTACTTGAGCAGGATCGGGGCCGCAAAGATATTGTCCACCGGTATATTGAAGTACCCCTGGATCTGCCCCGCATGCAAGTCCATGGAGACCACCCTGCTCGCTCCTGAAACGGTAATCAGATCCGCCACCAGCTTCGCGCTGATGGGAACGCGGGGTTTTACCTTCCGATCCTGGCGGCCGTACCCGTAGTAGGGGATCACGGCGGTAACGCGCTTGGCCGAAGCCCTGCGCAGGGCGTCCATAATGATCAGGAGCTGCATCAGGTTGTCATTGACCGGCGTGGAGGTTGACTGGAGGACAAAGACATCCTTGCCCCTGATATTCTCCCGTATCTCTACCTGGGTCTCCCCATCGCTGAAGGTCCCCGCCATGATCTTTCCCGGTTCAACACCGAGGTAATCGCACACTTCCAGGGTCAGGCTTGGATTGGAGGTCCCACCGAATAACTTCATCTCAGGTTTCAATGTCCTAAAATCTGCTTTCTGTTAATGATGGCTGGGGTGGGAGGATTCGAACCTCCGAATGCGGGCTCCAAAGGCCCGTGTCTTACCACTTGACGACACCCCAACTAGTTAAATTCGAAGCACGAAATTCGAAAAATGTCTCTCGCACTGTGAAGCGTTCTTACTCTTCTTTAAACTGGCCGGCCAGGAACACCCTTCCTTCAACACGGGAGGAAATGTACCTTTTTGCCCTTCTTGCCGCTTCTTCAGACCGGAAGATTCCGAACACACTGGGCCCGCTCCCGCTCATGAGGGCCCCTTCCGCCCCCGCCTCCACAAGTATTCCCTTGATGGATTTGATGACCGGGTATCGGGCCGCCGTCACCCTTTCCAGATCATTTTCAAGGAGGCCGCCTATGGCAGACCAGTCCTTCCTTAAGGGGTTAACTATATAGCCATTTCCAGGAGTTGTCAACTCTAATTTCAGGTTGTTGTAGACCCATGCGGTAGAGACGGATACGGGTGGGGTCACAATGACATACCAGTATTCCGGCCAATCAGAGACCGGTTCCAATTGCTCCCCCACGCCCCTGGCGATGGACGGCAGGTTCTGCAGGAAGAACGGCACGTCAGCCCCCAGGGTGAGCGCTGTTTCGGCCAAAGCCGCCGTGCCCAGGGGATGACCGGAGAGGGTGTTCAGGGCCCTCAGCGTGGCCGCGGCATCACTGCTGCCGCCCCCGAGCCCCGCGGCCACCGGGATATTTTTATGGAGGGTTATGGAAATGGAAGGTTTTCTCCGGGCCCGGGAAAAAAAGGCATCCGCGGCGCGGAACACCAGGTTGTCATTATTCTCAGGAACCGGGATGCCCTGGCACGTGAGGTGTATTCCCGGGGCACCCCTTGAAAACGTGACCCTGTCCACCAGATTGACCGGTACCATGAGGGAGATCAGTTCGTGGTACCCGTCAGCCCGCCGGCCCACAACCTTGAGGATGAGATTCAGCTTGGCCGGTGTCTCCACACGCATGGCTGGGATGGCGCGCTCTCCCAAGTCCTCCTACTCCCCGCCGCGAACGGTCAGATACAGGGTGGAACCGCCCCGCTTCACGAGCAGGAGGATGGTATGGCCTTTTCCATACTTTCGCATGTTCCTTTTGAAGGCCCTGAGGTTCCTCACCGGTTTCCGGTCCACTTCCAGGATCAGGTCACCCACCCTCAACCCCGCCTCTGCAGCCGGGCTCCCGGTCTCCACCTTCACGATCACCAGGCCCTTGTTTTCCTTGAGGCCCAGTTCCCTTGCCAGCCGGGGGGTGAGCTCTTTCACGGTCATCCCCAGGTTCGCCTTCTCCTGCGCTGCAGCGACCGGGGTTTCCTCCTCCTTCATCCTCCCGATCTTCACCGAAAAGGCCTTCTTCCTGCCGTCCCGGAGGACAACCACTTCCACCTTCTTGTTGATG
This sequence comes from Deltaproteobacteria bacterium, assembly GCA_019309145.1. Classification (GTDB taxonomy): domain Bacteria; phylum Desulfobacterota; class DSM-4660; order Desulfatiglandales; family Desulfatiglandaceae; genus B46-G9. Next base: position 1,781 of record JAFDGR010000243.1, on the reverse strand, counting down.
GGAGTGGAAGCCACGAGGTAGGGAAGATCATTCATCTCCCTGATGGTTTTCCCGTCAAACGAGACGATCACGTCGCCCCGCTTGATCCCGGCCTTTTCCGCGGGCCCCCCCGAAGTCACGTCGGCCACCAGGGCGCCCCGGTCGCTTTTGAGCCCCAGCTTTTCCCGCAGCGCGGGGGTAATGTGCTGGATCATCACCCCGAGCCAGCCCCGAATCACCTTGCCTTTCTTGAGCTGCGGGAGCAGATCCCTGGCCATGTTGATGGGAATCGCGAACCCGATTCCGATACTCCCACCGGTCTGCGAAAAGATGGCTGCATTGATGCCGATGACTTCACCGGCGGTGTTCAGGAGAGGGCCCCCGCTGTTCCCGGGATTGATGGAGGCGTCGGTCTGGATGAAATTGTCATAGGAACCGGTGCCGATGTGGCGATACTTGGCACTCACGATGCCGGCGGTCACGGTGCTTCCGAGACCGAAAGGGTTCCCGATGGCCACGACCCAATCTCCCACCTCCAGCTTGTCCGAATCCCCGAAGGGAAGCGGCTTCAGGGCACCGTCGGCCTTGATCCTGATCAGGGCAAGGTCCGTCTTGGGATCTCTTCCCACGATCCTGGCCTTGTACTCCCGGTCGTCCGCCAGCTTCACCGTGATTTCATCGGTTTTTTCCACCACGTGGTTATTGGTGAGGATATATCCCTTTTCATCGATGAGAAACCCGGAGCCCAGGCTCTTCTGCTTGAAGTCCTTGGGGAGCTGCTCCCTGAAAAAACGGTCAAAAAAGTCCTTCAACGGATCGTTCTGCTTGAAAGGGCCGTGAAAGGGGAACGGGACCCCCCCGCCCTTGATGGTCTTGACGGTGCTGATGTTGACCACCGACGGCCGGGCCCGTTTTACCAGCTTGGAGAAGGACCCGGGGGCCCCGGGGAGCAGCCCGCTGGTCTGTGCCCCGGCAACAGGAGAAAACGCAAAGGCCGCGGCCACGAAGAACAGCACGCTCACGCCAAGGATGATCTTCACCGCGCGGGAGTTCTTCCCCGTTGCACTCTTTTTTTTGTGCATGAAATCGATGCTCCTTTTCATCCGGCAGCCTTCACATACCGCCAGCGGAGATCGGTCAGGACGTTTTCAATGAACTTGGCCTCTTCCTCGCTGAGATTTCCCCTGGTCTTTTCCTCCAGCATATCAATGGTATCAATGGCATGCTTGGCGAGGGGCAAGTCCTTCTTCTTTTCCCCTGTCTGGGGGTCGGCGATCTCCCCCAGGTGAAACAGGGCCGAGGAACTGAGGCTGAAGATCAGCGAATTGAAATTCACCTCGGGCAGCGGCGAGGTTTGGGCCGCTTCTTCCTGCGTGCTTTTTTCCCCGGTAGCTGGTTCTTTTGTCCCGCGTTTTTCTTCCTCGGCCGTCTCCTTTTTCAGGTCGCCCTTTTCGTCAAAGGACCGCCGGTCCTTGATCACAAATCCCTTTTCTTCCTTCTCCGCCATCTCCTTCACTCCTCCCACATTTTCAGACTTCACTCTCCCCGTAGGGGCAGCAATCTTTTTTCCATGACGAAGCCCCCGAAAAAGGGTCAACACATGGTTGCTCATCACATGAAAATCCGAATTTCGAAACAATACCGAATGACAAAAATTCAAATAACCAAAACATCTTGTAAGACAATTTGCTCTGGAAATCTAACCAGCCTTTTCGTTTGGAATATTGAAACATTCGAATTTCGAATTTGTTTCGGATTTCGAATTTATTTTTTACGTCATGATACGCCTCGAACGGGAGAAC
>JAFDGR010000040.1 GCA_019309145.1 Deltaproteobacteria bacterium | reverse complement strand
CTGCAGGTCCCCCCTTCCACCGCTATGCGCAAGGGCCCTGGCACGAATGACTGCTTATTCCATTGGTCTGAAGGATGGCAATTCTAGTCACTGATCAAGATCTGACCCCATTTTTCGCGGGGACCACATCTCGAAGGTCAAAGGTAAAGGCCACCCTGCGCGGGATGATATTGGGGACGTTCGGCTCACAAAGGATTTTCCCCATCGTGCCCACCGTTGTTGAGGTTCCCTCCCTTGTGACGATATCGTCCAGCCCGGCGATGATCCTCGCAGCGGCCGTCATGGGGTTCTTCCGCAGGTGCATGGGGGTTGCGCCTGCATGGTTGGATACCCCCCTCCACCTCGATTGAAAAGGTCCTTATTCCTGCAATGGCCTCCACAATACCGAGGGAGACCTTTTCCTCGTCCAGCACCGCCCCTTGCTCTTGCTCTATATGCACTTCGATCATTGCCTTTAGTTCTCCGGCCCTGATCACCTCAGCGGCGAGTCTGTCCGGGTTCAGCCCGAAGCGCCGGACGGTTTCATACATCGATACCCCTTCGTCATTCACCAGCCGCTTCAAATCATGGACACTGAAGGATCCTGTCATGGCCTTGCTCCCCGCCATGGTGACCATGAAGTTGGAACCTTCCTCCTCTGCGAACACCACAATCTCCACCGGGTGAATCAGCTTCCTTCCCTCTTCAACAAAGGATCTCACCACTTCCAGGCCGCATACCAGCCCCACGACTCCATCGTATTTCCCGCCATGACGCACCGTGTCGATATGTGAGCCGGTCATTACCGCAGGCGCACCCCGGTTTGCGCCCGCAAGCCTCGCCCGTATGTTCCCGACGCCGTCCACGCTGACTGAGAGCCCCAGGGCATCAAACTGTCCCATGAGGTACGCACGGGCCCCCCTATCCGCCTCGCTGTAGGAAAACCTCGTGTATCCCTGCCCAGGCGTGGTATTGAACGTGCTGAGGGCCTCAATATCCCTTTTGATTCTTTCCTTGCCTATACTCATCCGCACCCCCTGCGACCCTGCCGCCATCCCGGTTTCTTGCCCCTTCACCAAAAAAGGGGTACCTTCTCAAGGCCGTCTCTACGCGGTTACGGTAGTGCCGGTCTTTCCTTTGAGGGCGGCCTCAGCCTCATCCAGACGGGCGATGAGGGCCCTTTCCCCTCCCCTTTCAACGAATTGAAGCGCCGCCTCAACTTTCGGCCCGATGGACCCCGCGGGGAACTGGCCCTTTTCGAAGAGCCTCCGCAGCTCGCTTACCTCTATCTGCCGAATCGGTTTCTGCTCGGAGGTGCCGAAATTGAGGAACACCGTCGACACATCCGTGAGAATGAGCAGAATGTGTGCCTTGATTTCCGCGGCCATGCATGCCGACGCCAGATCCTTGTCAATGACGGCCTCTATACCGCGCAGGTCACCCTGTGCATCCTCGATCACTGGCACCCCGCCCCCGCCGCAGGCTATCACGGTGAACCCGTTGCTGAGAAGGCTCTCTATGGTCCGGGCATTCAGGATCCGGACAGGCTTGGGTGAGGCCACCACCTTGCGCCAACCCCTCCCGGGATGCTCGATCCAGGTCTCCCCCTCCCTTCTTGACCGGTTCATCCCCTCAAGGCTCAACCATGGCCCTATCGGCTTGGAAGGGTTGTCAAAGGCCTCATCTTCAGGGTCCACCACGACCTGCGACATGAGCGTACACACTTCCGTGCTCTTGCCCATGCGCTTCAGTTCACTGGACAAGGCCTGATTCAGCAGATACCCGATCTGGCCCTGACTCTCAGCCCCGCACACATCCAGGGGCATGGGCGGGACTTCGTGCTTCGCCCGCTCGTTCTGTATGAGAATGTTGCCGACCTGCGGCCCGTTGCCGTGGGTAATGACCACCTGGTACCAGGAGGCGATTATGGGCGCCAGCTGGGCGCTTGTCCTTCTGAGATTAGCGATCTGGTCGCCCACGGTCCCCTTCTCATTAAACTGCAGGATCGCGTTTCCGCCCAGGGCCACCACTACTCGTTTGAGGTATAGGTCTTCCAATCCGGCTGCTCCTTGGTTCACAGGGGCGTGAAGCTGAGGGGGCTTTTCCGAATCTCCTCAATGCCTCGAACCATCAACAGCGCCCCTGATATTGTTGTCACAAGAGGGATATCGTGCTCAATGGTCGCCCTGCGAATCACCTGCTCATCCTGTTTGGACTGAAACCCCCCTGGAATATTGATGACAAAGGATATCTCATCGTTTTTTATCAGATCAATAATATTGGGCCGCCATTCAGACACCTTGTGGACCCGTTCCACCTCAACTCCCCGCTCCAGGAGAAACCTGGCGGTGCCCTGTGTGCTGACAAGGGGGAACTCGAGTGTTGCCAGTTTCTGAGCCACCTGAAGGATTGCCTCCTTCTCCGCATCACGACCGCTCAGAAACACCTTACCCCTGCGGAGAATCTTGGGGTTGATTGCTATCTGCGATTTCAGGTAGGCCTTGCCGAAATTGTCATCGTGTCCCATGACCTGCCCGGTCGAACTCATGCGGGGGGAAAGCACGGGATCCAGGCGCGGGAAGGTGGAAAATGGAAACACCGATTCCTTCACGTGGAACCGGTGAGGTCGTGTGTCCTTATAGCCCTTCAACGCTGCGATCCTTCCCCCCAGAAGCACATGCGCGATCCAGGCGTGCACCGGCCGGGAGAGCACTCGCTGGGCAAAGGGCACATTGCGCCCCGGGTAGGGAGACACCCCGGTCACATACACCTTGCGCCCCTTGATGGCAAGGTGCAGCTTCACATGCCCCAGTATATGAAAATGATTCACAATACGGCCCAGCGCCTCTTCCGCCAGCGCCCTCTGGTGGTCCCCTATCGACCAGGTCGGAATGATGGAGGCACAATCATCGTTATGGATGCCGTACTCCTCTATGTTCTCCAGGAACGCCACAATTCGGGTTTCCTGTCCATCGCTCAGGGCCAGGACTTCCGCGCCGATGACGCCCTCCTGGAATGCCTGCATAAACAGCGGGGTCCCGTGGCCGATGCGCCCCTGCCGCAGGTCGAGGAAATGCCGGAGCATGCCCTCGTCATACAGGATCGTTGATTCCGGATTCACGCACTGTTCGGTCAGCATGACCAGAATCGGATACCCGATGCGGCGTGCCTCCTCCAGTATCCCCTCTCTCTCAGATTCCACCGCATGTGCCATCAGGGGGATCCTGATTTCGCGCAGGCCCCTCCAGAGCTCGGACACATTGGTGAGGGTGCCCAGGGAGTCCAAAGATGTTCCCAGCACCCGAACGCCCTGTTCCTGCAACAGCTGCCTCACCCCGTCCGGAAGGCAGGGGCAGAACTGAAGGATCACCCCCTCGATCTCCCACTCACAGAGCGCCGATTCCACCACTCCGGCAGTGAGCGGCGCCACATACACCGCATCGAACAGCGCACCCTCATGGCTCACCGCATCGGGATTGTCATTGATGAGAACCAACTTCTTCCCCCGCTCTTTCAGGGTGAGGGCCGTCTGCACAAGGGCCTGATCCGTTTCCGGACCCTGGCCGATCCGGTAGGCCCCGGGACCCAGGAGAAGCAGCGTGGTTGATTCCTTATCCGCCCCTTTCCGGCCCTTCCGCGCGGTCGTTTTTTGAGCATGGCGGGCGCAGGGGAAAAAACACCGGGCGGCATTTGAGGCATCCCGGAAAGGGGCAAGCGGCGTAACGCGCGTGTGAATTCCCGCCTGATCACAGGCAGTCCGTACTGTCTCTTTCTCCACCCCCGCCAGCGCGGCAATTCCCCCGTCCGAGAACCCGAGGTCCTTTGCTTCCATCAGCAATTCATGGGCAATGGGGGTGCCGGAGACAGCCTCCAGCCGCTGAAACACCGAAGCCACTTTCCTGATCGAGGGAATAAACGCCGGATTCAGCTCAACATGGACCGCGCCATCCTCATCTCCTTCCAGACTACCGACCCGGCGGACTATTTCGGGCAGACTGTCGGGAAAATGACAGATGTCGCCATTCACCGGCTTTTCTCCCCTTCCTCGCAGCAAGGAAGTCGACTTGACTGCAAGGTCAACCATTTTGGCGATCGTTTCCTCCGGAGAACGTCCCACAAGGAGCCTCGCACCGGTCGCGCACATCGTGGGGTTCAGAAGCGCGGTCCTCTGAATCTCATCGGAAAACACAGGGACCCTGCTCACACTAAGCCCCTTGTCATCCGCCCGGGACAGCGAAGACAGGTTCAACGCCTCCATTATCTCACCCAGGCGCAGCCCGAGGCACAATGCGGCATTAATCTCAGATAGCGGCACACCTGCCAGCAATGAGGCGGGAGAAGAAAACCTGGTCAGGCAGGGAATCAACCTCAGCACGGCCATCTCTCCGGTACCCGGGCAGTAACACAGGCGTATCTGGAAGCTGCCGCAGAGGCCCACGCCTTTTGCCACTGCGCCGGTAATCCCCAGGGCCTCTTTGAGACGCTCGCGCTGTAACGTCGGTGAAGGCGCCAGCATCGCCGTGTTGCCCGGATGGATGTCGTACCCGCACTCAAGGGCTTCGAAGGCACCCAGCAGATGCACTGTTCCCGGTGCGAGGGGGTCATGCACACATTCAAGGGCGAGTTGCACCCATCCGCTCCTCACCCGTTCGAGAGCCACCTGCCTCACGGGACTTAGATTCACTGCAAGGGGCGCAAATTCCTTCACCTCATCCACATTATAGACGGTATACCCCCCGTTGCCCTCGAGGGCGAAGGAGGGCCTCATGATCAGGGGAAATCCGATAGAGTGGCTCCGCTGCACACACTCATCGGTGGAATGGGCTACCTGCGCCTCCACACAGCCGATTCCCAGATCCCGCAAGATCTTGTGAAAGATCTCCTCTTCCATGATACGTTTGAGAGAGGCCACGGGTGTTCCCAGGACGCGAACGCCATAGCGGTCCAGCGCCCCCTCGCGGTCAAGAAAGATGCCCAGATGCGTGGCCAGCAGCCCTCCGAAAGCGCATATGATGCCCGTCGGTCTTTGGCTCTCGATGATCCTCGCGACGCTTTGAAGCGTCATGGGCTCGATAAACACGGTCACCCCTTTCCGCGGTACACTCGCGAGGGTCAAGGGGTTTGAATCCACGTAAACAACTGAATGACCTTCCTTTGTCAGATAGTTGATCGCCTCGTAGGCAAAGCGGTCCAGTTCGCCCGTCTTGCCGATCCTCTCAGGCCCGGACCCGAGCATCATCACTTTCATGCCTTTCTTCATCCTCTCTCCATAGCATCACCCGGGTGCTGCGTCCCCCGGGCCCGCCCTCCATTTGCGCCAAATGCGTGCGCCGCTCCGGGAGCAAAAAAAGAACGTGCCTCTCAATAATTCTCAGCTCCGAACAGGTGCATGGGAGAGGCAGCCATTAAGCAACCGAAGCGGGAGTTCAAATTCCCAAAACCGACGATTAAATCGATAACAGAATTCGTCAAGGTATTCCTGGAGATAGCAGTGGGAAACACCATGATAGGTCCTGTTCAGAAACTTCTTCCCATTTCCGATTACGATGTGGACCAAAGGCAACCAGCAAGAGGATTCCTCGGGTGGTGTCACCTTTTTCTCATGCTCGTGTGTTCCATCAATAATATTGAGTGCAGGAAACGCATCTGTGCGAACGTGTTGTCCTTCATCGAGGTGACGATCAAGGAAGCCTTTAATGTGTGTGCCGGAAATTACCTCCACCGCTTCCATGGCAACAAACCTGCCTTGTCCCCCTTGCGTTCCACCGCCACCACGATCGGCTTTTTGCCTTTTGCACCGCGACCCCTTTTCCCATGCCTTTTTCCGCCTATATAGGCGTCATCAAGTTCAATCAGTTCATTGAGAAGACGATACATACTATCTCGATGAGCCATGGCAGTGCGGATCTTTTTCAACACATTACGCGCCGTGGGCCAGGATACCCCGAGATGTTTCGAAAGACGCAAGGCGGAAATCCCCCCTTTGTCTGCGGCGACAAGATAAATCGCCCAAAACCATTTAACCAACGGCAGATTCGTCGAATGAAACAACGTGCCTGCCGTGACCGATGTCTGGTGGCGAAATTTTGAGCATTGATGTACTTTCCGGGTCCTGATGTATCAGAAAGAATCGTTACCGCATTTGGTACAAATAAAGCCATGGGGCCAACGATATTTGGCGATCGTGGCAGCGCAGGCTTTTTCCGCATCATATCGCTTCTGCCATTCTAATAGGCTCATTCGGGGCATTATCATAATGAAATCCTACTTTAAGCATTTGATTTTATTATAACATAATCCCTAGAGACTGTAAATAATTTATAGGCACAAAAAAGAAAAGCCGATCCCGAAGGATCGGTCGGCACCACCCCGGAGCGCACGCGGCTGAGGGGCACACCTCCTCATCCGTGTACCGCAGGGCCTGCAGCCGGTGCGGCCGGACCCTAGCGCAGCAGTGGATTTATGAAAAACAAAATCCCCGTGGCCAGGCCGTTTGCAAGATCAACCCCTGAGCTCGCACCAACGGAGAAAAGCCTTCTCGCAGACCGGCACACCAAATTCGCATCCCTCGAACGCAGGGCCGAATCCAGGAAGGCCCCCGCGTGTTCCGACATATCACCGTCGGCGGCATCCTCGAGCATCGAGACGCTTACACAGGACGTCCCCCTTCGCGATTCCTCGCCTATGATCCGCACGGCCCCGCGAACGACATCGCCTATACCTTCCACGTGACCGCTCAGCGCAACCCCCGCCGATATAAGACCGGCAAGAAAATCATCCCCCGAGGGCGTGAGGCCCGGGCCCAGTCCCAGGAGGCCCTTTACCGCCGGTCGAACCTTCTCCCAATCGACGCCCCTGAGGGAACACAACAGGTCGTCGGCCCTGCGCCGCAACGAATCCCTCACCCGGGCCTGCAGTCCGCCGTGATGCGTCCTCCCCTCACGCGGCTCTGCGGGGACGCCGTCTCCCTGCAGCAGGAAGCCGAGCCGGGAAAGAAAATACCCTGAAAGCGGCGATGCCGACTCTTTCGTTCCGATCCCACGTGCCCCGGGTGTGCTACTGAGGGCCTCCACAAGATTCTTCCTGATCTGGGACATCTCCCCCGGCGGGCAGCCTTGTGCCGGCTTTGCACAATACACCGCCGCCCTACCGCAGGAAACAAGGACCCCCGCCCGGGGTATCAGGAAAAACTCACCCCATGCGTGGACCGGATCGCCAGCCCGGATATTCGGGAAAATCCCGGCCGCGAGCATCCCGCCGGGGATCCTCACCGATTTGGGCGTAAGCGGGACCTGTTCGTTTCCGAAATTAACGATGGTTGCTTCGTCGAACTTGACGTTGCATGAATTGCGGTACACACCCAGTACCTCTCCCCTGACCCTCTTTGAGAAGAGCAGCCGGCGTACCTTTTCACTCACCACGGTCGCCTCCACCCGGCAGCGTATGGCGCCTCGGCAGGAATCCACCTCTCCTCCTCCACACTGCCGGCGAACTAGGCCGTCATCAAATGACAGGCAACCTGGTGGGAATCACCTATGTCCACCAACTTCGGTTCTTCATGCACGCATATATCACCGATAAAACCGGGACATCTCGTATGAAACTTGCACCCGCTGGGTGCATTCAATGGACTTGGAATCTCTCCCTGCAGTATGATTTCTTTGCGACTTCGAGCCACATCCGGGTCAACGGACGGAATGGCGGACATGAGCGCCTTGGTGTAGGGATGTTCCGGAGATCGGTAAAGAATTTCAGTGCGCGCCACCTCAACGATATTACCCAGGTACATGACCGCAACCCTGTCACTGACATACTCCACCACACTGAGGTTATGGGCAACGATGAGTACCGTGATGTGCAGGTCGTCCCGCGCGAATTTGACGAGGTTGAGGATCTGGGCCTGGGCAGACACATCGAGCGCCGACACCGGTTCGTCGAAGAACACAAACTTCGGGCCCACCGCAAGCGCCGTCGCAATGCCGATGCGCTGTCTGTCTCCCCCTGAAAACTCATGCGGGTACTTCTTTGCCAGGGCGGGATCCAGCCCCACAAGCTCCATCAGCTCCTTCACACGGGGCGCGATATCCTTTCTTTCAAGTACCTTCAGGGCCACCAGCGGGTCTGCGATGGTGCTCCCCACCGAGATGCGTGGATTGAGGGAGGAAAAAGGGTCCTGAAAGACCATCTGAATTTCCTTGCGGAGGTCTTTCATGTCTCCAAGAGAGTAGTCCAGCAGGTTTTTCCCCTGATAGGTGATGCTGCCGGAGGTCGCATCGATAAGGCGCAGGAGGAGGCGCCCCACCGTTGATTTACCGCACCCCGATTCACCTACCAGCCCAAGGATTTCCCCTTCTCTGATATCGAATTCCACATTGTCGACCGCCTTTACCTCCCCCACCTTCTTGAGAAAAACACCCCCGAAAACAGGGAATATTTTCGTCAAATTCCGTACCTCGAACAGATTGCCCTCATCCATTTCTTATCACCCTTATTCATAGTCGAGACAACGCACCAGATGGCTTTTTCCTTCCCTGCCGACTTCAAAAAGTTGCACCTCTTTCTCAAGACAGCGTGGAGCGGCGTTCTTGCAGCGCGGGGCGAACTTGCACCCCGGGGGAAGAAAGGCAAGATCGGGTTGTTTTCCTTCGATCGCTTCGATTTTCTTTTCAAGCATCCCGAGCGACGGCGTGGAGGCTATCAGTCCCGCCGTGTAAGGATGTGCAGGACTCTTGAGCACATCAAACACCGATCCTATCTCAATAATCTCTCCCGCGTACAGCACCGCCACCCTGTCACACAATTTGGCGACCACTCCGAAATCATGAGTGATATAGAGAATCGTCATGCCCAGCTTCTTCCGCAGGTCCAGGATCAGATTTAAAAACTGCAATTGGATGGTTGAGTCGAGCGCGGTCGTAGGATTATCAGCGATGAGGAATTCCGGGTTGCAGGAAAGGGCAAGCGCAATCATGACACGCTGTTTCATCCCGCCGCTGAATTCGTGCTGAAACCCCTTGAGTCTTCGTTCGGGATCCGGAATATTGACGATCTTGAGCATTTCGATCGCCTTCTCAATGGCTTCCTGCCTAGAGATCTTCTGGTGGGTAAGAATGCTGGCGGTCAGCTGTTCACCGATGGTAAACACCGGATTGAGACAGGACATGGGGTCTTGAAATATCATCCCTATGCCGGCCCCCCTGATGCTCATCATCTCCTTGCTGCTTTTGTGCATGAGGTCTTCGCCATTAAAGAAAATCTGGCCGGTCAGAATCTTCCCCGGGTAGGGGACGAGCCTAAGCACCGATAAGGCGATGACCGTCTTTCCTGCTCCGCTCTCCCCGGCGATACCGAGTATTTCACCCTGCTTTATGGTGAAGCTCACGTTATTGACCGCCTTCACCATACCTCTGGAAGAATAAAAGTAGGTCCTTAGATTTCGGACGTCCAGCATGTTCCTATTGCTTTTCATTTCCTGTCTCCGCCCGTGGCTCTCCATTGTGCATAAAATGAGTAAAACAGGAAAACGGGTGTGCGACTAAATCTTCAGTCGCGGGTCAAGCGTATCCCTCAACCAGTCTCCTAACAGATTTGCCCCCAACACGGTAAGAACGATTGCGATCCCTGAAAAGGTGGTAAGCCACCACGCAACCGTAAGGTACTCCCTTCCCTCGCTGCACATGAGTCCCCAGGTGGGAGTGGGAGGCTGAACCCCCAGTCCGAGAAAGCTGAGCGTCGCCTCCATGATGATCATGAACGCCAGCTCCAGCGTTGCCAGCACCAGAATAGGAGGAAAGGCGTTCGGGAGGATATGCCTGGTCATGATCCGCCACGAGGAGTTTCCCTTTGCATGTGCCGACTCAATAAACTCCTCGCCCTTGATTTTCAGCACCGTACAGTTCATTATTCGAGCATAGTGGGCCCACCTGGTCAGGGCCAGCACGAGAATCAAATTGACCAGCCCGGTGCCGATCACCGTGATCACCGCAATCGCCATCAACGCATAGGGGATCGCAAGGAACATATCAACCACCCTCATAATGAAGGCGCCCGCATACCTGCTGTAGTATCCCGAGACGAGGCCCAGCAGCACTCCCACCACGCCCGGGAGAAATACTGCCGCAAACCCCACAGTGATCGAAACCCTTGATCCATAGATAAGACGGCTTAAGGCATCCCTGCCAAGATGGTCGGTCCCCAGGATATGTTTGGGGGTCCCCCCTTCCTCCCAGAAAGGCGGGAGCAATCGTTCACCCAGGGACTGCTTGTATGGGTCGTGGGGAGCAATAACCGGCGAAAACACCGCCGTGCACACGGCGATCAGGATAACGACGAACCCGAATATTCCCTTTGCATTCCGAATGATCCTGTTCATGAAATCTCTTTTCCTGGAAATAGAGAAATCTGGAACAGCAGATATCGTTCCCGTTGCGTTCATGTTATTCTTCCACCTTCCCATATTTGATTCTTGGATCCAGATACGTGTACAGCACATCAACAGCCAGATTGAGAAACACTATGATACCGGTAATTACGATCACAATGGCCTGTACCACAGGATAATCCCGGGCATAACATGCCTGTACCACCAATCTACCCACGCCGGGCCAGGAAAAAATAGTCTCCGTGACGACGGTTCCCTCGAGCAGTATGCAGTATTCGGTGCCGATTAATGTCACGATCGGGATGGCTGCTGCCTTGAGCGCATACTTGAAGGTCACGGTGGTTTCCTTGATTCCCTGGGAGCGTGCGGTTCGAATGTAATCCTGCCCCAGGACCTCCAGCATTGATGAACGGGCCATGCGGGCGATTCGGGACGTGGAGAACACCCCCAGGGTGATTGCAGGCAGTACAAGAGGTTTGCCGTACCCGAATCCCCCCGAGGGGAACCAACCCAGTGCCACGGCAAATACGAGCACCAGCATCAGTCCCAGCCAGTACAGCGGCATTGCCTGCCCGATGACCACAAAGATCGAAATGACGAAATCCAAGATGGAATTACGGCGTATGGCGGAAAGAATGCCCCCGGGAACGGCCACCGCCAGCGCGATGATGAAGGCCGTGGTGGCCAGCAATAAGGTGTTCTTGAAGTAATCTTTTATGAGATCAAACACCGGCACATGATTCCGGAGGGACATACCGAAATCCAGTTTCACCGCTCGTTTGAGAAAATTCCAGTACTGGACGTGAATGGGGGCGTTGAACCCCAACTCTTCACGCAGGTCCTCATATTCCTGCTGCGTGGCGTCAAAGGGCAGCAGGAGCCTCACAGGATCGCCTGCGCACTGAAGAAGGAGGAACACGAACAACGTTATTCCAAACAGCACAATGACGCTGTGGTATAGTCTCTTTAAAATGTACGTACCCATCAATACCTCTTCCTAATGCGTGATCGATTCGGCCGGCGGCACAGCATGCAGCCGCCAGCGTATCCCTGGCGGGTGCCTTTCCGGTGGCAAGGGTGCTCCTTCGACACGGTTCCTCTTACGGACAGAGCACCGTGGCCGGCGTCTCCCTAAAGGGCCTGCAGGGCCTTTTCGAAGCACTCCAGCGGGGAAATAGTGACGCCCACCCCAATATGGCCGAAATTTTCACGCTTGTGGTTGATGCCGGTGGTGATTATGGGGGTGATTCCCGTCTCTACCACTTTAACAATATCAATACCGGTCGGGATCCCTCGAAAATCGAGATAGGGGATCTGGTATGCGGGGTTTTCCGTAACAGTGATCTCATACATATTGAGGGTATGCCTGATCGTGTCCTTCGCCTTCCCCCCTATGAGCAGGCACATGGCGGGACTCGAGGCGATACACATGCCGCCGAACCCTGCGGTTTCCTTGATCCTGCTCCCACCCAGATCCGGATGTCCGTCCTTTTTTGAGTACCCTGCAAAATAGAGACCTTCCACATTCGGTGAAGGAGCCGTGAACCATTGGTCTTTGAGCCCGCTCACCATGATCCCGAATTCGGTGCCATTGGATGACATCTTGGTCACCACCGTGCTGTTCTCGATTCCGTGCGCGGGATCCATCATGGATTTACTCACGGCGAGGTGGGGGGTGGCCCAGAACATTTCACTATTTTCCGACATGTAGTCGAGTATTTCAATGAAAACATCCTTTGGCAGGTCGAGTTGAATGTACCCCTTGACGATTTCATTCATAAAGAGGGCCGTCGCCGCCTGGTTGCGGTTGTGCTGTTCGTCTCCCATAAGCACCGACTGGCCCACCAACGCTCTGCAGTCGATCCCGCCGAGCAGTTTCAACGCCTGGCTCGTGGCCGGTGCCCACACCTCGGCAATCCATTTCTGTATGTTCAACGCCTCTTCCGTGAACACGCCGAAATAGAGAGGCGATTTTCTTCCGGTGTTGAAGGGGGCGGAATACACTTTGTTCCCGAAGGCGACGTTCTCGACCTCACATACCGCCATTGAATAGGATATGGGTCCGGACATAGGGCCGATGGACTGATGGTTCTGGTTGATGTCCAGCTCCACTTCCCCTCGCTTTACCAGTTGCTCGGCCTCCTGCATGCCGTTGCAGAGGCCTTCAAACATCATGGCCGCGGTAATTGAAGCCTTTTGCGGCAGGCACATCCTGTCCCATTCGATTGGGGGACCTGTATGAAAAATACGGTTTTTTGCCATTCCGGGAATCACCTCTCCGGCGATTTTCACATCCTTCCACACAGGTCGGGCATCAAGAATCCGTTTACATGCCTCTCTGTTCGCGCTTTCAACGTCCATTTCCAATCGACCTCCCTTGTTTGTTCAATTTCCTGATCTTTTTAAGGAGTTCCAGGTTCCCCCCCGCCGGGGGCTTCCAGTCCACGTGCACCACCTCCACTCCCTGCATGGGTAGATGTTCTACGAGTGTCTCGATTCCCACATTCACCACCGAGATAGGGCCATTCAGAAATTTCAGCATAGGGTCTTGAGGTACCATTCTTTTCACCTTCCTACCGTCCTCGGGGGTCGCTTACCTCGCTGCAAGGAGCCCTGCGATCAAGGCTGCCCTGGTGCTGCTTTCCGTCACAAGCGCACCCGCAGCAGTAAGCATATCCCGCTGTGTATCATAACCCTGGACGTCTTCTTCCGTGCCGCACAGGGAAACCACAACACAGAGTTCGCCGCCCCGCGCCCGGGCCAGGGAGAGGGCCTCAGCCATAACCTTCGCCAGGTTGCCGGCGGGATCCGGGTGGGCACCATAGCCCAGCACCACATCCAGAAGGATGACCTTCACCTCGGGATCGGCGGCCTCCCGGAGGATGCGCTCGTTTCGAATGGAAGGGTCGATCATGGGGTGGGCCCTCCCCCGGGTAAAGTAATCCTCACCAAGATCCAGTATGGTATGCCCGCGGCTCACCAGAGGGTCTTCAAGGGAGTGAGCCTGACCCGCGGCTGGATAGGCATACACTCCTTCCAGCAGCGAGGGAATAATGGTGCAGGCCTGATCCACAAATGAGCCCCCGCACAAAAGGGCCCGGAGGTACTTCTGCCTCTCCCCGCACCCGGCGGCCTTTGCCGATAGACGCGCACCCATTTCATTCAGGATTGCCTTGCTGTCCAGTGCCTCCGGCTGCCCCTCGCCTCGAAGCAATGCCACACTCGTTGCGGCCAGATGTTCCAGGTGCCTGGCTTCATAGAGCTTTCCCGAACAGGCGTGTGAGAGCGGGGAAACACCTGAAAAGTAGAAGACCACCGGCTTTTCGGTTCCTTCAACCCGCTCAAGGATTTTCTGTGCCACCTCCTCGTCACAGTGTTTCGAAATCAGCACCAGCAACTCGGTCTGCTCATCCGCCGCCAGCGCGTCGAGCGCCCGAAGGAACGTCCTGCCTCCCACCCGGCCCGACAGGTCCCTTCCACCGGTGCCTATGGCCTGCGAGATCCCCTCTCCCATCCTGTGGATGAGGCACGACGCCTCCTGCATGCCCGACCCCGCGGCAGCCACGATTCCTATCTTCCCCCGGCGCACTCGATTGGAAAATCCCAACCCGACCCCCGAGATAATGCTTGTACCGCAGTCGGGGCCCATGACGAGAAGATCCTTTTCGTCGGCCAGGCTCTTGAGTTCGATCTCATCCTCTACCGGCACGTTGTCACTGAAGAGAAACACATGAAGCCCGCTGCTCAGGGCGTTCATGGCTTCGAAGGCGGCATAATCGCCCGGTACCGAAATCACTGCCAGGTTCGCATGAGGAACCCTCCTCACGGCCGTCGAAATGGATTTGGCACCGGCGACCACCTCATCGAGGTAGTCTCCAGAATCACTGTTCGGTTGGAAATGTCTCTCTATTTTCTCCAGCACTCTCGAAACGGCATCCTCCCCATCGACCCTCACCACAATGCATAGATCGTTGGAATCGGCCTTTCTCATCTCATCGGTCAAAATTCCCGCCTGCTCGAACTGAGCTTTGTTGGCGGGTGTCGCCATGGCAACCCCGCAGTCGACGACACCGGGCACCCCGCTCAACAGAGCCTGGAACTGCATAAGTTTTATCGAATCCTGATAGGTCCGCTGCCTGATATGGCTGAGTAGTCGCATGAATTTGAACCCCTGCCCCGACACGGGCCTGCGCAGCCTCGCACGCCTGGCTGACCCGGCGTGCGAGGCTGCGTACCGCCCGTTGAATTATTTCACCAGTTTCGCATCTCTCATGTAGATCATTTCATCGCCCCGCGGCGACCATTCAAGCTTCTTGCTCACCCCGAAGAGGTCCTTTTGTTCATACAGCGTGACGATGAGGGCCTCCTCGTTCACCATATCCTGTGCCTTGAAGTAGAGCTGTTCTCTCTTCTTAACATCCATTTCGTGTCGTGCCTGCTCCAGAAGCTCGTCGAGAGGCGCATAGCTTGTCTGAGACATGGGCTCGTTTGAGTGGAGATTGGGCCACAGCCACTGGTCCGGGTCCAGACTGGGCAACGACCATCCGAACAGGTAGATCGGCGCGATGGTATGGGAGGTGACCTTTTCAATCAGTGTCCCCCACTCCAGTATCTGAAGGTTCACCCGGATGCCCGCGTCCGCCAGCTGCCCCGCAATCGCCTGGCACACCTCTTTGTCTCTCATGTATCTGCCGGAAGGACCGTTCATGGTAATCGAGACACCATTGGGGAACCCGGCTTCTTTCAGGAGCTTTCTGGCCTTTTTGGGATCATAGGTATAGGCCTTCGCGTTGGGGTTGTGCCCCCATATGATCTTCGGGACAAAGGAGGGAATTATCTCGCCATATCCTTTCAGGATATGTTTAATGATGCTTTCCCTGTCAATGGCGTAATTGACCGCCTGCCGCACCTTTTTATTCTTGAGCGGGCTGTCGGCGATAGTGCTCAACTTGAGATGTATAATTCTTGAGCTGATGGTCGATTTGAAGGTGAAATCTCCCTTTCCCTTGAGGGGTTCCGCCAGGTCAGGTGGGATATAGGTTGCAATGTCGATCTCTCCGGTCTGGAGCCCTGCGACCCTGGCCTGGGTTTCCGGCATGGACCGGAAAACCAGTTCCTTGATCGGGGAAGGACCGTCCCAGTACTTCTCGTTTCTTTTCAAAACGACTTTGTTATCCCGAATCCATTTTACGAACTCAAAGGGACCGGTGCCGACGGGGTGCAGGTTAAACTTTACAAACCCCGCTTCGGAACAATACTTCGGAGGCACAATGTAGAACATGGTCAACCGTGCCGGAAGAATAGGGTCGGGTTTTTTGGTGATAAAATCCACCGTATATTTGTCGACGATTTCAACTCTGTCTATGGTGTTGAACCATCCCTTTTGTGTCGATTTACTGCCAGGAGCAAAAATCCTCTCAAAGGTGTACTTGACGCATTCGGCATCGAAGGGCTCACCGTTATGGAATTCAACGCCCTTCCTCAGGTTGAATCTCCACTTGTTGGGGCCCAGCACCTTATAGGATGTGGCGAGCCGGTTGATAATCTTGAGACTGCGATCGCGACTCAACAGCGCGTCGAATATGTTGGAATTGACGACCATGGTGGGGATATTCACATCCGCCTGGGGATCCAATGCCTGGGCGTCTATACCCTGCGCAATGACAATTTGTTGCGCCTGAACTCCAGCGGGAATGACAAGCAAGGCAACCGCCATAAGACAAAAAACTGAGAAGAAAACTCCATGCATATACCTGTGAAACATGTTTCATCCTCCTTTCCTGAGATGGCGTTAGGTGCTGATTAGTGCGCGTTGTTCACTGGTTTTACCTGGTGTGTTTCACCTCCTTTCATCAGGTACAGGGCAAGGGTGATTATGGTTTGCGGGTAACGGTCCTGGCATCCCTCCTTTCTAGGCCAATTTATCCAGCAATGCCGCCACTTTCAGATCCCCGTCCGCAGGCGGCTTCCAGTCAACATGACAGACCTTCATCTCCTGATCCTTGAGCTCCTGGTAGAACGATTTGATACCGATGTTGACCACCATAAGATCTTCCCCGAAGAAGTTCTTTCTCCGGGCGCATGCGCTGTGTTCGCCTTTCATGAGTTTTTCCTTTCCCCAACCTATCACCGGGCCCCTCGAACCGAGTGGGCCTTAAGGACCATGGCCGCCAGCCTCGCGGCCTGTGCATTGCTGGGCATTACCACCACCCCGCACGATTCCAGTTTCTCGACCTGGGAATCGAGCCCCTGGGGATCCTCTGCCGTTCCACAGACCGAAGCGATGACCGAAAGATACCCCCCCCGCGTTTCGACAGACGATTTGGCAGCCCTGATCGACTCACTGAGCGCCCCCGCCATATCCCTGTGAGACCCGTACCCAAGTACCACATCCAGCAGCAGCACCCCCACCTCCTCATCAGCGGCCTGTTCCCGAATGTAACGATTCCTCGTTTCCGGAGCGATCATCGGGTGAGGCTTGCCCTTCGTGAAATAGTCGTCGCCCAGGTCGATGCAGGTGTGTTTCACCCCTGTCGGAGGATTGGGGATCCACAGTTTATCCTTCAGAGGTATGTTCGAGTACACATCACCCACGAGGCCGCTGAGAATGATCATGGCCTCGTAGCACAGGGTACCGCCTGAATAGAGCCCCCTGACAAATCGCTGGCTCCCCGCCATATGGCGTGTCTCGCGGGCGACGATACTCTCAATTTTCTCTTTCGGGAAGGTAAAGTCCCTCGGCGTGTAGGACACTCCCTTGACTGTGCACGCCGCCATGCGCGCCGCCTCTTCGAGAGATCCTGCCGCAGCAACCCCCCTCCGTGACATCACACCTATATCAGCCCCTAGAAAACAGACGATGACCTCCTTGTCACTCTCTGAAATCCTTTGCAGCATGCGCTCCATGGTCGCCGGGCCCGGGGGTTTCGATACCACGACGATCACCCTGGTTGCCGCATCTTCTTCGAGCACCTCAAGTGCCTTGATCGTCGAGATACCTCCGACCCCATCCGAGAGATCTCTCCCCCCCACACCCACAGCCTGCGTGATGCCAAGCCCCTCACCGGCCAGCTGGCACACGACCTCCTGCAGACCGGTGCCTGACGCCGCAACTATCCCGATGGGACCCGGGGGGACGGCATTGGCGAAGGCAAGAGGAACCTGATTGATAATGGCCGTTCCACAGTCGGGCCCCATGACAATCCTGTCAAGGCTGAGCGCCAGCCGCTTCAGCTCCACCTCCTCGTCCAGCGTCACATTATCGCTGAAAAGGAGCACATTCAACCCCCGGTGCAGGGCCTTCCTCGCCTCCCGTGCCGCAAATTGTCCCGGCACGGAGATGAGCGCCAGATTGCAGGAAGGCCGTTCCCTCAGAGCCGCATCGAGCGTCTTGTATTCATCTTCAAGTTCCCTGGGGGTAGGTTTTCGGGTGAGCATCTCTTCCATCTGCGCCAGGGCCGCTTCAACCGCGCTATCGCTTTGACCTCTCACACAGAGGATGAGATCATTGGGCGAAGCGGAATCGATATCGGCGCCCGAAAAACCCACCTCTCTGATTATATCCTTGTTGTTATCCGTGCCCATCATCACCGCTGTTTCATGCACCCCCCGCAGGGTCCTTGCCTGCTGATCGATAACCATGAGGAACACCGAATCACGGTAATGATTGTGCTTGACGACTATTTTTGTGCTCACGTAGTTTCTCCTGCGTTCCCAGGGCGCTCCCACATCTTCAGAACTCACCGGCCCTTGCACGGGCCGGTGCAGTATCGACCCACCTGAGCGCACTCTTTTTCACTCACCTTTCCGCCGCTTCCCGGACCCCCAGAAGGAAGCTCGTCCCGCTCCGGGAAGGGGACCGGGGTTACTGGCCAGATGAGGGTAGGCGATCTGATAGCGATCCACAAATGCCTCGAAGGCCTTCTTGAAACATTCCATAGGGGCGCGAACGAGACCTGCCCCCGCCTGGCTTCTCCCCGGTTTTTTGGGGGAAATGCTGGTATTGATTATCGGTTGAATTCCCGTGTCGAGCACCTTGATGATATCAATTCCCGTGGGGCATCCCCTGAAATCAAGGTAGGCAATCTGGTATGAAGGATTCTCGGCCTCCGTAATCTCGTACATCTCTTTGGTGTAGTTTATCGCATCGGAGACAGAGCCCCCCACTCCTGTGGCGGTACCGAAGTGCACAATGGCCGGCGACGCAGCCATTGCGAACCCCCCCAGTCCCGCGGTCTCGGTGATACAGCTGTCACCGAGATCGGGGCAGGCGTCTTCCTCGGTGAACCCGGGGAAGTAAAGACCCTTCACCTTTGGGGCTGGCGCGGTGAACCACCTGTCTCCGAGGCCGCTCACCTTTATCCCGAACTCGGTGCCGTTCCGGGCCATCGTGGTCACGATGCTGCTGTATTCCACCTCTTTACCGGCATCCAGCATCGCCTTGCATGATGTCATGACCTGATAGAGAAAAAAGTTTTCGTCATGCTGGAGGAGCCACGCCAGTTCTCGTATCTCCTCCCTGGACAGATCTGACTCCAGTGCCGCCGGCATGATGGCCTGCAGAAAGAGGCAGGTTTCGGCCTGATTTCGATTGTGCCCTTCGTCACCCATGAACAGGGACTTCGCAATGATATCTTTGCAGTTGATGCCGCCCATCTTTCTGAGCAGTTTGGAAAAGGCAGGCGAAACCACCTCGGCCAGCCACCTGAGCTTTTTAATGGTGTGCTCGCCGTGGCTGCCGTATCGAAGTGCCACGAAGGTGTCTTCCTTCACATGGGAATAGTACCTCTTCTGGTTTGTCTGGTTTTCCACGATGATGACGGGTTGGCTGTAGGAAACCACCTGTGCCGCTCCCGCAACGGCATCATGGTCGTGCGCTGGTGCAAATTCGAACTCCCCTGCCTCCAACATCCTGTGGGCCTCCTCTGCATCCTTGGCGTACCCCTCAAAAATCAGGCATCCCCACGCCGCACCTCTCTGGGGCCCGCACATGTGCTTGTACTCTTGCGGTGGACCCGCATGCAGCAACGTATTCTTCTTCATGCCGGGAATCACGTCACCGGCCTTCGCCATGTCGACCCATACCGGCTGCGCGGCAAACATCGCGGCCACAGCCTTGGCATTCGCCTCCTTAATCCTTTCCTTAATTGAATCCTTTTTTTCCATGTGCAGTCTCCGATCTCATTTCTTTGCGATCCACTCAGTAAGATCCCCCTCGCCCGCACACCAGCCGGACAGGAGTCCCGCTTCCTCTTCGCCAGTACGTTCCGGACACCCCCCTGCAAAAGCGGGGTTCTGTGCCCTCCGGTTCACGCGCACCTCACTTACGCACCTGCGGCGAACCCCGTCGTACGCACAGGTATAACTTCACCCCAAGGAAGATTTCTCCAGAAAAGGCCTTTCAAACTATAAAATAAGCAAGTTGTATGCCATATCTGAAAATGGGGCAGGAAAGGCTCTGGTTTGGCTCGTTCGGCCATCCTCGCGGCCCAGTTCCGGGCAAATTGTACCCGCAAACCGCCGCGCTGCGGGGGTATTTTTGTAGTCCGCGTGCCCTGCTTCACGCCTGACGTAGCATTGTCGGACATAAACGGAGCTATAGTGTCCTAAAAAAATACTCTGCGTCCTAAATCCGGACATTTAGTAGACCAGCACTTCCCCTGCTCCCACAGTCCCAGCCTCATGGACGACCAGTCACTCCACCTGTTCAGGAGGAAATACCATTTTCCCTGAGCTTCCGATAGAGGGTATCCCTGGATATACCGAGCGCCCTGGCAGCCTCCGTCTTGCGCTCAAATGTCCTGAGCGCACGGATAATCATCTTCCTCTCCATCTCTCTGAGCCTGACCACCTTCCCGGTCTCCTCCTCATCCGGCTGCCTGCATGCCCCCTCCTCGATCTGGAGCGCCTCTTTCAGATCCCGCTCGCTGATCTCTTCGGTCTCCGCCATTATCACCACCCGTTGAAGGATGTTCTGGAGCTCCCGTATGTTTCCCGGATAGTCATACTCCAGGAGCATCTTATAGGCGTCCGGCGAAATGCGCATGGGTTGCCGGCCAAACTGGTGCACTTTCTTTGCCAGCAGTCTGTCGATCAAAAGCGGGAGATCCTCTTTCCTGTATCTCAGGGGGGGCATTCTCAAGACAAAGGAAGACAATCTGTAGTACAAATCGCTCCTGAAAGCGTTCTGCAGCACCTTCTCCTTCAGGTTCTGGTTGGTAGCCGCGATCACGCGCACATCTACCTCAATCTCCCGCCTCCCGCCGACCCGCAGAACCTTCCTCGATTGAAGCACACGAAGCAGCTTCACCTGGAGATCCAGATCGAGATCACCGATTTCATCCAGAAAAATAGTCCCCGAATTGGCCAGCTCGAAAAAGCCTTTCTTCCCCGATTTCTTGGCTCCGGTGAAGGCACCCGGCTCGTAGCCGAACATCTCGCTCTCAAAAAGGGCCCTCGGGACTGCATTGCAGTTGACGGCAATAAAAGGGCGGTCCTTCCTGTTGCTTCTTTGGTGGATGAGCTTTGCGAAAAGGTCCTTCCCTGTGCCGGTTTCTCCCAGAAGAAGGATATTGGTATCCACGCTCGCGACCTTGATGGCTTCCCAGTATACCTTCCGCATGCCACTGTTTCTACCGATGATGATGTTGTCAACTTCCTCCTCCTGGTCGATCACCTTCAAATACCCGAGGGATCCGACTATGCTTCCATCATCGCCGGTAATGGGAATCGCCCTGCCCTGATAGCTGTTGCCCAGCACCGCAAGGCTTTTGATCTTTTTTGTCACCAGCCGTCCTTCTCTCATGCAGGTGGCGGAGACGGACTCATCGGGCAGGGGCGAGCCGGGGCTGATGTCCACCCTGTTTTCACCGTCATCGAAGTAGGCGAGCCACCTATCCAGGGAGGTCACGGTGATGCCCACATTCCCTTCTATAAGTTTCTGCAGCATTGGCCCGAATTTCAAAATGAATTCCATTGTTGGATCATTGCCGGACACCATGATACCCCTCCATACACTGGATGCTGAAGAAAAGAATAAGAACTTCCGATTAGGGCATATGTCCGGAAGGTTGTAATCCTGATTCTCTTTTAGGTATGGTGGCCATACGGCGATACCTTAAAGAGAACAGAGCTGAAAGGAGTAACAGCCTATGATTCAGACATACGCCCATCAAAAACAGTTACATGAAGCCAGAATCGATATCAAGACTCTGGAGCGACTTTTTGCCAATATCATTACAG
>JAFDGR010000242.1 GCA_019309145.1 Deltaproteobacteria bacterium | reverse complement strand
TATTGGTCATAGGCATTTCGTCTCCTCGTTTTAGGCCCTCCGACATCGCGTCGTCCCTGGAAGAAAAAGTATCAATATCTTTAACAACGCGATGTTTCACTAAAATTAGATTGGTTTCTCCATCCCAATCAATGGTAGGAACTTGCTCTGAGGTAAACGCTCCCATTTTTAAGAGCCCTTTATAATATTCCTCATCAAGCAAGGCTTCACATGCCAACCAGTTCCCGGATAGATAACACTCACACCATATGTGTACTATCGCTTCCGGGAGTTTATTATACATAAATCTAGGCGTAAGAGCTTTAAGGCTTTCCTTGGTCAAATGCACATAATGACATCTTGCAGGGATATCGATTGTTCGCAGTAACGCGATCTGAAGATTGCATTTAGTGATGCAAAATCCCATCCTCTTCTTAAGCGTTTGTGAAGCCTTTTTGTCAGGATAATCCAGGCCAAATCGTATTTGATCCCTCGTATAGTAGAAAATCCTCAGGGCTGCCTCTTTTGGAGTCTCCGCACCTTTGATGATATCCTTTGCTTTCTCCCTTAATTGCACATTATCACTGTCACACATTTTCGTAGGCTTTAAATACTCTTTCATTCCCTCTCCTGATTGCCATGTCATCTCACCACCTCCAAATTTGGGAATTATTCATAAGTGGCTGGGAAAGTCCGAACGTCCCTCGGAGATTTGTAGGGTCAAGCTCCAGCTTTCATACTTTGGCCACTTTGGATAACAGGCCCTTGGCGGCAGAAAAAAATTAAAGTTACTCCCCCCAATTGATGTGATGCACTGGGAGATGAGGCAGTCCTCGACGGAGAGCTATGTATGTTACATTTTTTCGTGACCTCTTTAATTTTTTTCATGAAAGCACGGCAAATTCCTTTTCCGCCTTTTCCGCCCACCCATCCGCACCACACTCTTTATAAATCTCTATTGCCGTATTGAGGTTTTTCTTGGCTTTTCCTCGATTTCCTTTTCGTCTGAATAATTCTGCATAAAGCGCATAGTCATTTCCCAAGGAAAACCTCATCCCATTTCGTTTGTCCACATCAATGGCTTTCCTGATCCAGTTTTCCGCATCTGTCATACGAGGGTCTCTAATATTCAATAAAATCTCCCCGATATATCTTCGTGCCGTGCCATCAAATGTTTTTATCGTATTTTCAGTAGAATACCGATACAATGTGTCCAGATCAATGTCGTTTTCCTTATTCATCACCTTTGCTCTCGCTGCACCAATCCTATTTATTTTCATCCAGAATGCAAGGTTCCCTTGTTCAAGAACTGATATTGTTTTGAGGTAATAATTCTCTGATTCCTGGTATCTTCCGCTACAGAAACAGATCTCGGCCAAACAAGAAGTGGCCAACGCCTGCAGTGGCAGCCAATTGATCCTTTCAGTGAGATCGTCCGCCTTCAATAGATTTTTTTCCGCTTCGTTCAAGTCGCCTTTTCCGAAATGCGAATAGCCGAGGCTGGTGTAGCCTTCACATTTGGAATATATGTCACCGCTTTCTTCGGCCAAGCGAAAACCTTCCTGGGCGCCCTGATGGCTGAGTTCAATGTTTCCCTGAAAATAATAAACAGTGCGTGCTATGCAGCTTTTATGCGCAGCTATCCCCCACGCCACATTTGCTGCCTGGGTAATGTTCAGCGCCTTTTCTAAGTGATGGAGGGCTTTTTCAAATTCACAGTTATCAGCATATAAATGTCCCATCCAGTGGTTGGCCATCAGAAAGGAAATAAGATCATTTGATTCTTGGGCTACCTTTATAGCCTCCTGGAAATGTGTTAAGGCTTTCGGGTAGTCTCCCTCGATTGCGTACGTGTATGTCCCTATTATAGTGTGTATCTGGGCAATCCTTCTCTTGTAATTGCTCTTGAAGGCCAGCTCTACTATGGGTTCAACGGCTTCTTTTGACGGAATAAAATTATTTAGCTGAATGTAATACATCCCCAGGGTCGCCCCTGCGTCGATGAGCTTCTTTTGGATTTCAGCAGTCCGAGGTAATTTCTTGAGACTAATGATTCCCTTCTCAAGAAATGCAATAGCTTCAGTAAACGCCCCTTCTTTCCCGGCCTTCCTCCCTGCCAGCCTCGAAAACTCTCCACTTTTCTCATAATTTTCACTCAGAAGATAATGCCGGGCCAAAAGACCATAGTGCTCACTAATATCATCCTTATAGAGCTCTTCGATGGCATTACCTGTCCTTTCGTGGAGGTCTTTCTTTTTCCTGGTGAGTATGGAATCATAGACCACCTCCCGAGTCAGGGCATGCTTGAAGATGTAGGTGGTTTCCGGATAGATGCCTCGCTCGTAAAGAAGCTCCGAGTCCTTCAGTGCCGACAGATGGGAGAGCAGTTCTCGTTCAGGAAGCATTGTTACCCGCTTGATCATCTCATAGCTGAACTCCCTCTCGATCACCGACCCGGTCTGCAGTACTTCTTTCGCCCCTTCGGGAAGTGTATCCACCCTGGCCATGATCACTTCCTGAACCGTGGAAGGAAAGGTCACCGTCTGGACATCTTTTGCCAGGCAATACCTGTTTTCTTTTCTTTCAATGAGGCTGAGATCCTGAAGTGACCGTACAAACTCCTCCACGAAAAAGGGGATCCCTTCCGTCTTCTCCAGGATCAAATTCTCAAGATCATTATCGATCTCTTCTGTCCCCAGGAGATGGGCCACCATCGCAAGGCTTTCCCGATTTGAAAGCCGGTTCAGGTTCACCTGGCTGTGGTATGATTTGCCGCCCCAGGTATGCACGAAGTCAGGCCGGTAGGAGAACAGCAAGAGAACTCTTGCCCCCGGTATGCTCTGCAAGAGATATCTCGTTGCATCCTCTGAGCTCTTATCGATCCAGTGAAGGTCCTCGATTGCCATGATCAGCGGCCGAATCTCAGAGCCTTTCAGGACAATCAGTTTCAATGCCTCCATGATCCTTTCTTTTCTCGCCTCAGGGCTCATGGGGATCTTATCGATGCCGCTCTCTTTGACCGATAACAGTTCCAGGAGATAGGGAAGCGTCGATGCCTCATCCACCCCAAGGAGTTTCAATCCCCTTTCCACCTTTTCCCTGATTGCAAGATCACCATCGCTTTCCTCAATCCCGAAGTTTGCTTTCAGGATGTCTATGATCGGATGATAGGAAACGCCCCTGCTGTAAGAGAGGCACTTGCCCTCCAGAAATGTGACATCCTGGTCGGCAACAGCCTTTCTGAACTCGTATAAGAGCCTCGATTTCCCACCGCCTGCCTCGGACACGATGGAGAATGCCTGGCCTCGGCCAGCTTTTGCCCTTTCAAACCCATCCAGGATAAGTTCGAGTTCTCTCTCCCTTCCAACAAAGGGGGTAAGGCCCCTCTCGGCACTCACATCAAACCTGGTCCTTCTGGTGCTTGGGGCAATCACCCGATAGACCTTGACCAACGTTTCCTTCCCCTTGACCCGCCGTTCACCCAGGGCCTCAAAGCGAAACAGTCCCTCAGTGAGTTTGAAGGTGTCTTGACTCACATAGGTGGTCCCAGGTTCTGCCAGCCCTTCCATCCGGGAGGCCAGGTTGACTGTATCCCCCACCGCCTTAAACTCTACTCTCAAATTGTTCCCCAGAGTGCCCACGACCACGGAACCGGTATGGATTCCGATCCGCATCTTGAGAGTGGGGATGTCTTTCTTCTCTTCCTTCATCTTATCATTGAACCTGGCCATCTCCCGGTGAATCGCCAGGCTTGCACGGATTGCCCGCTGGGGGGCATCCTCCAGCGCAATGGGCGCACCGAAAAGGGCCATAATCCCGTCACCGGTCATCTCGTTAACCGTCCCCTCGTAGTCATGCACCTTGTGGATAAGGATCTCATAGACCTGGTCCATAATGGAGTAAGCTTCCTCCGCGCCTAACCTCTCCACAAGGGGCGTAAAGCCTTCCATGTCACAGAACAGCACCGTGACCTGCTTGCGTTCCCCCTCTATCTTATCCCTCCGGGCAAGGATCTTTTCAGTAACGCCCTTGGGAAGATAGCGCTGAATCTTGTCCAGTTTCTCGTCAAAGGAGAGCTCTTTGGGGGCTGGTTCGGAAGGAAGGGTTAAATTGTGGCCGCACTGGCCACAGAATTTAAATTGTGGTGGGTTTGACGAATTGCATTTGGGACAGATTTTCTCTAGTTTTGTCCCGCATTCCCCGCAGAACTTCATGCTTTCAGGATTCTCAGCTTCGCATTTCGGGCATTTCATTACGCTCTCCTTGGATGTGAGTCATTTTCCTCCTCCTTTTCGTGGGAACGCGGAGAAGCCATTTCAGCCCTTCTCAGATAACTACAAAGCGAAACCAGCATTTTTTTCTGCAGTCCCGGCACCGTGTCAAGCAAATAGTCGAATGATCTTTTGCTCACCACGAGTAAGGTCATGTCCGTTTCGGCAATAACCGTTGCGGTCCTGGGTGCACCATCTATGATTGCTATTTCCCCGAAAAAATCACCTGCCGTCAAATACCGTATGAACTCCCCATCCTTCTCCACGCGAGCTTTGCCTTCCACAATGAAGTCGAAGTCCAGACCTCTCTTATCCTGTTGCGCCAACATTTGTCCTGCCTTCATGGGCAATTCATCCGCATACTTCCCTATCTCGTTGAGCTGGCGCTTATTAAGTTTGTTGAAGAGAGGAACTTTCCTCAGAAGATCAATCTTTTGTGATCGACGATGGAATAACATCTTGTTTCCTCCTTCTGAATGAATTCTTCTTTTTGAATAAAGGAAAAACAAGAACGATAGGGTGTCTTCATTCGAGAAGAGGAATTCGACGAAAAGCTCTTTGCTCTGCACGGGAAGAGGCAATAAGATCAAACCCAGGAGAAAGGGGAA
>JAFDGR010000241.1 GCA_019309145.1 Deltaproteobacteria bacterium | reverse complement strand
ACCGAGGTCTGGACGGTCCACGACAGGAACACCCTGGTAAGAACCCTTGAGGAGCATATCGGTTCAACAAAAGAACAATGGGGCTACAAGAAGGAAGAGAAGCGGGAGCTTGCCATTGCAGCCCTCGCGTCCCTGGTCTTGATCAGCGCTGTCTGGTTCAGTTTTACCCGGGGCCAGGAACGTCTGGTCACCTTCGATATCCCTGTGGAATATGTGAATCGCAATCCCGCCACAGAGATTGTGGATAGCTCCGTAAACGCGGTCCACGTGGGGCTCAGCGGGTCGGGGACGCTCATCAAATCCATTCGGCCGGACCAGGTAAAAGTCCGCCTTGACTTGAGCAAGGCGGCTGTGGGACGCAATTCGTTTGTCATTACCTCCGACGATATCGGTCTGCCGCCGGGAGTGGTGTTGCGGAAAGTGAAACCTTCCACGGTAGAAGTTACCCTTGACATACCGGGAGAGAAACTCCTGCCGGTTCAGGTTGACTGGGTAGGAAGACTGCGAAAGGATTTGATTCTTACCAGTGCAAAGGTATTTCCCGCAAAGGTGAAAATTAAGGGGGGAAAGACAATCCTGGACAGGCTGTTTACCCTCTACACGGAAAAAGTCCGCCTTGATCAGATTGAAAGATCCGGGTCTTTTGAGGTGAAACTGGCCCTGGAACCTGCCACACTCAAAATTGCAGCAGGTTCCGGTGATTCGGTTACCGTGGATTATTTTGTAAAGAAACGCACTTCCTCTTTGCCTGCCAGGTAGAAGAGAAAAAGCCCGATCAGGAAGAGAACGAGGATTGATGCGATACTTGCGCGTGCTGCAAGATGGGTGATATAGATCTTCTGGTGCTCCGGAGGAGCCGGCGGCATGAGAAAACGCTGTACCAGGAGCCCGGTTGATCCCATGAGGGCGGGACCGAGGATCGCGGCAAATTTGCCGACCATATTATAAAAGCCGTAAAATTCCGCGGCCTGATTTTCCGGGATGAGCCGTGCATAGTAAGATCGGCTCAAGGCCTGTATTCCACCCTGGACCAGGCCGATGAGGGCCGCGAGCAGGTAAAATTCTTCCTTCGTGGTCATGGCCGTCCCCCAGATGGTGATCCCCATGTAAAGGTATATGCCAAGAAAAATAGCTCTTCTGACACCCCAGCGCTCACCCAGCTTGCCGAAAGCCAGCGAGGCCGGGAAACCGATAAATTGAACGATCAGGAGCGCGATGATCAGATCGGTCGCGTGAAACCCCAGGGAGAGGCCATAGTCTACCGCCATCCTGATGATGGTATCGACCCCGTCAATGTAAAACCAGTAGGCAATGAGAAAGAGCCAGGCGGGTTTGAACTGCTTGACCGTTTTCAAGGTAGAAGAGATCTTCTTGAACCCTTCAAGGACAGCCCCTGGTTGGAGGGCCTTTGGTTTGTGCTCTGCGGGGACCCACCGCAGGGTAAAAAGAGTGAAGAAGGCCCACCAGAATGCAACGGACAGGAAGGACAATCGAACAGCCTGTTCCGGTCCGGCCAGTCCAAACCGGGAAGGAATGATGGTCATGAGGACGTTCAGCGCAAAGAGCAGCCCTCCGCCAAGGTACCCCATGGCATAGCCGAGACTGGAAATGGAGTCTATTTTTCCGGGCGGTGCCACCGACGGGAGAAGGGAATCGTAGAAGGTGTTGGATCCTGAGAATCCTATGACAGCAACGGCATAAAACAGGATTGCGAAAGGCCACTGCCCCTTTCCCGCGAAGAAGAGCAGGAATGTCATGACGCAACCGAGATAGGCGAAAAAGGCAAGGAACCTTTTCTTGGATCCACGGTTGTCGGCGATTGCACCCAGGATGGGCGCCATGAACGCGACAAGGAAGCTGGCCAGGGAATTGCCGAAGCCCAGCATGGCGGTGCTGGTATTGATGTCGCTTTGGTAACTCCAGTAATTCTTGAAAAAGACGGGGAAAAAGCCCGCCATGATGGTGGTGGCAAAGGCAGAGTTGCCGCAGTCATAGAGCACCCACCCCCATATGCCTTTTTTTGCGCTGTGCCGATTAATCGAGGTTTCTTTGTCCGGGGGAGGGTGGATCATTTTTTCGCCTTTATGCTTTTCCCTTTGCACCGTTGCGGATGAATTCCGCCTTGATAAGTCCATGCAAAACAGCTACCATGGAAATAGTTTTTTGAATTTTGAAAGATTCCCGCTCCCTAGCGGCCAGAAACAGACAGCTTTGCCGAAACAGGGGAAAACTCGAAGCATGAAATACGAAATCCGAAACAAATTTCAAATCCAAATATTCAAATGCTCAAAACAAAACCAGCTGGGCTCTATCGAAAGCGTTTTCAGTTTGCAACTTATTGAAAAATAGCATGAAGTGAAAAACATAATTGGCCCCGCATCCTATTATTTCGAATTTAGATCATTTGCATTTGTTTCGAGCTTCGAGCTTCGGATTTCGAATTTAAAATGTAAGATATACTAAGTCCCTTCCAAGGGGCGAACGGAAAGCCGGACTATCTTGATCCGGAGTTTTTCCTGTTATAGGCCAGAACGGGGAACAAATCCATATTTTTTCGGAGTGAGGTTTCATGAGAGACAACAAAGATGACGGTATCGAAGGAGAAGAGGAAAATTTCGCTGATCTCCTTGATTCTTTTGATTCCCAAACAGGCGATGATGTCAGGGTTGGCGAAAAAATCCGGGGGGCGATTATTGCCATAGGCCAGGACGCGGTCTTTGTTGATACCGGGACCAAGAGCGACGGGATCGTGGAAAAGGATGAGCTTCTGGATGAGGGCGGTCAACTCCCCTACAAGGTCGGTGACCTCCTGGAACTCTATGTGATTTCCAACAATGGCCAGGAGATCAAACTTTCGAGAGCCCTTTCCGGGATTGGTGGCCTGGATCTGCTGACAGACGCCTATGAAAATGCGGTTCCCGTGGAAGGGAAGGTGAAGGCTCCCTGCAAGGGTGGTTTCCAGGTTGAGGTTTTGAAGCGACGGGCCTTCTGTCCCATCAGCCAGATGGATCTGCAATATGTGGCGGCCCCTGATGACTATGTGGGTGAGACGTACCAGTTTCTCATCACGCAACTGGAAGAGGATGCCAGGAATATCGTGGTTTCCCGGCGGAGACTGATGGAGCAGGAGCAGAAAAAGATTCATGATGCCTTTCTGGAAGCATTGCGTGAGGGTGATATCCTGGAGGGCCGGGTCACCAAGTTGATGCCGTATGGGGCTTTCGTGGAACTCATTCCCGGTATTGAAGGGATGGTTCACCTTTCTGAGTTGAGTTGGTCACGGGTGGAAAAGGCGGATGAAGTCCTCAACCCCCATGATCCTGTTACCGTGAAGGTAATAGGTATTTCACAAAGGGAGAAGGCGGGTCTTCCGAAGATCGCACTCTCGGTGAAGCAGGTGACCGGTGACCCATGGGAAACAGTGGAAGAGGAGTTTCAGCCGGGCAAGGAAGTAAAAGGCACGGTGAAACGGTGTGTCAAATTCGGTGTATTTGTTGAGATTGCGCCGGGCATAGAGGGGCTGGTCCATATCAGCGAGATGAGCTACCGGAAACGGGTCCTGAAACCGGAGGATGAGGTGAAGACCGGCCAGGTTGTGGGCGTGATGATAAAGGATGTTGACGCCAAAGCCAGAAGAATCTCATTGAGCATGAAGGACGTGGAAGGCGATCCCTGGCTTGAGGTGGGGGAGCGCTACCATGTGGGACAGAGCCTTCGAGGCCGCATTGAGAAGAGAGAGGGATTCGGGATTTTCGTGTCACTGGAACCCGGAGTCACCGGCCTTTTGCCGAAATCAAACCTGGACAGATCTCCAGATGCCCAGGCTATTGCAAAGCTCAGGGAGGGCGATACCATACCCGTGCTCATTCAGGCTATCAATCCGGAAGAGAGGAAGATTACCCTTGCCCCCGGTGATGGCGGGGAGGAGACGGACTGGCGGGCATTCACCGGGAAGGGGGAGGCCATGGGTTCCCTTGGCGCGAAACTCAAAAAGGCCCTCGACGCCAAAAAAGCGTAACTCCTTTAAAGAGGCGTGGTGAAGGGCCACAGCAATCTTTTTGCGAGCACGAGGGGTATCTCACGGTGGCCACGAAAAGAGTTGCTCAGCAAGGCGTCCGGAGACCTCATCAATTCCCTGAACGATTGGAATGCATGGTAACGTGTGTGGAATTTCGCCGGCACGCCTAGGCGCTTGAGGTATTCTCCCTCCCAGCAAAGAAAAGTTTTCGTGCCTGCAAAAAGATCCCCGTGCCCCTTCTTCTGCCTTGTTTCTCGTCATATGAATCTACCCAGCGTGTTTTGATGCAATAAGGAAAGGAATGTCCTTAAGGGAGGGACAGGGGGCTCGTTTCTGAAAGGGCAATATGGGTAACGCCGGAGTGCTTTTATACCGGCTGTTGTGTTCGCTATGTTCCAGGCAGGCGCATCGGACGGCTTTGCTGAACATTGACGGCTTTTATTGATATTGCGCAGGCTCTCTCGCAGAATATGTGCGCCGTCCCATGCCCGCAGGCGCAATATATTCCCGCCAGAAAGGAGCGCGCTGGCCCTCCCTCTTTCTCACTGCGCTTTCAAATGGTGCTTTGAATACAGGTGGTGAAGGGCCACAGCAATCTTTTTGCGAGCACGATGGGTCCGCTTGCGGCGAGAAGCGTTGCTGAGCAAGGCGTCCGGAGACCTCATCAATTCCCTGAACGATTGGAATGCATGGTAACGTGTGTGGAATTTCGCCGGCACGCCCAAGCGCTGGATGTATGCATTTTCCCCGCAAAGAAAAGATATCGTGCCTGCAAAAAGATCCCCGTGCCCCTTTATCACTCAGGTCTAAAGCACCAAATATATTGGGAGTGAGGTGGGTTCTGTTTTATTCCTCGGTCGGTTTTTTCTCTTGGTCC
>JAFDGR010000240.1 GCA_019309145.1 Deltaproteobacteria bacterium | reverse complement strand
ATATGACTAATATCGGGGGTCAAGAAGAGGACATTGGCATAACAGATCCCCCCGATCGCACCAATACATACAGCGATGGCCCAGGATAAGGAAAAAATTCCTTTCACGTTGATGCCCATGAGCAGGGCCGTATCCTGATTATTGGCCGTAGCTCGCATGGCAAGTCCCACCTTGAAGTGCCGGAAAAAAATATAGAACCCAATGACCAGAAGAAACGTTGTGACAAATACCCATATATCCGGGGGCCTTAACGATATTGCGGGAAATCGTAGCACCTGGTCAGAAAAGAGCTTGGGGAAATTATAGATATCATCACCCCAGATCAGGGAGACGGTTCCCTGCAGGATAACGGCAAGTCCAACTGTCACCATGATGATAGAGAAGATCGGCTTGCCCAGTAGTGGCCGCAGTATCAGAATTTCTATCACCATTCCGAAAACAAAACAGAAACAGAGGGTCAAAAGAAAAGAAAGCAAGTACGCCAGTTCCAAATGGACAATCAGCGTATAACAGACATACGCCCCCAACATCATGAGTTCGCCCTGTGCGAAATTAAAGACATCAGTGGCCTTGTAAATAAGCACAAAGCCCAAGGCCACGATGGCGTAAATGGAACCAAGAGCCACACCATTTAGCAAAATTTGCAGAAAATCAATCATGATCTCCCCTTTCCGTAAATGCCCTCAATGAGATCCCTGTATTTTTCTTCGATGGCCTTGCGACGGACTTTCATGGTCGCGGTTAATTCCTCATCGTCATGATCCAGCTCTTTTTCAAACAAAACAAATTTCCTGATGTTTTCTACTGATGCGAATTTCTTGTTGGACTTATCCACCTCCTTCTGAATCAGTTCGTAGACCTTTTTGTTCCGTGCCAGGCTTTTAAAGGTTGTAAAAGGGATTTTGTTTTCCTGTGCCCATTTGGACACATTTTCAAACTCAATCTGAATCAAGGCCGACAGAAATTTCCGTCCATCTCCTAAAACGATGGCCTCATTGATATAGGGACTGAATTTTAAGGAGTTCTCCTGCTCCGAGGGCGCAATATTTTTTCCACCGGCCGTAACCAGGATATCCTTTTTCCTATCCGTGATCACCAGATGCCCATCCTCGTCCAATCGTCCCACATCGCCGGAACAGAGCCAACCGTCGGAAAAAATCCTCGCTGTTCCTTCCGGGTCCTTAAAATATCCCTGAAATACGCCTGGGCCTTTCTCAAGGATCTCTCCATCTTCTGCAATTTTTAGCTCCACGCCGGGTACCGCTTTGCCCACCGTTCCGATTTTCACATCGTCGAAATGGTGAATGCTACAAATACCTGAGATTTCAGTCTGGCCATAACCCTCACGAATGTTCAATCGCATGGCATGAAAAAATTTGAGCAGGTCCGGAGAGACCGGGGCTGCACCTGAGATAGGAATCCTGGCCCGTGAAAGGCCCAGGAAATAGCGTAGACTTCGGTAAAGACAAAAATAGGCGACCCAATACAGGCCCTTCCAGGGCAAACTCACCCGTTCTTTTGCAAGCCTTTTTTCGGTGATTTTAATGCCCACCGGCATAAAGACTCTGTATGCCAGACGCTTCAGGAAGGTGGCATCCTGCATTTTTATCACGATGGACGACTGCATTTTTTCCCAAATACGCGGCACACCCATGAAGAGGGTGGGTCCGATTTCCCTCAAGGCCTCCTGGACGGTATTGATGCTTTCCGAGAAATTGACAATACATCCTGATCTAAGAGGAATAAGAATCGAAAAGATCCTTTCCGCAGCATGGCAGAGGGGAAGATAGGAAACAACTGAGTCTTTTTCGGTCATGGGCATGACCTGGAGAACGGAATCGACCATGGCCACCATATTTTTCTGGCTGAGGATTGCGCCCTTTGGCGGGCCTGTCGTTCCTGAAGTGTAAATGAGAACCGTTGGATCCGATGGATTCGTGCTGTCAATCATTTCCTCAAAGAGTTGGGGGCGCTCGGCATGATAGGCCGCTCCCATCTCCTCCAACTGTTGAAAGCTCATCAGAAGCGGAGACTCATAGTGCCGCAATCCCTTCATATCAATGACGATCATTTTCTCCAGATAGGGAAGATCGTGTTCAACCTCCAGTACCTTGTCGGCCTGTTCCTGGTCTTCTACGATAATGAAGCGGGATTCAGAGTGCCCAACCACATATTTCACCTGTTCGGACGGATTGGTAGAGTAGACCCCGACCGTCATGGCTTTTACTGACTGAACTGCCAGATCGCCGTAGAGCCACTGTTGATTATTTTCCGAGAGAATGGAAACCTTGTCGCCTTTCCCAAGACCCAACTTGACGAACCCGAGGGCGACGTTTCGCACATGCTCATAATATTTCTCCCATGTGATCTCGTTCCAGACGCCCAGTTCCTTTTCCCTCAAGGCCACCCGTGATTTAAGTCTTTCAGCCTTGTCGCGGAACACTTTAGGCAAAGTATCTGTTCTCATGATTTCACTCTCTCCAAGCACATAAAAACCTTTTCCCTTGTCCTTCGTGGGCCTTTCAGGAAAGCCAACGTTTCCGCCGTTTGTAATGCTTTACGTTTCGATAGCTCTTTTTTTTCCCTACTTCTGTAAGACCTAAATAAAATTCCTTGATATCCTCGTTTTCCATAATTTTTTCGGAGGGTCCATCCAGGACGATCTTCCCGTTCTCCATGATGTACCCGTACTGGGCAAAATTTAGGGCCAGGATGGCATTCTGTTCTACAAGCAAAATGGAGACCTTCTCTTCCTGATTAATCCAGCATCAGGAGTTTAGGCCGAGACATGAGACCCCGGCCGATGGCAAGCATCTGCTGCTCACCGCCGCTCAGATATACGGACAAGGTGTCCTTTCTGCCTCTCAGAATCGGGAAGTATCCGTAGATGCTTTTCAGATCCTTTCGAATATTCGTGGAATCCCTCCGTGTATAGGCCCCGATCCTGAGGTTTTCGTCAACGGTGAGTTCATCAAAGACCTGTCTTCCTTCAGGCACCTGGCATACCCCTTTACGGACCACCTGCTCAGGGGAAAGTTCGTTTAAGAGATGCTCATTGAAACTTATTGTACCATCTTCGATCTCTCCCTCTTCGGAGTAGAGCACCTTTGAGACGGCCTTGAGGATTGTCGTCTTGCCGGCCCCGTTGGAACCCAAAAGAGCTACGATTCCGGCGTCGGGCACTTCTAAGGAAATGCCCCTGACCACCAGGGCCACATCATTGTACACAACCTCTAAATTATTGATCTTGAGCATTTACCCTTCCCCTTCATCCTTGGCCATTTCTCCCAAATAGGCCTTGATCACCAAGGGATCCTGCTGGACATCTTCAGGTTTGCCTTCACCGATCTTTTTTCCGAAATCCAGGACGCATACTTGATCAGAGATATCCATAACCACGCCCATATCGTGCTCGATCATCAGGACTGTTACCCCCATCTCCTCTTGGATGTCCAAAATGAAGCGGGCCATATCCTCGGTTTCTTCCACGTTCATTCCGGCCATGGGCTCGTCCAGCAACAACATCTTTGGCTCGGAAACGAGGGCCCGGCCCAGTTCAACCCGCTTTTGGATGCCATAGGGGAGCAATGACACCACACTTTTCCGGGTATGTTCGATTTCAAGAAAATCTATAATTTCTTCCGCCTTTTTTCGGATCGTGAGCTCTTCTTTCACTGCCCGGCCGTAGAAAATTCCCGCTGACAGGACATCCGACCTCAATTTTGAGTGGCATCCCAAAAGGAGGTTTTCCAGGACCGTCATATGTCTAAACAGGGCGATGTTCTGGAATGTACGGGCAATCCCGAGTTTGGAGATACCACTGATCTTTTTTGTCAAGAGCTCCTGCCCCAGGAACTCAATAGAGCCGGCGTCAGGCCTGTAAATGCGGCTGATGCAGTTAAAAATGGTCGTCTTGCCCGCACCATTCGGGCCGATGATGGCATAGATTTCACCCTCCTTGACTTTAAAACCGACATCGTGCAATGCCTGGAGCCCGCCGAAATTGATGCTTAGACCCTTTCCCTCTAATATTGCCATGTCCTTTTTCCTCTGATCTCTAACCGGAATCAGCTATGAAATCCTGTTCCAAAAATTCTAAGCAAAGTAATGGTTCAGATAGTTGACGACATCTTTTACCAGTGAGCCTCGAAAGACGCGCTTGACCCCCATTTTCATGAGTTCTTGTTCATCCTGCGGCGGAACAATACCCCCAATAATAACGGGAAGATCTTCGACCCCGTTTTTGCTGAGCTCGCGCATTAAGATAGGTGTCAGTGTAAGGTGCTCGCCCGAAAGGTAACTAACCCCGATCATGTCCACATCTTCCTGGATGGCGCTCTGCACAAGCATCTCGGGCGTATTATACATGCCAAGGTAGATCACTTCGTAGCCCTCGCTTTGGAGCATTGAAGCCAGGACCTTTGCCCCCCTGTCATGTCCATCCAGACCGAGCTTTGCTATCATGATACGAACCCTGTTTTCGGATCCCATTCTCTCATCTCCCCTTCCGCATGCTAGTCCTGTGCATAATCGGGTAGGATCTCCTCTACGTAGTCCTTTTTACTCACCCGACTGGCCGCGATGATCCCTGCGTGGGTGGCCGCGTCATTGGCCGCCATGGAGCACTCCGAGCTGTCTGAAGCATGGTAGAGGCCTTCCACAAATGGACACTTTGCCCGGGGCCTGGCGTCTCCCACCTGGAAAGGTGCCTGGGCTACGGGGACCAGACTGTCGGAAACCGTATAGAGGGCCCATTCCAGAGATTCTTTGAACCCAGGGTAGTTGTCGGTCATAAACGCCATCATTCGATCATAGGCCAGATTGGCCAATTCCTGGTTGTGCGCCTCCTTGTCTGTCAGGGACACATAGGCATCCAGAAGCTGCTTTCCAGGCGGCGCCCGTCCCGGATCCATGCCAGAACTGTCCCAGAACCCCATACGAACGTCGCTGTCAAAGCCGTCTTCCTTTCCGGCAATTTTGGGTGTGAAGGTCACGTGCTCTTTCACGATCTGCCGGTCAAGGCCGAAGTAGACCGCCCCGATCCCCGCACGCCAGAAACCCTTGACCCGATTGACGAAGGTATAAGGAAAGTGTTTTTCCGGGATATACCGGAACATCTCGTTGACCAACCCGGAATTGATGACGATAGGACACGCGATCTTCTCCTCGCTGCCTTCCATGTCAACCATGACGCCTTTTACCTTTCCATCATCAATCAGCACTTCTTTGACCCGCGCCCCGGTCACCACCTTGCCGCCGTTCGCCTCGATCACCTCACACAGCGACCTGGGGATCTGGACAAAGCCAGGCAGCCCGGGGGTGGAACATCCACCCAAGGAAAAACGCTTTCCAGCACGGGCTACGAAGCGATTCATCAAGATGTTGTCTCCGGCAGAGATATTGGCCGGGTCATTGATGGTACAATTCATTGTCGCGTTGACATAATGGAACTCTTTGGTGTTCGCATTGTCGGTCCGGGTCTCCATCCATTCCTTCATGCTGATATGATCGTAGGAATGGGCCTCCTCGGCGGACATCTTCACCATGAGACTATTGATCTTTCCGCACTCGGCCCTGTCCTTTTCATCCATCCACGGAAAATTACCTCCCTGTTCCGAGCCGTTTTCGAAATGATACAGTTGCCCTCCATTCCACCACCCGGCGCTCACGGCCGGATAGAGTGTCAGCGGTTTACCCAGGTAGGCGAGACATGTATTGGTGCGGCCCTTTTCAGTAACCATAAGGGTATGGATACCTGCTTCAAAGGCATATCCATCCAGGTAGCCTTGGCTGAAAAGTTCC
This sequence comes from Deltaproteobacteria bacterium, assembly GCA_019309145.1. Classification (GTDB taxonomy): domain Bacteria; phylum Desulfobacterota; class DSM-4660; order Desulfatiglandales; family Desulfatiglandaceae; genus B46-G9. Next base: position 1,868 of record JAFDGR010000240.1, on the reverse strand, counting down.
GGCAGGTCCGGCTCCGATTTGAAGAACCACGTGTATGCTGCATCAGCAAGCAATCTCTTATAACTTTCTCTGCTTTCGTCCTTTAAGTTGAAGGATATATCCCGCCCCCCTACTCGTGGGGCTTTTTCCAGCACCAGCACCTTCATGCCTTCTTTCTTCGCCAAAATGGCCCCAGCGGTGCCCCCCCCCACGCCCGCGCCGATCACGACGACATCAAACTTCTCGTTTCGCACTGCAAGCTCCTTTTCTCTCGTTCCTGCAAACTGATGATCTTGAATTTTTCAAATGAACGGATAACTCAACTCCTCAATTAGGATCATCTGGTTCTCCCGCGAATCATGGCCGGGATCAGATTTTCCGTTCCTGCGGGCACGGCTATTCCACTACATTTTTCCGAGACAGCGCCCTAATATCTTCAGAAGAAAAACCAAGTTCCCTAAGCAATTCCTGCGTTTCCGATCCCTTTGGCTTTGCAAGCCTTTCTGCCCTTCCGGGGCTTCTAGAAAGCCTGGGAGCTGGCGCGGGCTGAAGAACGCCGCCAAGTTTAATGAAAACGTTTCTCTCACTGTTATGGGCATGCTCTGCCGCCTCATCCAGTTCAAGAACAGGTGCTACGCACGCGTCTGTCCCATCAAAGATTGCTACCCATTCGTCCCGTGTCTTAGTCTTAAAGACTTCAGTAAAAACCTTTTTCATTTCAGGCCACTTTGTCTGGTCGTACTGCTGCGGCAGTCCATAAGGATCAACGTTAAGTCCTTTGAGAAGTTCGTCATAAAATTTGTCCTCGATTGCGCCGACAGCAACAAACTTCTGGTCCGACGTTTCGTAGGTTTGATAATAGGGTGCACCGCTATCGAGCATATTTGTTCCAATTTCAAGGTCCATAAGACGATTGGCCAGAAGGCCCCAAAAAAGTGTAGAGAGATTTGCCGCCCCATCCAACATCGCCGCATCTATGATCTGGCCTTTGCCTGACCTGCTCCTCTCGACCAGAGCCAGCAAAATGCCCATAGTACAGAGCATACCTCCTCCCGCAAAGTCTCCGAGAATATTGCAAGGAGGAAGTGGTTTCTCCCCCTTGTTTCTGAAAAGAGAGAGCGCTCCTGAAAGGGCTATATAATTGATATCATGACCAGCCATAGAAGCATATGGACCATTCTGCCCCCAACCCGTAAGTCGCGCGTAAATGAGTCTCGGATTCAGGCGCGATGCAGCATCAGGACCAAGTCCCAGTTTCTCCATTACGCCCGGTCGATACGGGTCTACAAATACATCGCTTAGTTGAATCATTCTCTTGATGATGCCTATCCAGTCATTTGTTTTTAGATCGATCCGCACAGACCTTTTTCCCCTATCAAGAGGGTTTCTGGACATAAGATTGGAGATCGCTTGCATGTCCCTTTCGAGCCGGTCCACAACAACCACATTAGCGCCAAAATCGGCCAATATCATACCGCAGTAAGGTGAGGGGGCCAGACCAGCCATTTCAACCACCTTGATTCCTGATAGAGGTCCCAAATTGCCTCCTCAAACCTGTATTGAATTGTCTTGTTTCTGTCTTTTACTGAGATATACACGGATGATTTCGCTTTTGTTGAGAAGTTGAGAATTAAAAAAATGGATGAGTATGAACTCCCAGAGGATCATAAGATTCTCCCATTACCACTCGCACTGTGCCTAAAACCTCCTCTAAAGTTGCGTAGCTCTTTGCCGCTTCTATCATCGCCGGGATCAGGTTCTCCTTCTCCCCCACTTCCGCTCTCGATTTGAGTGCCAGGAGCGCATCCTTTACTTTCTTTTCATCTCTGGATTCTTTCAGGCGCTTGATCCTTGCGATTTGTTTTTCCTCTGATTCGGGAGAGATGCGG
>JAFDGR010000239.1 GCA_019309145.1 Deltaproteobacteria bacterium | reverse complement strand
CGCTGGAAATCGCGGTTCATCCCCGCGCATGCGGGGAACACTCTTCATGCAGGAGATTGAAATTACATAATCTTTTCAATCGTTAAAATTCTACCAAATATTTTCACAGCCAGACAACCTTATTCCTCGCCTTTTGAGAGGGGGAGGAAGGAAACCAACTTTACTCCGTCCATTTCACGCGGTATGCGGCGATTCACCCCTGCCGTGAGGAAATCGAAACCGCTCTCAGTGGCCGCAGTCCAAGCCATGACCGCATTTCCTTCTTCAAGCCCATTCAACACCTGTTCCCAGATCATCTCCCGAACCTTTACCGAGTAATCTCCGACATAGATCCCGGCCCGGATCTCGAGAAGCCACACCGCAAGTCTGCCCCGAAGTCGAGGCGGAACATTTTCAACCACGATGACCATCATCACCCATGCCCTCGGGGTCTTCGAATGCCGGTTTCACGGCGTCATCGGGTGCATCCGGGAATGGAAGTCCTCCGGCCGAAAGGATATCTTCGATGGTTGGAATAATTTTTTTCAGAAGCCGCGTCTTTCTGAACATATCCCGGCATCCTCTTCGGACTTCTCCTTCCGGGTCGGAGGAGCCTCTGGCAGCGATGGCAAAGGCAACCGGCACCACCGTTTGGAATTTGAATATGTCCGCAATGTCATAGACAAAGGAACGGGGTTTTCCGGTATGAAGAAACCCAATCGCCGGAGCGTAACCCGCGGCCAAAACCGCAGCCTCAGTGACCCCGTAAAGGCATGCGGTAGCAGATGACAAGCACCTGTTGGCAAGATCTCCGCTCCCCCATGTTTTAGGGTCGTATCGACGACCGGTCCACTTAACCCGGTATTTTGCGGCCATATATTCATACGTTTTTCTGACCCGAATGCCCTCTAAACCCCGCAGTTGCTCTATACTCCGTTTTTCGGGAGGATTTTCTCCAAAGCGCAGAAAGAACATTTTGCGTACCACATTCAGCCTGGCCGTTGAATCAAGGGCCAGGGAAGCCTGGTAAAGGAGTTTGTCGGAGCGGGCGCCGCCGGGCTGTCCGGCCGAATAAAGGCGTACGCCAGCTTCCCCGACCCAAACCAAAAGGGTCCCGGCCCGTGAAGCAAGGACCGCGGCCGCATGGGAAACCCTTGAACCTGGTTCCAGCATCAGGCATGCAACGCCCCCCACCGGGATGTGAGTACGCACGCCGTTGATATCCATCAGGACGAAAGCGCCATCCTGCACGTCAAGCTGCCCCTTTTCCAAGAAAAGCAGGGAAAGGCGTTCTTTAATCTGGAGCGGGGAAAGAGGGGAAAGCATGTCATTCCCTTTTGATCAACAACAGGCCACAGCCAAACGCCTTGCCCGGTCCAATTCCTTTAAACAATGCCTTTTTGAGCAGTATGGGATCCTTAACCCGGCAGAAGCCCTCAAAATCCAGGGTTGCAATTCGAACTTTTATGTTTCCTCGGTTCCGGGGCATCTCCAGGATACGATATCCGTCAGCTTTCAGCCCTTCATGTTCCAAGGCCAGCCCCATTTTATCCTGGCGGCTCATAAGCCATGTAACACCGCTTTCCTGCACTATTGCTGCCTGGGGAGGCATTGCCTCCGGTGCGATTCCCTGGTCCCTCAAAGCCTTCTTCTTGTCCATCACCACGTCGTAACGGGCCCGTTTTCCGGAGGCGTTTCTACCCGTACGAACGGGGTTGGCACGAAGGGAGAACCGCAAACGCTCCCCGGCCGTCACCTTCGGGGCATACGCTTTGGTTTCTATTGTCCATATGCCGAACCTGTCCGAAGGCGGGCGGGCGGATACTGCAAGGAAGGTCAAGCCCGGCTCGTCTTCCATTCGCCTGTAAATGAAATCCCGATTCCTGTCGGGAGAATCCGAAAAGAGCGCCCACAAGGTCTGGTGTTGCCGGTAAACACCCCCGGCCAGGGCCCTTTTGGCCTCGGGTCCGCTCATATTCAGTCTGCTCATATACATCATCACTTCCACTCCCTGTGTTTTGGCGCCTCAACAGCACCCACCGACATGTCACGGGGTGCAAATTGCCACCTGTTGCGGCTGATCGGCACGTCTCTGGGGGATTCAATACGTGTCTCCTGGATCCCGGCATCAACACCGCTGTCCCAGAAGAGTCCCACGGAAGCCTGCAATTCCATGAGAAGCCCTTCAGCGACCCTACCGTCCACCGGATACCCGGCAAAGGCATTTGACGGATTCTCCGCTTCCACCACGCGGGGGGCGAACGGTAATCCAGGCGGGCAGGACTTTCTACCGAGATAGGGAACAAAGACCGGGTGTCTCAGGGCTTCGGCCATTTCTTGGAGGGTAAAGGGCGGTTGATCCACCTTTGTCCAAATGCAGATGGAAAAGCCGGCATCGGATAGATAATCCCTGTATGTGATAATGGTATGAAGATCCTCGTTTTGCTCGAGCATTCCACCGAGCATGTCCCGGCGGCAGCGGTAGATGCGACCTTTCCTGGCAGAGGCCGTCTGGACCGTATGATAGTCCCGGAAAGGGATACCCGCGGCATCCTGACGCACGGCCGTACCGTATGACTCCGCCATGTGCATGTGTGTTTCGTCATGATCCCTTCGAATTCCTAAAGCACCGGCTAAAAGGCCCAGGAGGGCCGACTTGGTGGGCCGACGGGAGTCGGGGCGGATCTCCCCCACCGCTACATCCCCCCAGGACTGAAAGGGCCCGTATAATTGAAACAGGAGGTATTCTTGCATAATCTACTCCGTTACAAAGGCCAGGAGTTCTTCCAAAGTGCCTTTCCCGTTGATGGCATCCATACGATAGCCGGCCGGATTCAACCCGTAGACTTTGTCCATGTTTGTCTTGACGGTTTCCAAGACGTTCACTGACCAGGAAAACATATCACCGGGAGGAACCGGCTGGAGAAAGGAGACCGCAAGGGATCTCGGCTGCTCATCTCCTTTCTCTGCCAGTACATAGGCCGCGTAAGCTCTGGAGGCATAGCTGGCCTGCTTACCCGTTGGGGCCACCGTCAATGCCGCCCTGGTAAGCGCCTTGATTGCCCGGGTTGCCAGGGTCTTGTCTCCAACCAGATTTTCTGCCAACAGGCCGCGGTCTATGCAAACATAGAGATAGAACAGCCCGGCCCCGAACATGTTCACGCCCAGGTGACCGGCGCCGGTTTCCTCGGCGGCCTTGTTGAGGTCGTCCACAGCGCTGAAAAAGTCATCTTCAACTGCCACCTTTTGGACGGTGAAAGCATGGGAGACCTGCACTGCGGCTTCCACGTTTCCGCCGGGTTTATCGGCCAGCATGCGCCCGAACATGGCGATATCCGCAGCGGCATGGTCTTTTCTGAGAAGCGCGAGATCGGAATCCCCGATCTTTTCCCCTTTCCGCGTCCGCTCGACCAGCTCGGCCATAGAATGTATCTCTTTGGGACCGTAGTGAACCAACTGGCCGGTCTTGAGCGAGGCGCGTTTCTTTCCTTCGGCCTCCTGCTCTTCTTTGCTGGGCTTTGCCAGGGAAGCAAAGGACTTGACCATGCTTTCGGCGATCTTTGTGGCTTCGGTCTCCGGCAGGGTAGCCAGATCGCCGGATGTTTTACCCTCCATGGCTTCTCCGAGAGTTGTTCCGTTGGTTAGCGCATCATAGATGCGCACACCCATCTCACGGGTGCGCACTCCGACCCCGCCGTCAAGGGCCTCTTTGAATACGTCGGAAGTGCGCCACGCCCGCTTGAGACTCTGTGAGGATATGCGGAGCCGGTTGGTTCCGCCCACTATGACGGTCTTTGGGCTCCCCAGGTCGTCTCGATTCAGATTGGCGGGAGGATAGCCGGTAAGGATATGGAGTTGTACAAAATCACTCATTTTTACTCACCTCCATGTTTGGGATTATTTTTCATCGCGGGCACGGGAATAGTATTCCACGGCCCAGGTCTTGCGGATTCTGTCGTTCCACCAGTAGGCCGCCTCGGCCAGCTCAAGGACATTTACCCGCTTGAGGAGACGGATCAGGCGCAGGAGTGCCAGGAAGAGCTCATTCCTTTCCCGGTCCCCGATGGACATGAGGCGCCTGAAGCGGAGCCCACTGACCCTTGCCCTGTTGCCAGGTCCCTGGGCCGCCATGGCTTCTGGTATGCTTTGGCCGGACTCATTATCGCCGCTGCGTAGATGTGCCATGAGCCCGGCCGAGGTAGCCAGGCGATCCATGATCGCCCCGTTAATTTTATAGCCTGAATCTCTAAGGCTGCGGATTAACCCGGCTTGAAACGGCCGTGTGACGTAGACCTCGTCCGGGCTTTTGGCCCGGCGCAACTCGGCGCGGCCCCCGGTGTCCATCTCCAGACTTTGCCACCAGCCCATAAGGATTTCCCGGAAAGTTTGTTCCCGAAAATCAATATTTTTCTCATCATTCATGAACATCACCTCCTGGGATAGATTCACCGGCTCTAAGCCGCTTTTGAAGGCAGATCCAAGATCTTCTTGATCTGGGTATCAGAAGGCGAGAGCTTGTTTCTAAGAATACTCCACCCTCTGGCGTATCCATGCGGATTGTTTGCAGGGAGCGATTCGGCGTCAGCCAAGTTGTCGTAAATATTTTTGGCCACATCAGCTGCGTAGGTCAGCCATTGGTGTCGAAGCTCGAATGGAGCTTCATTCGATTCGATCACCTCTACGACAAGCCGTGCAATATTGGTGAAAAAAGAGCCCCTGGTATTTGACCAGAACCTTCCGGAAACGGACTCCATAAAGGAGGTGTTCTTGCGGAGCTTTATGTAAGCACTGTAGAAAGCTTCTTTCAAGGCCCATTGAAGCACCTCATGGATCCGCATTGCGGAACGTATGAGCCGCGAGACCTCCGCTGCAAGACGTTCAGCCCCTGCGTCATCAGAAACAGCCCAAGCAGGCATGATGCCTTCTGACCAGGCGCGCGCCTTCATGTTATCCA
>JAFDGR010000039.1 GCA_019309145.1 Deltaproteobacteria bacterium | reverse complement strand
AGAGATATATGTAAAGAGCCGGCAACAGAGAAGGGTGGATGCAAGGGATTTGTATTGTTTCTGGGGGGTGAGGGAGCTAGGGTATTCATTGGCAGAGCTGGCAAGGGTTCTTGGGATGACCGGCCAGGGGGTCGGCTATGCCGTGCGGCGGGGAGAGCGGATCGCCAAAGAAAATCATTATAGGCTCACAGATCGGGTTGGTTATTCATTTAAGGACGTTCCTTGCTCCCCCCGCTCCTTGAATAAAAGGTACTATTAATGAAAACCGGGCTCATATGAATTGGTTTGGGAGGTATGAAAATGATAGTACGGCTGTGGCATGGAAGAGTCGACGCTTCAAAAGCTGATGAATACGCAGCGTTTATGAAAGAAAGAGCAGCGCCAGATTATAGTTCTGTGGATGGTTTGCAGAAGCTCTATTTCCTTCGGCGAATCGACGGCGAGACCGCGCATTTCTTATTGATTACACTGTGGGATTCGATGGAATCAGTAAAAAAGTTTGCCGGAGAGCATCCCGAGAAAGCCAAGTATTACCCGGAAGATGATTCTTTCCTGCTCGAAAAGGAAGAAACATCGGCCCTGTATGAATTATTCTTTGAAAAGTAATAAAGGGAAAGGGACGCGCAAGGGGTTGAGGGGCGGGCAACAGTGAATGGTGCCAAGGGATCTCTCTGGGATAGTGAAAATGGCATACTACGCGGAGAACCTGTCGGGAAAGCGCCTTCAACAGTGTTATGAAGTGGCGCCTCCCCGCGTGAAGCAGTATTTACGTGCGGAGATTGACCATATCCGGAGCCGCCTTTGCCCTGAGGACCATGTTCTCGAATTAGGGTGTGGGTATGGACGCGTCATGCTTGCACTCGCCAGAGAGGTTTCCCGCGTGGTGGGTATTGATACAGCAATCGAAAGCATTACCCTCGGTCGTCAGCTTTGTACGCCTGATATGCACTGTGAGTTTATTGAGATGGACGCAACGGCAATGACGTTTCCGGACGCCCAATTTGATGTCGTCATATGTGTGCAGAACGGGATTTGTGCTTTCGGAGTTGAAAAGCCCCGACTGGTAAAGGAGGCGGTTCGTGTTTGCAGATCCGGGGGGCGTCTCCTGTTTTCAAGTTATGCGGAAGGGTTTTGGCCACATCGGCTGGAGTGGTTTCAGCTTCAGGCGGCACATGGTTTGATAGGCGAGATTGACATGAAATCTACAGGAAAGGGCATCATCGTTTGCAAAGACGGGTTTCGGGCTGGTTTCATGCAACCGGATGAGTTCAGGGCACTGTGGGAAGGCCTTGGATTGGTGCCAAGCATAACCGTGGTGGACGATTCGGCCGTTTTCTGCGAAAGTGTGGTATGCTGATCGCCGAAGAGCAATAGAAAGAGGAACGGCCTTTTGACAAGAGAAAGTTTTTCGGAGCGGACTCTCTCAAAGGGAGGCCCACTCCGCATATTCAATCGGCTAAGATTGCATCGAGTCTTTCGAGGTCGTTGACCACACGCCAGGTCGCACCACCATCCTGCGCGCGTTTTTTCCAGTATTCCAGGCGGCTCATGTATTCTCTGGGATCAATATTGTCGCTGCGCAGCTTGGTCACATTCAGGGCGACAATGTGAACATCGGGCATTTTGATCTCGAAGTCACGCACATAGCCCTTTCCCAGATCCTCTTTTAAATCGGAAAAAATAAGGATGTATTTTTTTCCGGCCCCGGTTTCATTCAGGTATTCCACGGCCTGGAGAATCCCGCCGCTGATATCCGTGTAGGAACTTCCTTTTACTGAGGTAATAAATTTGTCCACTTTATCTTTGAAGAGCCTTTTCTGTTGATTGGAAACAGAGGGCCGTTTGTCGAATGTCTTCTTGGCAATAATGTCCTTTTCGCTGAAGCTCCCCGTGTCTATCCTCGCGACTCCAAGAGAATCACCCGGCTTCAGGGTGCCGAGGAGATAGTAAATAATGCTGCACGCCTTCTTCAATTCATTCTTGTACGTTCCCGATGTATCCATGAGCATGTAGACGCCACGGGAATGACTGTTTGTATCTGAACAGCCCGCGAAGAGCAGGCATGCTCCGAGGATCGTCAATATGATGAGGCCCTTTTTCATATCCTGCCCTCCTGTGAATTGATTTTTTCCTCACCTGTTCGATGGAAAGCGAGCCTTTCGATCCAAAGCGGGGGAAAAATCAGTATGTCATATGCATTGACCAGGAACTCGGAAAGGTAACTGGCAATGTTCCCCAAAAGGCGAAACATGAAAGCGATCCAGCGAAGCAGCGCAGCCATGATAACACCACCGACCGTGCGGGACGCGCTGACAAACGACTCCAGGGGTATGGCCACGAACGTGAGCGCGAAGGGAAGAATAAATCCCATGACCATCTGACCGATAGTCGGTATCCATGAATTCACGGGTTGAATTGTTTCAGAAGACGCCAATGACTGACGCAATGCCTCCATATCAGCAGCGATTTGCTCACGCATGAAGGCCAGGGAAGACTCAACGCAGGCCAGTATGAAAAGGATTCCAAAGGTAATCCATATCATCTTTCTCCGCATTCTGTCGTCCATGGCCCCGATGATGGGGAAGAGCTTTGTGATACGGAGGGATTCCATCAAATAGAGCCCCATGGAGACCTCCAGGAGGATAATAACCATCGCCGCCACATTTGCCATGGAATATCCCCCGATGTAGCTCGCTCCTCCTACCATCTCAGACATGGGCAGTGCGATCAGATTGAAATTGATGACCGCCCCGCCAAAGGCGATGAGGAGCACGAAGCCTGAAATAACGAACTGGGTCATGGCCGACGACGTGAGCGTCTGCTGGGCCCGCACGCTCTGGGCGCGTATTTCTTCATATTCTTCCATCCTGCGGTCAATGACTTTTGCCCGTTCCTGCAGGCCGGTAATATTCTTTCCCACCTTATCCAGGGTATGGGCCAGCTTCCGCCAGTGAGGCATCATCTTTTTGAGCAAGGCATGCCGCTTTCCCATACTTTCCCGATAGTCATTCATGGCCTTCTTGTACTGCTTTTCGGTGGTTTCCTGTATTTCCATAAGAATGTCGGCCACCGTACCGTCTCCCTGAGGTCGGATATTTGCAACCGCTTCAACGGCGCTCACCCATGTAGGGGATGGGGGAGGCAATTCCGTACTCTCCCGGTAATCTTCATCAATGAGGGTAATCTGCTCACTCAATTTGAGTTGTAAAGCCGGATAGGCACTCAGATCGCGTTTCACAACCGCGTCCACCCGGTGAAATTCACGTTCAATAGAACGCTCTACCGCTTCTCTCCCGGCTGCCAGCAAAACCTCCTTGTTTCTTTCCACCAGATTCTGCTCGGCTTGCAGAACAGACCTGGATGCAATGCGCATGGCAGCATGGACAATAGAGCCAAGGGACCGGATGGCCTGGTGGGAGGGGACACGCGCAAGGTACAGCATGAGAAGCGCGATGGTGAACAAAATAAGCCCGGAAAGGACCGGTGAACCTGGCAAAACCATGAAGAAGTTTGTTGTCGGCATTTTGGGCCTCCCTGAAAAGGTTTTTTCTTCACATATTCACGGGGTTAGCTAGCCTGAAAAGACTTCCTGTTCCGCATGAGTCGCTTGGCACCCACCCTCGTGGAAAGGTACCCAAGGAGCCACTGCTTCAGGAAAGATACATGGCTGTATAGAAGTATGCACATTTATCGTCCTCCTTCCAAAGGGACATTGGGCTTATCTCATTGAAAATGCAGGAGATTGTTTCCTGCGGGCCGCAGGGCCGCTACAATGACTCCTCTCATATCGAGCAAATTCCGTACCATGTTGAAAAAAATGATCCACTTGGCGGGCCTCCAGGGGCGACATGACGCCGCCTCGGGAACATCCCGTTCCCCTGCTGTGCGCGTATTTATGGGTCAATGGACGAAGGTTGCGTTTCGGGGGTGAAACATGATAGTTGAATAGACCGGGGGCGAAGGGAAGTGACGGCTGGCCGTGGAGATTTGCGCAAGAATAGGAAATGCCCCGGATAAGGACCCGATATGACAGGTGTGGAGGGGATGATGAGCGTAGAAAACGTAAAGGCGTATTTTCGTGAAAATGACCTGCCCTATGAAATAATGGAATTTGAGGCGTCCACGGAAACCGTGGAACGGGCCGCAGAGGCCCTGGGGGTCGCACCCGCCTTGATTGCCAAGAGCCTGGCATTCAAGGTAAAGGACCGGCCCGTCCTGGTGGTGACAAAGGGAGACGCCAGGATTGACAACCAGAAATTCAAGAAACAATTCCAGGCAAAGGCAAAGATGATGTCCCCTGACGAAGTCCTGGAAATCACCGGTCACCCGGTCGGTGGGGTATGCCCCTTCGGCCTCAAGCAACCGATGGAGATCTACCTGGACGAAAGTCTCCGGTCTTTTGATCGAGTGTATCCCGCCGGGGGATCCCGCAATACGTGTATCGAAATAAGTCCTGAAGAACTTGCCCGGCTCACGAAAGCGCCCTGGGTTGATGTCTGTAAGTAGGTACGGGAATATCCCGGGGAAAACCAGGATCAGCGAAAGAATGGATTCGTGGCCCGTTCCGTGGCGATGGTGCTGGGCGGGCCGTGCCCGGGATAGACCCGCAAGTCGTCATCAAGGGTGAAGAGCTTGGTCCGCACCCCTTGGAGAAGCGCCCGGTAGTCCCCACCCGGGAAATCGGTCCTTCCAATGGAACCGGCAAAAAGGGTATCGCCGGTAAAGACCGCCCCGGGAGCAAGGTAGCAGACTCCCCCGGGGGAATGCCCGGGAGTGTGGAGCACTTCTATGGAATAGGTGCCAAGCCGGATGATATCCCCTTCGTTCACCTGGCCGTCTGCGGGAAATCCGAGGCCCGCGCTGTCCAGGGGATGGATGTACACGGGGGCACCGGTGATCCTTTTCAATTCAGCGGCACCACCCACGTGATCGATATGGCCGTGGGTAATGAGGATAGAGCGGATCTTGAGCCCGGTCTCCGTTATCACCTTCACGATGCGAAAGACCTCGTCACCGGGGTCAATGACAAGCCCTTCCATGGTTTCTTTACAGCCTAAAACGTAGCAATTGGCCTGGTACGGTCCCACCACTATTTTCCTGAGCATAGAGAACAGCCTCCTTTTGCTGGTTAGTAAAAGGTAAGCCATGTGGACGGGCTGTCAAGGAAGTCAGGCGGAAGGTGTTCACCAAGACTTCTGGATTTTTTGGGAAAAAGGCTGCCAGGTGCATCAGGCCGTATGGGCCACGAAAAGGGCGGCCTTGCTCATGGAGATTTTGGGGCGGTCAGCCAAAATGAAGCCGGATTCCTGGACCAGGCGCACTGTTTTTTCAAAATCAGCATCTGAAACGTGGTTGTTGGGTTCGGCAATCAGAACTCTCCCGTTCTGGTTTATATGTTGGCGCAACTGTTGAAAAAACGCGGCACTGTCCGGAACTTCATGGACCATCCAGAAACACAGGATAAAATCCACCCTCGCTTCCACGCTGATGGTGCCGGGTTCGCACTTTACCAACTGAATACGATTGAGAACACCGGCTTTTCGAGCCCGTTTTTTCAACACGTCCAGCATTTTTTGTTGAATATCCACGGAGAGAACCCGCCCGCTGTCACCCACGAGCCTCGCCATACCCAGGGAAAAAAAGCCCATCCCACACCCGATGTCCATCACGGTCATCCCTTTTTGCACATAGGGACCAAGAAGTTTTTCCGGCTTATGAATAAAATGACGAAGGGGATTGTCGAATGTATACGCCATCCACCAGGGACACACGCGTCCGGCCATTTTTTGATGCCTCCTTTTGAACATTTTTTTGGAATCCTGATCCTCGCTGCTGGAGCATGGAGGTGAGCAGGAGATGCTTTGTCATTTCCGGTTTATCCGGCTGAGTATTCGAACTATGGTTCATGTTTTTCCAATATATGAACTTTATTTCATGTTGTCAAGGAAATAGTGAACTTGAGTTCATATTTTTGTTGACGAAGCGTTTCCGCGGATGGTATGGAGCAGGAATCAATGGGCGCTTGCGAAGCTTTTTGCGAAAACGACCATTGGCAGGTGGAAGCGATCTATGGAAAGAGCGAACAGGAAAGTGAGAATCCCCCGGCAGAAAAGGGGCATAGAGACAAAAGGCCGTATCATTCAGGCGGCTAGGGGACTCTTTTCCAGGAAAGGCTTTCACGGAACAAATTCAAAAGAGATCGCCTCGGCGGCAGGAGTATCCATAGGAAGTTTCTATTCCTATTTTCAAGACAAAAAGGCCCTTTTTCTGGAGGTCCTGGAAGATCACAATGATCGGCTTATAAAAAAAATATTCGGTCAGGGGCAAGGTGGGCTTTTGGAGCCTGGTGGTGAAAAAGAATTCATAGATTCGCTTATCCGAACGGGGATGGCCGCCCATGATCTCTCTCCTCAATTCCACCGTGAGGCCCTTGGCATGAAATATTCCGATCCGGATGTGGAAGCGATCCACCGCAGGATGGAGGGATTAGTGCTGGATCGCCTTGTCTCGCTTTTCAACACCATGCGGGAGAGGATCCGCACAAAAGATGTGGAAGCCGCGGCCGCGGTGGTATACTGCGCGTTTGAAGAAGTTGTCCATTCCGTAAAAATATTTGAGTCAAGAGTACCGGAAGAACGTTTGATTCATGAACTTTCGGACATGATTTGCCGGTATCTCTTCTAGACAGGCACAAAATAGTGCTCCCGGAAAATCCCAAGGCATTGAGCAATGGTTCGAATGGAAAAGGAGGTGTTCCTCCATGGATAAAGAGTCCCCTCGCGTTGTTTTGATCACCGGAGCTTTTTCATCACCCCGACTGCGTTACAGGGTGGGTCCGTTTTCTGAAAAAGGAGCCGTGGAATTGAAAAAGGTCCTGCCTTCGAAGCTGTTCGAGAGGGCGATCATGTGGTATTATCACGTTTCTTGAGGGATTGTGTAAAAGGCTTGTCAACAGAAACTATTTTTGATGGGAGGTAGGCAATGGAATATGAGTACGCGTTTGAAATGGCCGCTTCAAGCATCCGATTCGGACAGGGGGCGACCCGCGAGGTGGGAATGGATCTTTCAGAGCGCGGCGTAAAGCGGGCGATGGTGGTGACGGACCCTGTTCTCAAGGATCTGGCCCCGGTGCAAACGGTCCTGGAAGCCCTCGCAAGGGAAAAAGTCGAATACTCTTTGTTTGACAGGGTGAGGATAGAACCGACTGATTCTTCCTTTCGGGAGGCCATCGCGTTTGCCGAGGAAGGTGACTTTGACGGCTTTGTCGCAGTGGGCGGCGGTTCCAGCATGGATACCGCCAAGGTGGCGAACCTCTATTCCACCTATCCGGCGGACTTTTTGGACTACGTGAACCCGCCCATTGGAAAAGGAGTTCCGATTCCGGGAGAACTCAAGCCCCTGTACGCCATCCCCACGACCGCCGGAACCGGGAGCGAGACAACGGGGGTGGCGATTTTCGACCTTGAAGAAATGCATGCCAAGACCGGTATTGCCCATAGACGGCTCAAACCCACGCTGGGGATTGTTGACCCGGAGAACACGCGGACCTTGCCGCCCATGGCCGCCGCGTGCACGGGACTGGACGTATTTACCCACGCCATTGAATCATATACCACCCTGCCCTTCAACAAGAGAGCGCGGCCGGAACGGCCGATCCTTCGTCCCGCATACCAGGGATCCAATCCCATCAGTGACATATGGGCGCTCGAGACCATGCGGATCATCGGGAAATATTTTATCCGGGCCGTGGAAGACCCCGAGGACAGTGAGGCCCGCGGCATGATGTTGCTTGCCGCGTGTTTCGCGGGCCTGGGTTTTGGGAACGCCGGGTTGACGCTCCCGCACGGGATGTCCTATCCCGTATCAGGAATGGTGAAAGACTTCCATCCGGAAGGATACCCTGGCGAGCATCCCATCATCCCGCATGGGATGGCGGTGGTGCTGAATGCGCCTGCCGCATTTCGCTTCACTGCCAGCGGGTGTCCCGAAAGGCATCTCCGGGCGGCTGAAGCTATAGGTGCCGATGTTTCGGGGGCCGGGCTGGAAGACGCGGGAGAGGTCCTGGCCGATAAAATTATCGAAGTAATGAAACGGGTCAACATCCCCAATGGCCTGAGCGGTGTTGGCTATACGCATGACGATATCCCGAAACTGGTGGAAGGGACGCTTCCGCAGCACCGGGTGACCAAGCTGTCGCCCCGCCCGGTGGATGCCGAGGCGTTAACCGCCATTTTCGAGGACGCCATGGTCTACTGGTAATGCTTAGCCCCGAAAGGCCTGGGAATCAAGGATACCGTACGGGGTGAAACTGCTCTTGACGCTCATCAGGATTGCCAGGATCACCGTGATGGCCGTTCCCGTGAAGATGGCAATCATGATCGCTATCTGATACTTGATAGCGGTCATGGGATCAGCGCCCCCGAGGATCACCCCCGTCATCATGCCGGGCAGGGCTACGAGGCCAATGGTTGCCATGGTGGCCACGGTGGGAAGGAGGGCGGCCTGGCAGGCATCACGCAGGTAAGGCCGGGTGGCTTCATGCAGGCGGGCCCCCTGGGAAAGGGCGTAAAGGAAGGCTTTTTCCTGGTTTTTCATGGCCTCATAAAAGTTCCTGATCCCGATAATATCAGCCCGCAGGCAATTGCCCAGGATCATTCCTCCAATGGGAATCACATACTGGGCGTCCATGAGATTGGGCCTGCTGAGGAGCGGGCCCACAAAGGCAATCAACGGGATTGCCGTGCCTCCGATAAGGGCGACAAAAAGCGGAAAAATGAACCTCCGGAATTTTAACGTGCATCCCCTGATAATCGAGAGATCGGCCACTACGAGCATAACCGCCAGCCACAGGGTATTAATCCAGGGATTGTTGAGTTTGAAAACGATCTGAAGGTAAAATCCCACAAAGAGGAGCTGTACCGTCATCCTTGCCACCGAGGAAAGCGTTTTTCCGATGATCGGGATACGGAGCCAGAGCATCATCCCGAAAGGAATGATGAACAACGTGTAGTAACCGGCCAGGGCCCAGATACTGATATCTTCAACGTGCATGGTTTTCCCCTTTCCGGAAAAGCTCAATGACCTGATCCGCCCTGTGGAGAAACGTGTGGTCATGGGATACGGCCAGGATGGAAGCGTCCGGGATTGTAAAAAGAAACTCCAGCACTTTCTTCCCGTTTTTGCTGTCCAGGGCAGAGGTAGGTTCATCCAAAAGGAAGATTTTCCTCTGGAGGAGTATGGCGGAGATCAGGGCCGCCCGCTGCTTTTCACCTCCGGACAGGGTGCCGACCTCCTTCCGGAGCAGGTCCGGGGAAAGAGAGAAACGTTCCAGCAGCGCGGGCAGGCGTTCAAGGTTTTTTCTGAGGCCCAGGTTTGCCCGGAAGGAAAAGGGTGCCTTGAACCATTCCTCCAGGGTCCCATTCCCCAGTTCAGGTTCCTGAGGAACATAGGCCAGGAGCGTACGGAGGGTCCATACGGATTCGGGCAAAACTCGTTGTCCCTGGATAAAAATGTCCCCTTCATCGGGGATCACAAAGCCCAGGGCGCACCGCAGTACCGTGGACTTTCCGAGCCCGGAATCTCCGGTGAGGACCACTTTTTCCCCCGGTAAAAGCCTCATGGAAAAACCGTTCAAGACGGTCTTCCCCTGAAATCGAACCAGGATGTCCTTCATCTCGATTGCCGGGGCTGTGGCCGGCGTTTCAGTCGTTTGGTTCATTGCTGATCTCGTTCCACAATTCTTCAACCCGCTCATGGAGAAACAGAAGGACCTCGCGGCCTTGATCCGTCAGGTAATAGCTTTTCCGGGCGCGGGGACCGGCCCCGGGATCCACTTCAGAGCGGAGCCACCCGTGACCCTTCATCCTGTTGAGCAAAGGATACAGGGTCCCGGGGCTTATGTTGTACCCATGGCGCTGCAACTCACGGAGCATCCACTGGCCAACGACCGGTCCTTCACTCGCATGATGCAGTATGTGCACCTTCCAAAATCCGAGGAGTATTTCCCTGGTTATTTTCTTTATGTCATCCTGCATATCGGTAACCGTAGTCGATAACCGATATAAAGTCAAGAGAAATATGAATTTCAGGAAAAGGGCAAGGGTTGACGGGGTGCGTGTTTTCCATTAGATATCGGATAGAGGGACAGGTGTTGGGGTAAACCGGAAACCAATGGATAAGAGAGGGGAAACGCGATGGAAAAATGGGCACTTCTCGGTGAAAAGATAAGGAAGTATGTAAACCCCCAGACATTTGCGGTTTCAGTTAGTTTTCTTCAGAGTGATGAACAGCTTCCGGAACGTACGAAGAGACCTATGAAAGATCTTGGTGTGCTCATGGCTCCGTGTCAGGGGGCCGGCATGGCCCGGCGTTATGGTTGGACTGTCGCCTTCGGTCCCGAGGATGTGGGGTGTGGGATAGCAGCGCACACCTATGGCTGGGACAGGCTTGCAGATGAAACGGGAGCTATTGATTTCCTTCTCCGGATGAACTATGCGTCTGATGAAGAAGCAGCGCAGGGAGTATTAAAGGGCTTCCGGATGCTCGACATGGGGAAGGATCTCCAGGTTGTGTACACGCCTCTCGAACGGACCAGCAGGGAACCACATGTGGTCCTGGTATATGTCGATCCCGCCCAGATGATGCGATTGATCCATGGAGCGACCTTTCGCGATGGCACACCCGTAACAGGGAGCTTTTCGGGCAGGGCCGCTTCCTGTACGGAAGGCGTACTGGGAGCATACCTTGATGGTGAGTGCAAGGTGGTTGTCCCGGGAAACGGCGATCGGGTGTGGGCCGGGTGCCAGGATCACGAGATGATCATGGCGATCCCCTCCGGGAAACTAACGGATGTGGTGGAAGGCCTTGAAAAGAGCCACCAGAAAGGGGTTCGCTACCCTATCCCGACGTATCTGCGATATCGACCCGAAGTTGCTTTTTCCATCCCATTGAGTGATATTTTTAAGCTACCCCCAAGCAAGGAGTGAAAGGCCTTATGCCTTTAATTTCTCGAAACCGTACAAGAAAGAAGCATACTTTTTGCAAGAGGAACCTGCTTCGTGACGCCAAGTCCCCGTTGGGATTTCAGGGTCAAGGGGCATAAGCAGAAAGGAAAAGCTATGGCAGGGAAAAGGATTGATGAAAAAACAAGGCAAAAGGTGAGGGAATCTTACAGAAAGGGGGTCCCGAAAAAGAGAATCGCGGAGAGGTTTGCCATCAGCGTCACAAGCGTGAACAGGATCATCAGGGAACAGCCTTCCCATGAAACAGGGGAGGCTGAACCGCGGAAGACGAGGGATGAGGAGGTCAAAAGGAAGATTGCTGATATCGAGAGAAGGATCGCAGAACTGGAGGAGAAGATCCTCCAACTGGAAACCAGAAAGAAGAAAAAAGGTTTCTGGTTTTGAACAAAGAAGATGATTATGTGCGCCTTGCGGGGATATATGATCCTCTTACGGCACCATTTCTCCGCGATATCCGAAATGACGTATGCGCGCTGGCGCGGTCCCGCCATCTTGATTGCGTCCTAGACATGTGTTGCGGAACAGGATACCAGGTCATCCTGTTGCACCGGAAGGGCCTGAGGGCTGTGGGCCTTGATATCTCGGCGCAGATGCTTTCAGTGGCGAAAAAGAAGGGCGGAAACGGGGTGGTGTTCATTGAGGGTGACGCTGCTCATGCTCCGTTTCGCGCGGCTCGATTCGCGGGCATTATTGTCACCCTGGCGCTCCACGAAAAGGAGCGGAACGTGCGGCACCGGATTGTGGAAGAAGCAAAACGTCTCTTAAAACAGGGAGGAAAAATGATCCTGGTGGATTACACGCAACCCCTGGGGATCACGGCCCGGGTCGCACATGGCGCCATTCATTTGATCGAAAGGGCCGCGGGACATGAGCATTACCGTCGATTTCGGGGCTACCTCAGGAACGGAGGGCTGGAAGGGCTTTTAAGCGCACACGATCTCATTGCAGAAGAGATAAGGTATTACCATTTTGGGTGCACAAAACTCGTTGTGGCACGGCCGCTTTAGGTTCAGCCGATTTTTTCCATGGCGGAGAGGAGAGGCGTGTAGAATTCGATGGCGAGGTCCCTGAATGCTTCATCAAGGGGGTCTGTATTGCCGAAACCGAGCTGATAGTACTCATCCTGACCTTCACCCGTGCCCGGACGGAATTCATTTCCCAGCCACCTTTCCCGGGCCTTTTCCAGGGCATATGCTTGTTCTTTTTTCCTTTCAATGAGAGCCCTGGCATACACAAGAGAGGTCTCGGGGAAAAAGGAGAGCGGTTTTTCAAGGCCGCTGAGGAACAGGCGTGCCATCTGCTCGAGGATTTTCATGGGCGAGTCCACCGGCGCGTATCTCCAGGTTCCATCTGCAGCGAGCAATATGCTTTCTCCGTTTCCCTTGCGCGCTTCTGACAGGTTGAAAAACAGGTGCTTGATCCAGAGGGTGACATGATCTTTGGCTTTGGCTTTTGCGTACCGGTACTGGATCAGGCAGTGCGGATAGATCCCGTCAATCCGGCCTTTCACCGTGAGCCCCTTCAGGAGGAAGTCGATTTCAAGGGATGTCGGTTCCCTTTGTTGCGTCTGTTCCCGCACCTTTTGAGCAAAGGTTTCCGCCCCTTCCCTGAGGCGTTCATACGCGCACTCCCCCGGCGTGCCATGGGGGAGATACCCTTCCGCCCTGAGGATCTTGAGTAGACGGCGGCTTTCTTTCCCTGCCATCTTGTTGCTGAGTATTCTCTGATCAAGCTTGTATTGTTCCAGGCCATCAATGGCGAACGGTTCCGACTCCTCCATGCGGGTATCTTTTCGACCAAGGAGTATCCCCAGGCGTTCCTTCAGGAGAAACCTGGCGGGATGAGCAAAAAACGCCAGGAACCGGGAAAGGTCTATTGATTTCCATTGCTCATCAGGTGGGGAAAGCCTCGTGGCAATGAAAGGAGAACCCTGCCGGGAAGGTTCGATTTTCTGCCTTGCGGCATCAAGGTTTTCCTGTGAATAGCTGAAATATTTTTCACTTCCGGTGAAATAGGCAGGGCTGAACGCCTGCAACCGGTGCCGGAAAAAGAGGTGGTCCTCGAGGGAGATGGACGGATCTTCACATCGAAAGTTTTGCTCCAGGTAATCGATCAATTCACTTACCAGGACAGAAGGGGGCATGGCGCTGTTATCCTCTGAACTCTGTCCTACATAGCTGATAGAGAGGGTATCCCTGGCAGAAAGGATTGTTTCCAGGAACAGGTAACGGTCGTCGTTCCGGCGGGACCGGTCCCCCCGTCGGGGATTTTTCGCCATCAGGTCAAATCCGAGCTTTTTTGTCTGCCGGGGATAGGCGTCATTGTTCATGCCAAGAAGGCAGATGACCTTGAACGGAATACTCCGCATGGGCAGCATGGAACAGAAAGTGACCCCGCCTGTCATGAAGCCGGATCCATAGGATTTTCTTACAAGCTGTTTCACCAGGTGGCTCTTGACAGGGTCAATGGAAATGTTCCTCTGGAATTTCGATGCAGCGGCCTGTTCATTCAGCCCGGTGAGAACATCCCTGATCATCTGGGTTTCCCTTTCCCAGGGTGGTTCCTGGGAAAAGAATGAATCCAGGAGATCGGTCAGTGTTTCTGACCACGCGGGGAGAGTTCGTGGTTCTTGGAGGGAAGCGGTCCGGGAAATCAAGGCCTCCACAAAGGCCGCGAAACGGCCGAGGACCAACGCATCCGCCCCTTCTACCCGGTCGTAAGGAAGAATATCCTTGAAGATCCGGTCCTTGCCGGAACCAGGCATGGCATAGCCCAGGAGGAGTCGATCGAGACCAAAACGCCAGGTATGCTCGGAGAATGGAGGAAGCCCAAGACCTTGACGATGGTCGGCGTCCCTGCCCCAGCGGATACCACTCTCGCGGATCCAGGACTGGATCATGAAGAGGTCGTCTTCCGAGAGCCCGAATCTGCTGCGGACGGCAGCGCATTCGAGGAGGCTCATGACTTCCGCTGCAGTAAAACGGCCCCTTGAAAGATCAAGGAGGAACAGGTACGGATCCACAAGGAGGTTTTGGCTTTTCGGGCTGCGGTCTGCGATGCTGAACGGGATACGCGTGTCCCCTTTCTCGGGCGCCGCGAAGACTGCCTGGACAAAGGGGGCATAGCGTTCAATATCGGGTGCCATGACCAGGATATGCCGCGGTTCCAGCATGGGGTCTTGCTCGAAGAGGAAAAGAAGCCGGTCGTGCAGGACCTCCATCTCCCGCATGGGGCTGTGGCAGGAATGGATCTGGAGGGAATGATCATGGCGTGAAATCACGGCCTTTTCCTGCCCTTCTGATCCGCGGTCTTTGAGGTTGAGAATGTCCGACTGAATCACCTGAAGCATGGTCGTCGGCGTCTTATCCTCAAATGCCTGTTTTTCATCGCACTGCAGTTCCGTGACCATTGAAAAAAAGTCACGCCCGAGGGTTCCCATGGATGCCAGGAGGCTGTTTCCTTCTTCCAGGTGGAGGAGCTCTTCTCCTCCCCGATGCTGTTCGCTCTTCCTGAGAAAAGCCTGTTTTTGCCGTTCTGAAAGAATTTCTCCCCAGTATTCCCTGCATGGGTTCATGAGAAAGAGGTTCACCTGGGTTTTTGCTGAAAGGGCTGAAAGCACCTGGATATGAAACGGCGGCAGTGTTGCTATGCCGAATACCGAGATCCGACGGGGAAGAATATCCGGGGTGGGAACCTCCCCCCGGTCAAGGGCCTCAATTAATTGCCGGTGAAGAGCCGCCCGGTGAACAGCCCCTTCTTTTTCAACCAGCTTCCTCCAGAGCACTGCCTGCCAGTGATTTTCTTTTCCCTTTTCCCACGAGGAAATCATTTCAGGGCGGAAGATGAGATACTGGTCAAACAGATCGGCAATGGTTGCCGCGAGTTGGTATTGCTTAAGCTCTCTTCTCTTGTTGTCAAGGTAAGCGGAAACAGGCTCAAATCCGGGCAGCTCCACGGAGGCCGGGAGCAGATCGAATATTCGCCAGGTCAGGACCGCGGGATCAAAGGCTTTCTCGGGAAGGAATCCCAGGACCCTGTGGGAAATGTCGCGGATGAAGGCATTGGGAAAGGGAAATCGCACGTTGGCGCAGACCCCGTGGTGGACAGCAATCTGCATCCGGAGCCAGCGTTCCATTCCGGTGCTCTGGACCACAATGATTTCTTGCTCCAAAGGTGAGGGAAGGGGTTCCCGGAGGACCTGCGAGAGGAAGTCTGCCAGGATTTCCATGCGGTTACTGGTATAGAGCCGAAGGCCTTTTTCCATCCATTCCTCAGGATTTTGATGATGAATTTCTTGATTTTGCATGGGGCCAAATGATATGTCAATGGGAGAATTGGGAAATTTTAATAACCAAGTTGACAAGCGGCACCTCACCCCGACGTTGGCCCGCATTTCTCACGGGCCTTCGTAGCAAGGGTGCGGCGAGACAGCAGAAAAAATCGAAAGGAGTTGAAATGAAACAAAAAACGAAGATTGGAATTATTATCTGTGACCGCTACCGCCGCTGCGCGGGCGGGAAGTGCTTTCGTGCCATGAAGAACAGGGAAGGTGCCTTCAGCATTTATGGCAACAGCGAAGTGGAATTGGTCGGGTACACCTCTTGCGACGGGTGCCCCGGAGGCAACATCGAATATGCGGGCGAAGAGATGGTCAAGAATGGCGTAGAGATTATTCACCTGGCCACCGGACTGGTTGTTGGCTATCCCCCTTGTCCCTCTATCGAGATATTCAAGGCCTTTCTTGAAAAGCGCTATGGGGTTAAGGTTGTTGTAGGCACGCACCCCATTCCCAAAAAATATCTTGATATGCATACCTCTCTTGGAACATGGGAGGACCCTGTGTGGAAGCCTTTGCTGGAACCTACCATGGCAGACGAAGTAACCCGTGCAAATTACGACTAACCCGGGTTTCAGTCGTTATTTGCAGTATATGGATGATGCGAATATGAAAACATTTTTTTGGTTCTCACAGCTCTCTGTGAAGCAACGAGTTTGGTTGTTTGCAACAGCTGCCGTAATGCTGGCTATAGTAGTCGTCGGTTTTTCAATGAATCCGACCTCCAAACCAAAGAAGGCGGTCAACTTCAGCGTTGATATGTCAATTCGGCAAATTGCCCCTAAGCTGGGAGTCACTGGGAAAGCCCTTGCCCGGGAATTGAAACTGCCGCTCGATGTTTCCAAGATAAAACCTCTCCGAAAAATAGGTGTGACACACGAAGACCTTCAGGACGTAGTCCACCACCTTCTTTCGCATGTTGATGCCACTGTTAAGTACTATCTTTATGTGGCCCTGGTGCTCGGAGGCCTTGTTTTTCTCACTATGCTGGGGCGACCAGACGGATCCGATGCCAAACAAAGGCGTCGCTGGTATCCCAGGGCTCCGTATATTGTTTGCCTCTTGCTTTCAGTAATCGTGGCTGGATTTCTTTTGGGAAAATCACCGAACCCGATGGAGGGTATTGTTAAGGTTTTCAAATCCATGGCGGGGCTTTATCCTGATCCAGGAGCCAAAGTAATAGCCTTCGGTTTTTTCATCATACTTGCTGTTATTGGCAATAAGATGATTTGTGGCTGGGCGTGTCCTTTTGGCGCTTTTCAGGAGTTGATTTATAGCCTGCCCATTCTGCGAAGAATTAAACAGAAGAAGCTCCCATTTATTTTGACAAACACAATCCGAGCAGGTCTTTTTGTCGCAATGTTACTATTCCTGTTCGGAGTCATTGGAGGTCGCAAGGGAACCGTTATATATCACTATGTTAATCCCTTTAATTTGTTTAATTTCGATTTTGAATCCTTGAGCATTCTGCTGACGGTTATTATTGCCTTGTTGGGATCATTTATCATCTACCGTCCTTTTTGTCAGCTCATTTGCCCTTTTGGTTTTGTTTCATGGATAGCTGAGCGATTCAGTATTTTTCGGGTACGAATTGACAAAGATGAGTGTACCCAATGTAGAGCCTGTATAAAGGTATGCCCTTTGGAGGCCGCAAAAGGTCGTGTTGGCGGCAAGAAGATGCCGGCAGATTGTTTCAGTTGCGCTCGTTGCCTCAATGTTTGTCCAGTTGATGCCATTCAATATTCATCTGTCTTTAGAATTGGCATAACGAAGCCCTCCACCTGAGTACTATCCGGCATCACTCCATAGCGGCAGGGGAGCATGCGACGGAGAGAAAAATGAAGAAGAAAACATTGTTGAGCTGGAGCAGCGGCAAAGATAGTGCATGGGCCCTTCACCTCCTCCAGCAAGACCCGACGATTGACCTTGCCGGCCTGTTCACCGCCGTGAACCAGAAAGACAACCGTGTGTCCATGCACGCTACACGTTTGGAGATGCTTCAGCATCAGGCTGAGGCAGTTGGTTTGCCGGTCCAAATGATCAACCTCCCCGATCCATGCACAAACGAACAATATGAATACATCATGGGTCAATTCATCATGGCATCAGCCGCCAAAGGGGTTGAGGTAATGGCATTCGGCGACCTTTACCTTAAAGATGTCCGGAAATATCGAGAAGATCGAATGAAAGGAACCGGAGTTGAGATGTCTTTTCCATTGTGGGGAATTCCCACCCGACAACTCGCAGAACATATGCTCTCGGCGGGGCTGGAAGCCTATATCAGCAGTGTTGACCTGAAGAAAGTGCCTGCACATTTTGCCGGACAGAAATGGTCAAGAGAGTTGATTGCTGAGTTTCCGCAAGGGAGCGACGCGTGTGGGGAGAATGGCGAGATTCACACGGTAGCCGTGGGCGGTCCCATGTTTCAGAAACCGATCCCAGTCAGCGTGGGCGAGGTTTTTGAACAGAATGGGTTTGCATACGCAGACATCATTCCTTGCTAGTGTGTAGTATGGGGTCACCCTTGACATGGGAAACTGTACATCTATGGGCTAACCTATTAATTCATCGGGCACGGTAAGCCGTGCCGATGATCTTGTCACGAGGCGTCTTCAGCTTTTTCCGTAACGCCGAGGACCTCTTCCATGGCTTTTAATATAGATTCTTTGGGCAAGGCCCCAACAGCCATCTGAGGTTTGTCATTTGCGGGAACAAACAACATGGATGGAATACTGCGGATGCCGAAGGCTGAGGCCAATTCCTGTTCCTGATCCGTATTCACTTTGTAGACGTTCATTTTGCCCGCGTATTCTTCAGACAGCTCTTCCAGGATGGGGGCCACCATTTTACAGGGCTGGCACCAATCGGCATAAAAATCAATGATGCATGGTAACTCACCCTCAAATTTCCAATTCTGGTTTTTTTCCCAGTTAAATACTTTCTCAAAAAAGGTTTCTTTTGTCAGGTGTTCAGTCATGATGCCTCCAAATTTTCGAGTTGGGACCCATTCGCATACAAAAAGCATCTGTGAACGGGCGTTGATAAAGGTGACGATAGTGGAAATCCCCTTGCATGTCAAGCGGAGTGAAAGTAAAAAGAGGGAACAGTAGTGCCCGTTATGAGAACCTGGTTGCTGTTCAGTGGCCCGGTTTGGACTTTTTTGGAAGTGGATATTTGGTAAAAAATGGGGGAATTCTATTCTGGAGGGTCTGCACATGGCGGATACGAGGAATGGGGAAAAACGGGAGAAAAGAAAACAGACCATCGCTGAGGTTCGCCGCGAGCAGGCACGCCGGGAAAAGAGCTACAGGGAACGGGCACTGAAGCTTTTCCCGTGGGTGTGTGCCCGCTGCGGGCGCGAATTTTCCGGGAAGAATCTTCGGTTGCTTACGGTCCATCACAAGGATCACGACCATGAGAACAATCCCCTCGACGGGAGTAACTGGGAACTCTTATGCGTGTACTGTCATGATAACGAACACTCGCGGTACCTGGACGCGGAGTGGTCTGAGGGGCCGACGCCCGGAGATAAGAAGAAGCAGCCCTCTACCTACAAGGCCTTTGCCGGGCTTGAGGCGCTCTTGAAAGACAAGTAAGACAGGGGGATAAGAAATCGGATGGCACAAAACTATCGTAAACCAAAAGCTTTTGCCAAGGAATGCAAGTGGTATCCCGTGTGCCCAATGAAGACACTTTTTGAAAGGGGGTATGTAGATGCCAAATATGTGGAGCTGTATTGCAAGGGAAATTGGGAGATTTGCATTCGCTACCAGATGGAAGAAAATGGTGAATATCACCCGGACTGGATGCTCCCGGATGGACGCATTGATGAAAGATTACATGAAATCTGCAAGAGAGTATCTCCATGAGGATCACCATTCTTTATGATAACACTATCTGGAAAGAAGGACTTCAGGCTGACTGGGGCTTTTCATGTCTTGTTGAAGTCAATCAGAGAAAAATCCTGTTCGATACGGGTGGAAACGGCTCAATTCTTCTTTACAACATGAAGAAGCTGAATATTGATCCCCGGTACGTTGATGAGATTTTTCTCTCGCACCCTCACTGGGATCATGCGGGAGGATTGCAGACAGTTCTTTCCATAAAATCCACCAAGGTTTATATTCCTGCCTCATTCGCTGAACCGAAGGGGGCCGGGGAGATTGTAAGGATCAATGGACCGTTAGCGCTCGATGAGAATATTTACTCCACTGGTGCACTCATGGGTTTCGAGCAGTCTCTTGCAGTAAGGATGAAAAGGGGCCTGGTGGTCATCGCGGGCTGTTCCCATCCCGGCGTCGGTCGTATCCTGGAGGCCGCGTCCCGATTCGGAAGGCCGTTCGCACTCATTGGAGGGCTGCATGGTTTCAGTGACTTTGATTTGATCAAGGGCCTGGACATAGTCTGCCCGACCCACTGCACCCAGTACAAATCCATGATCAGATCCCTCTATCCTGAAAAATACGTGGAAGGTGGTGTGGGAAGGATTTTGGAAATCGAGGAATAATGATTTCTTGCTTTCAAGGTTCCGTGGCCCAGTGAATTCCCTTGACCGTTTCAGCCTCTTCCTCTAGTGGGTATGGGTGGGACAAGCTTGCATGGCGCTAACAGAATCCTCACAAAAATTTCACAAAAGATAAACATTGCACACTCTATACTGGGTATTAGAGCGGAAGTGCCGGGCGGGAATCGTGCCCGGCCTTCTGAGGATGCACCAAAAGTATCAAACCACAAGAGGGAAAAATGGTGAAAAAAGAAATCCTGGTAGTGGATGACGAAGAAGACATTCTGGAACTGGTCACCTTCAATCTCGCCAGAGAAGGATATGCAGTCCGGTGTGCGTCTTCCGGGGAAGAGGCGCTCGAGTCGGTAAAGAACCAAGTTCCCCATCTCATCATCCTGGACCTCATGCTGCCGGGAATAGACGGCCTTGAAGTGGCCAGGAGATTTAAAAAAGATCCATCCACAGAAAACATCCCTATCATCATGCTCACTGCAAAGGGAGAAGAGGCTGATATTGTCACAGGCCTTGAACTTGGGGCTGATGATTATGTCACCAAACCTTTTAGCCCCCGGGTGCTGGCGGCCAGAGTAAAAACGGTTTTGCGGAGGGGGAGGGACGTTCCCACTCCTGATAAGGAATCGCCTTTGAAGATACATCAACTGGAAATTCATCCCGGTCGTCACGAGGTTTTTGTGAAAGGAAAGTTTGTTTCCCTCACGTTCAGTGAATTCGCTATCCTTCAGTGTCTGACACAAAGGCCCGGTTGGGTCTTTACACGCTATCAGATTGTTGACGCGGTTCATGGTGAGGAATACAATGTCACCGAACGCTCTGTAGATGTGCAGATAGCAGGTCTCCGCAAGAAACTCGGCCCATACGGAAAATATATCGAGACGGTTCGCGGCGTGGGATACCGGTTCAAGGAGTAGCGAATGGCAAAAAAGAGGCGTATGCTGTGGCAACTCTATCCTGCCTTCCTTTTCATTGCGCTCTTGTCTATCGTTTCTGTAACCTGGTACTCAGGCAGCTTTCTGAAGAGCTTCTATCTGCGCGAAGTTTCTCTCGATCTCGAGGCACGGGCCCGCTTGGTGGAAGACCGCATCCTTCCCCTCTTGATACCTCTAAACAAGAAAAGGATTGATGAGATATGCAAAAGCATGGGAAAAAGGGCCGAAATCCGTATCACGGTAATCGGGCCTGATGGCAAAGTATACGGCGATTCTCACCATGATCCTTTGACCATGGACAATCATGGTACCCGGCCCGAGGTTAGGGCGGCTATGCGGGAGGGAACGGGTGAGGCCATCCGATTCAGCAGAACCCTGCAAAGAAAGTTGATGTATAAGGCCGTGGTTGTCCGCAAAGGAAAAACCATAGCCGGTGTTGTTCGGACCTCTATTCCCGTGGATACAGTCGATAAAGCCCTTCATGCCATTCAACTCAGAATAGTGCTGGCGGGACTTTTTATTGCTCTTGTTTCAGCAGGCATGAGCTTCCTGGTTTCCCGCTATACGAGCAGGCCGCTTGAAGAAATCCGTCGGGTGGCGGAGGCCTATTCCAAAGGAGACCTTGGAGCGAGAGCCCCTGTTTCCAAGATAAAGGAAATTGACGAAATAGCCGGCACCATGAAGGGGATGGCCGACAGTTTACGTGAGCGGATTGAAACCATTACCCGTCAGCGAAACGAACTGAGCACAGTTCTCAGTAGTATGATGGAAGGGGTAATCGCTGTAGATCTTCAAGGCAGGATCCTGAGCATCAATGGAACGGCTGCCCGCCTTTTTCATGTGGATCCGGAAAATGGCGTGGGCATGATGATTGAGGAGCTTTCCAGAAATCCGATGCTGGCCGGTTTCGTGACACGTGCCTTACACGAGCAGGATACCTTTGAGGAGGATATGAATATCCGGGTGGGAACCGAAGATGATCGAATCCTCAACCTTCGCTCCACCTCATTGCTGGATGCCAATGGGGAACGAATCGGTACACTTCTGGTCATTGCCGATGTGACCCGTGTAAGAAAACTCGAAAACATGCGACGGGACTTTGTGGCGAATTTGTCCCATGAGATCAAGACCCCCATAACAACTATAAAGGGATTTGTTGAAACCCTTCTTGATGGCGCACTGGAAAACCCCGATGACGCACTGCGTTTCATGGGTATTATAGAAAAGCATACCAGGAGACTGGAGGCCCTGGTGGAGGATCTGTTGACTCTCTCCAGGATTGAGCAAGAGGGAGAGTTTGCCAAAACAGCCTTCGATGAATTCAATTTGAGAGGCGTCCTCAATTCCGCGCTCCAGCTTTGCCTGACAAAAGCAGAGGCCAAGGGGATCACGGCTTCGCTGGATTGCCCTGAGGTGCTTCCGGCAAGGGGAAATGCAGGTCAGATAGAGCAAGCGGTTGTGAACCTCCTTGACAACGCAATTAACTATAGCCCCCGGGAAAGCAGCATTCGTGTCAGTGCGCGGAAAAAAGACGCGGAGACAGTAATCATAAGTGTCACTGACCAAGGTTATGGCATTGCTCCTGAACATATTCAAAGAATTTTTGAGCGGTTCTACCGGGTGGACAAGGGAAGGAGCAGAGCTGTCGGCGGGACCGGCCTCGGGCTCGCTATCGTGAAGCACATTGTCCAGGCCCACGGTGGAGAAATTTTTGTTGAAAGCACCCCGGGAAAAGGCAGCACCTTCACCATACACCTGAAGCAGGCTGGCCTCAATCAACAATAGCCCGGGCCCCTGAGCCCCCTCTCCTTTTCATCCGTCTTTCGGAGGGAGGAGCGTGCGCAGCTGGGTACTGTACCGCATTGCGCAAGCCCCTCTTCAATTTATCGGAAGCTTACCACTTAATGACGAGGTCGGCCTGCAGAACCTTCTGCTCTCTGTTCGTATCACCATTGATAGGTTTGACATCAAAGTAATAATCCACCCCGAATGACACGTGTTTTGCCAGGCCGAGTTTGAATTCTACCTCGCTCCCCTTGACATCCGTTGCGCCCCCATAAAAGTCACTATCCGGGAGAAAATCAGGCCATGCGTCTTTTTCCAATCTTCGATAGTTATATTTCACCTGCCATTGACCCAGTCCCTTCACTTTTTTGTGTCCGAACTTTACTCCCACTAGCCAGCCCTTGCTGTCATCATCCGCGTCCGATTTTACGTACTGACCGAACACGGCCACCAGGGGCACCGGGCCGGGAAGATGAACACCGAATTCTCCGTCCGCGGCCAGGGAATCATAGTCCTGGGTGAGATCCCCCGCTACATCAACGCTGTTGGTCCCGGCACTGTGGGCGAACGCATTTCCGGTCACATTGCTGAAATCATAATAGGTGCCGGCTACCTTGAAGTACATAACCTTTCCTATTTTCACCTTGGTACCCACCTGGACCAGCCACATGGCAGGGTCATCCTTATAGGTCTTGTATTCGTCGAGGATGAAATAGGCGGGTGTTACAAAGATTTCGGCAGGTGCAGCCTTGAATTTCAAGTGGGCCGCTGCGCCGTCCGGCCTGATGTCTCCATCCCACAGGAGGTCTTTTGCACCCCAGATGGGGTTTTTGAATTTTCCACCGATGAGACTCGCCCAAGGGTTGGGCGTAAACTTTGCGTAAGCGTAATCAATCCGGGCATCCGGAGATTGAAAGGTGTTCTCAAGGGTCTGGTTTGTGGAACGGGGATCATTTCCGCCCGATGCCAGTCCAAAGCCAGCCTTCCACTGGTCATTAACCTTGCTTTCAGCGCCGAATCGCCATCTGATCCGGTATCTCTCCCGAGAATCAATTCCGTCGTTATCGGTATCTTCATACTGGTACCGAAGCCTGAAATCCCCTTTTAACTTGATGTTCTTGACCCACTTGGGGAGTTCCATTGTGGTCTCGGCACCTTTGCTTTTGGACGCCTTATTCAAGAGTTCCTGGCCGTCCGACTCGGAAAGGACACCCCGTTGGATCAGTTTCTTGATGAGCACATCTGTTTCTCCGGCATGAACCGTTAAAACGGGAACAAACGCGAGCGTAGTGAAAAAACCCGCAACAAAAATGACCATAATAAATACCTTCTTCATGCTTTTTCCTCCATTTGCTTTTTTGTGTATTTTTGTTCTGGCGATTTCCCTTTCCTCATTTCTTTCCTTGTTCTAGGTATCACCTCCTTTCGTACAAGAAGCAAAAGTGATCGGAGATGTATTTCTGCTCCGCTACAGTTAGAGTTTTATGAAGGAGAAATGAGTTTTCTGTTAAAAAGCTGAAGAGGCCTCTTTTAATAAAAAATTTGTATAGCCCTCATTCTCGACTAATATTTGAGGCGCATTCTTCCTCCACGACATTGCAAGGATAAACTGTTTTTGGGACGGTCCCATTGTTCTCAAAACGAGAAACAGTCTTTATTCTGTGCCATTAAAACAGGAGGCCATGCTTCATGAAGTTTCCTGAAACCCATTTTCTCTTTCAGACATCGCTTCGATACATCCTGAATGTACTGATGATTTTCATTATCCTGATACTGGGAGTCGGCCTTGCCAAACCCATTTATTCTCTTAGAGAAGTGCTGGTGGATATTTCCATAGGGCATAGTTTTCATAAGGTCGTTACTGATATCTTGAGTTTCCTGGTGGTCATTGAATTGTTCAGGAGTTTTGTTGATTTTTTCGGGGCACACCGGTTTCGCCTTCACGCTGTAATCGATCCTGCCCTTGTCTTACTTATGAGAGAACTCATCGACATTCTTTACAACAACCCATCGATTCACCTGAAAGAGCTGGTTGCCCTAGGATTTGTTGTTCTATCTCTGGGCTTGGTGCGAACGCTCGCGGTTCGATACAGCCCGGGACAATCTGTAGACGTGGAGGGCATGTAGGCTTTCACCGTTACAAAATGCTTTTAATCAAAAGGAGTAGACAAATGGAAGAAGCGATTATCCTGTCAGGTGAGCGTAGAGATGATGATACGTTGATTAGTTTTATTCGGCTGTTACTTCGCCAGTCCAGTATCAAGGTAATATCAAAAGGAGCAAGGGGCGTAGATATTTATAGCGGGAGAAATTCTGCTATAGAAAAAGGGCACGACTGGGAGAAGCAACACCTCTCATAGAAAAATGGCGCCAATTCCTAAAGGGAAATGTTCCGAGGTGGCTTCGTTAGGGGCGAGAATTTTTTAACCCTTTGCCGGCAGTGAAACAAGGAAGTGGGACGTGTTCTTATCAGGTCTGTACCATAGCCTGCCGCCATGACATGCCACGATCTCCTTCACCAGAGATAAGCCGATACCTAATCCGCCTTGCTTCCCAGAAGCTCGAGGAGTCGTTTTTGCCGGTTCCAGAAAAATATCTTTCCGGAGGTTGGCGGGGATCGGATCTCCATAGTTTTGGATATCGAAAATGAGATTTTTCCCCATTTGAGTTATTGCTATAGCAATTTTTGTCCCCTTAGCACCATATGCAGCCGCATTCTTCAGGAGATTCCTGAAAACAGACTTCAGGAAAAATCTGTTTCCTGGGATACACAAATCTTGCTTTCCAGTAGACTCGTCAGGACGCCGTATAAGTTCAATCCGTTCCTTTGGTACGTCAAGACAAATTTCGCTCAGAACCGGCTCTATTACCTCTTTGAAAACGTTCAGGCTTTCCATCTGAAAACCGACTGTTCCTTTGCTTGCCAGAATGATCGCAATGGAATCCTCCAGCATGCCGATCATCCTCTCAATTCGATGGAATAAGGTGTGGATTTGACTCCTGGCAACTACGCCTATCATTCCCTAGAACCCCCTCTCCAGTAATGCCAGTACGGCGCCCATTGAAACAAGCTCATTTCGGCAGTCATGTGAAAACACTTTCACAAATTCATAGGCCTGTTCACCATCGGCAAAAAGATTGTTTGTCGGATTTGGGGTTTGGGATGAACGCACAGCAGTCATTTTATTTCCTCTTTTCCATTTCTGTGTTGGGTTGAAAAGCAATTCCAGGCAGAGACGAGAAGATCCGTGTTTGGGTGTTTTCCCTTCATGAGCAGAAACCGCCATAAGAAAAGAACGCTCACCAAGAGGCTTCCTGTGACAGTAATGATAAGAGTCTTCATAAGAGGTTCTGCCCGGTTCGGATTTCTGTTGCCCAGATGGAAAGGATTAAAAAGGAGAAATGTGAGGCCGTGATTAGG